>JANNDL010000055.1:0-10876 GCA_031387665.1 Chamaesiphon sp. OTE_75_metabat_95 | reverse complement strand
AGAATTTCACCTGCGGTGTTTCTCGAACCGACATCCAAAGTCGAACCAGAATTATGTTCTGATTGTGTGGCTTCAGCCTATGGCTTACTCAAACCACACACCAACTGAAAACCCCATCGCTATAGCTTCGGTGGGGTTTTCGATTATGCCTGGATGTTTATCATCGGTTAGAATCTAAGTTAGTGAGCAGTTGCTGCTAAGATTGTTGCCGAATAACGGTAATTATCAACTATCAATTATCAATTATCAAATGAGCGATCTCGAACAACAACTAGCGACACTTCAAGCCACAGCCCTAGATGCGATCGCGTCTGCTGATACCCTAGAAGTATTGGAACAATTGCGAGTAGACTATCTGGGCAAGAAAGGTGAGATTTCCAAAATACTGGGCGGGATGGGCAAGCTATCCGCAGAGGAACGCCCAGCAATTGGGGCGGCTGCGAATGTAGTCAAGGATGCGATTCAGGAAAAATTAGATCGATCGAAAGCCGATCTCCAGGCTGCTCAAATTCAGGCACAGTTGGCAGCGGAAACGATCGATGTTACCATGCCAGGAGTATATCAGACTCAGGGGCGGATTCATCCAATTAATGGGACGATCGATCGGATGATCGATATCTTTGTGGGTATGGGATATACTGTCGCCACAGGGCCAGAAATGGAGACGGATTACTACAATTTTGAGGCTCTCAATACCCCGCCAGATCATCCCGCGCGGGACATGCAGGATACCTTCTATTTACCTGATGGAAATCTGCTGCGTACCCATACATCCTCAGTGCAAATCCACTATATGGAGGAGAATGAGCCACCGATTCGGATCATTTCACCTGGGCGATGCTATCGGCGCGATACAGTTGATGCAACCCATTCAGCCGTATTCCATCAAATCGAAATTCTCGCAATTGCCCCCGATCTCACATTTACCGATCTCAAAGGTACAATTAAAGAATTCCTGACTCAGGCGTTTGGGATGGAATTACCAATTCGGTTCCGTGCTAGTTATTTCCCCTTTACCGAACCCTCTGCCGAAGTCGATGTCCAATGGCAAGGGCGATGGCTAGAAATCATGGGTTGCGGCATGGTAGATCCTAATGTTCTCACCAAAGTCGGTCACGATCCAGAAGTCTACAATGGCTTTGCCGCAGGCTTTGGAGTCGAGCGGATGGCAATGGTGCTGCATCAAATCGACGACATTCGCAAGCTGTATGGGAGCGATTTGCGGTTTCTTAAGCAGTTTTAGAGTTGGTGGATGGTGGTTTTAGTCTCCCAGTCTCCCCATCTCCCGCTCAAGAACATTTCTCACTACCACAGTTAACTGGAATAGTACTTTCTGTCAAGACAACCACTGGCTCTGCTGGAGGTGGTTCGGCATAGACTCTAAGAGCAGTAGGGATGATAGCGAAGGCAGTAATTAATCCACAGCTTAGAAACTTACGCATGATCTTAGGGAACGAATCGGGGTATGTTCATAAGTTAACTCGTGAATTTTCTAACTACTGTGAACTAAATCACTCCCAACTCCCAACTCCCAGACATGCAACCCCTAACCAAAGAACTCGAAGATTATGTCTACAAGCTAATTGTGCTGCACGAAAAGTTGACTCGATCGCAGCAACAGGCGATGCTAGTTAAATTAGACACCGCTCTATCTGAATGGGAATCCCCACCAGCAGTGTCCACTGTTGTGCCGTCGGTAGGATTAAATCAATCACAACTAACAGCATCTCAACAGCAAGCTTTTGTGGCTCTTCAAGCATTTGCTAAGAGTAAAAGTATTCGCTACTTCCGATTAGTGGGATATGCAGGTACAGGTAAAAGCTTTTTGATTGCAGAATTAATTAAGTGGTTGAAGTTGCAACAGATTGACTATGTGGTGGCTGCGCCGACAAATAAAGCAACTAAAAATATTAGATCGATCGCCAGTATTGTTGGTGTTAAAATTGATGCCATGACAGTGGCACAATTGCTCGGTCAACAACCGCGCCTAAATGAAGAAACAGGCATCGAAGAGTTTACAATTAAATCCAAGGCAAAACTAGATTTTGATATCGTTATCATTGATGAATTTAGTATGGTGAGTTCGACAAATTTTGCCGAGCTAGAAAAAGCACTTGGCGCAAAAACAAAGATATTATTTGTTGGTGATGCAGCCCAATTACCGCCAGTCGGCGAATCAGAACCAATCGTCGCCACTACGCCACTAATCACCCAAGAAGCCACTCTCACTGAAGTAATTAGATATGACGGCGATATTAGTAAAGTCGCCGAACAGATGCGGACAGAACCGCGTTATCAAACTAATTTATATCCGTTTCAAACAACAGCAGATCAGTCAATTATTTGCCTACCTTATCAAGAATGGCTGAGTACAGCAGCCAAGTTAATTAAATCACCCCAGTGGCAAGCAGATCCAAACTATTGTCGGATCTTAGTCTGGCGCAACAATACAGCCGAATCAATTAATAACTGGATCAGATTGCAGCTATGGGGCGAGCACGCAATCCCATTCCAAGTTGGCGATCTATTAATTGCTAGAAAACCTGTGTTTAGAGAATCTAAATTCAATCAGTCAAGTATTAAAAAGAAAAAAGAGTGGAATATTATTGTCAATAATTCTGAAGAATGCCAAATTACTGGTGACTGTCTTGCTAGTCAAAACTCCCAATTTAGTTGGTACGAAATTCCTGTAATTACCGAAAGTGGTGGCCGCCAAAAACTAAAGATATTAGATCCAGCCTCGGAGCTAAAACGTCAAGAACTAATTCAAGATTATCGCAGTAAAAAAGAATGGTACAAAGCTGCCGATTTAGACAAAGCTTATGATTACTGCCCTTATGCTTACTGTCTCACTACTCATAAAGCCCAGGGTTCGAGCATCGATCATGTATTTCTGCATACGCGGGATATGCGTGGCTGTCCTGATTTGCAAAAGCTGCAATATACGGGACTAACCAGAACAAAAATAACAGCTTATGTGCCAACTTAATCGATCGACTTTAGCAGTCTGAGTGGAGGAGGGTAGGTTTTGTTTAAGATCGAATATAGCATCGACATTGGTTAGCATGAACCTACCCCTACAGATCCATTGACGATCGTTATGTTCTAGGTAGAATACCAGAAAATAACGATCGTCAATAGAATATAAGAAGCTTCGTACTTTAGCAGGCTTGTAACAAGTAATGACCCAAGTTGTAATTATTGGTGCTGGTCCTACGGGGTCAACCTTGGCAATGTTGCTGGCACAGCGAGGGATTGCGGTTAAATTAATTGAAGCCTCGCGCAGCTTTCGGCGGATATTTCGGGGCGAAGCTTTGATGCCTAGCGGTTTGGATGCGATCGAGCAGATGGGACTTACTGATATATTTGCAAACATACCACATCGTGCGATCGATGCCTGGGAATTCCACATCGAAAATCGACCAATCTTTCGGGTGAATGAGCCGATGGAAGCTGGTGGTAAACCCTGTACTCTCGTTTCCCAGCCTGCTTTATTAGAAGCAGTATTAGAGCGAGCTAGCCAATGTGAGAACTTTGAGCTAATCCAAGGTACCGCAGTGCGGAATCTATCATGGCAAAACGAGCGAGTGTCAGGCGTACAACTGAGTGACGGCAGGGAGATCGCGGCAGATCTAGTAATTGGTGCTGACGGGCGAAATTCGATTGTTCGTCAACAAGCGAAGTTAGAACTAGTCCAAGCCGAGCAAAGCTTTGATATTCTCTGGTTTAAATTGCCCAGTAGCCCTGATTTTCAGGCTGAGAACGTGTTCCATTCGATTTTGCGGGGTGAAGCTGCTTTTGGAGTATTCCAAGGCTCTGAGGGCAATCTTCAGGTGGGCTGGTCGCTAAATCGGGACGATCAAATTGAATGGCAGCAGGTCGATTGGGCAGAAAAACTCGCAGTAGCGTCACCTGATTGGTTAGCTGGTCATTTTCGCGCTCAGAAAGAGGGGATTGAGCGACCACTATTATTATCGATAGTGGTGGGGCGTTGTCCGCAGTGGCATCAGCCTGGAATACTGCTGCTGGGAGATGCGGCACATCCGATGTCCCCGATTCGTGCTCAGGGGATTAATATGGCGTTGCGAGATGTCATCGTTGCTACGAATCATCTGGTGCCAGTGTTGCAGCAGCGAGCAAATTTAGCCGCAATTGATACCGCACTCGCCCAAATTCAAGCCGAACGGGAACCCGAAATCGTCGAGATTCAACGCCTTCAGCAAGCCGAAGTTGCTCAAGCAGAACTGATGCACAACTACCCGATCTTACGACATGCCGCGAGTCGCTTGGCTCCGATCATTGGCGGTAGAATTAGACATCGTTGGCTCGATCGACAACTCCAATTACGCCGAGGATTTACTAAAGTAGACTTAAAGGTCTAACTTTAGTTAAAATCCGTAGGAAAGTCCGACAGAGATCACGGGATAGACATTAAATCCCTTGAGATCGCTCTCGGTTTGGCGAACTTGATTATCTAGTTGGGTGCGGGTAACTGGGCTGTTGTTAAAAATTGGATTGCTGGCATTGAGCGAGACTTTAGGCGCACCTGTAAACATCAAGCCCAAATCAGCATTAAAGCCAAAACCGTCATTAGTGGATTTACCAATACCGATCCCAACATACGGCGCGATCGAGTTAGCATACTTATATTCACCAGTCAGATTACCTACTGTACTGGCAGGATACTGAACATTATCGATCGTATAGCTACCATTACTAGGCTTGCTGGTGACAGAAAATGTGTTGTTCTGAGCAACTAAGCCACCAGTAACCCGAAAGCCACTGCTGCTGAAGGGATAGTAGTCACCAAATAGCTGGACGCTGCTCAAGTTCAACTGCGAATCATAGCTAATCCCACTATCAGTGCGGCTAGCATCGAGCTTACCAAAGTTAAAGCCCAACCTACCATTAACTTGCGGTGTCAAGGATTTGGCTACGCTGATGCCAATACCGAGCGTACCAATTTGCGGATTGACACCCAAGCCCAATGGTTGTTTTTGATTGGCATTAACTGGAGTATTCGCGATTGGCTGGCTAGATGGTTTGAGTGGAAGATCCTGAGCGATGATTGGTTCTAATCCAATGTTTAAGCCTGGTTTTGATGGTACAGTCGATTTGATGCTGGGGCTAATATCAATCGTGTTGCCAACTTCTTTTGCTGACACCGGAACCATAGCAGTTAAAATCGCCATCCCTAGCGAGATTGATATTAGACGGTAGCAGGTGAGATGAGACATTCTAATTACCTCTACACTCAATTTATTTGAATATTATATTTGCAATAAAATTATTGCTAGTAATATACTACCAAACTTTTCGTTGCAATCTCGAAAATAGCGCGAATTCGTTAACTCCAAATTGAAATTTATGTTCATGCCTCGTAGGGGCAGGTTCATGCTAATCAGTACGGATTTGCACTAAAAGATATCAACAAAACCTGCCCAACCCCACCAGCAACTATGTTTTGATGCAAGATCCGAGATTGCCCAGACATCTAGGCAAATTTAATCTTGAGATAATCCTCATCCATCTTTGCCCCACTGGGCTGAAGTGCTGCCAGAGCCTGTGGTAGTACCATATTCCGACGATGATTACCGATCCGAATATTTAGCTCATCGCCAGTTTTATTGAGTTGAATTTGATCCTTAGCAATTCCTGGCAGATACAGTTCGAGACTGTACTGGCTATTGCCTTCTTGAACGATTCTCGTCGTCGTTTCTTTATAGTAAACTTGACTAGGATCTTCATTGGCATAGAGAGTCTCCTTCAATCGATCGAGAGCTTCAAGTCCACACAGCTCTTCCGTATACAATGGTACTTCCTTAACAGGCAGCGGATGAAAATCTTCGTGAATTTCTAGGCGATATTTCTCCTGATTTTCCTTCCACGTTTTGAAGAAGGGATCCGTCACAGTTTCGGGAATAATCCGATTGGCAATCACCATATCTGTGGACACATTGTACAAGCTCAAATAAGCATGAGCGCGAAGAGATTCCTTGATTACCATTTTCTCTGGATTCGTTACCAGTCGTACCGAAGCGACAGTATTATCCATCAAAATCTTTTGCAAAGCTTCGATTTGCTCGTAAAATTCATAGGGTGCATCCATCACTTCCTTGTTTGGCAAAGAGAAGCCCGCAACTGGTCGGAAAAATGGTTCTACCAGAGGTCTAAGTGCGACGGAAACAGCTTGTAATGGCTTGTAGAACTTCCGCATGTACCAACCACCAACTTCAGGTAAACTCAGTAGTCTCAGAGCGGTTCCCGTCGGTGCTGAGTCAATAATCAGCACATCATAAATCCCCTCATCAAAATGCCGCTTCATCCGCACCAGTCCAAAAATCTCATCCATCCCTGGTAAGATCGCCAGTTCTTCAGCTTGAACCCCTTCCATACCCCGCGCTTGAAGCACATCGGTGATGTACCGCTTAACTGCGCCCCAGTTACCTTCTAGCTCCTTGAGTGCGTCTAATTCCGCTCCCCACAAATTGGGGCGAACTTCACGGGGTTCGTGCCCCATCTCCATATCAAAGCTGTCCGCAAGAGAGTGAGCGGGATCGGTACTGAGCACGAGCGTCCGATGACCTAATTCGGCACACCGCAATCCAGTTGCCGCCGCGACGGAGGTTTTACCGACACCACCTTTACCAGTCATCAAAATTAAACGCATATTCTCTCTATTTCTGTTCGAGTAATCTGTGGCGCAGTCTCTTTAAGTGAGCAGATCGCTGATTTCGATCTTAGCGGTTTTTTTGCGAACAGGGTATTCATCGTCAGCAGAGGAATGCTACTCTGTTGGATCATTCCCGCGATCGTGCATTCAGCATCATGAGCAATCCTGATCCAAGCCCAACTTCTCCGGCACCAGTATCTTTGGACTTAGATCCCGCTAAAGTGAGTCTCAATCAAAATTTAGCTCAATCTGCTGCGACACCAGCGGTGAGTAGTCCTGAGCCACCACCAACTTCACCCGCACCAGTATCTTTGGATTTAGATCGTGCTAGGGCAAGCCTCAAGCAGAGTTTAGATCGATATGCAATTACAAAGGTGGGAGAAGTTTCACCGAGCTTACAAAGCGATCTGGACACCTTAGCGCACACCCTAGCCAAGCTGGAGCAGACTAATTATAGTATTGCGGTATTTGGGATGGTCAGTCGGGGTAAATCAGCGGTGCTCAATGCCTTGATGGGTGAAAAAGTGCTGGAAACAGGGCCGTTGAACGGGGTGACGAGATTTCCCAGGTCAATCCGGTGGTCGCCAGATGGAATTATTCAAATCGACCTCATCGATACACCTGGGCTGGACGAGATTGATGGCGAAGCACGTGCAGAAATGTCCGCCGAAGTCGTGCGTCAAGCAGATTTAATTTTGTTTATTATTGCAGGTGACATTACTCAGTTAGAATATCAATCTTTATGTGAACTCCGGCAAGCCCAAAAGCCATTATTGTTAGTATTTAACAAGTCCGATCTCTATCCTGAAATCGAGCAGCAAGTTATCTATAAACAACTCCAGAATTTGAGTGGTGGCAATGCTAGCGACGAATTATTGCAGCGATTATTATCGGCAGATGAAGTGGTGATGATTGCCGCAGATCCCACACCGCTGCAAGTGCGAATCGAATACGCTGATGGTACAAAAAAATTTGAATGGGAAAAACCCGCTCCTCAAATTGAACCACTCAAAGCTAAAATTCAAGAACTATTAACACGAGAAGGTCGCTCTTTACTCGCAATTAATGCTCTAGTTCAAGCTCGATCGGCTGAATCAAATTTGGCAAAAAGTACTCTGGAAAATCTAAAATCTGAAGCAAATGCTTTAGTGTGGAAATTTGCCCGATATAAAGCGATCGCAGTAGCTGCAAATCCGATCGCAGTATTTGATGTATTGGGTGGAGTATTGATAGATCTATGGTTGATTCGATCGCTTGCCAAGCTCTACAATCTACCGATGACTAACTATGAGCTAAAGAAACTATTGAATGGAATTATCTTTAGTAGTGCCAGTTTATTATTAGGCGAACTAGCAACTGGCGTTGTCTTTGGAGTAGGTAAAACAGCAGCCCTACTAATCGGTTCGAGCGTTAATGTGACAGCAATTCCTGGCTATCTAGGCGCAGGTGCAGTCCAAGCCGCAGTAGCAGGTTACGGCGCGTATATGGTCGGAAAAGCTGCCCAAACTTACCTTGAGGAAGGTTGTACCTGGGGACAATTGGGTGCAAACACAGTGATTAAAGAAATTCTTGATCGAGTCGATGATGCCACCATTATTTCACGACTGCGGGATGAATTATTACCCGATCGTGATCCTGCTGAAACCTAAGCAAGTAGCTGTTGAATATCGATCTCCAGATCTGGAAAAGCCAAGGGGGAAATGATCCCAGTAGTTAAACTAGTTTCAGATTGATAGCCAGATTTTCCCAAATCTCGAAAGATAATGAGCTTCGTTGTCTGTAAATTCAACACCCAGTATTCGGCAATTCCGGCATTCCCATAAAGATCTTTTTTCATACCTAGATCTTTAGCAAGTGTAGAATTAGCAATCTCAATCAACCAAAAAATATCTTCTGGATGGGGATGTCGATCGCGATACAATGTGGATCGATTTCTGACAATTGCAATATCTGGTTCTGGTTCTGAATTAGTGACTAAAGTAATCGGATGAGCTTCGCGTACTTTTGCTCTATCCCCCAATATTCGACGTAAATACTCAGCGATTTCGCCACAATATGATGAATGTGGGGCACCCTCTGGTGACATCTCAATAACTTCCCCATTTACTAGCTCTACTTTTCGCTCATCAAGTAACCCCGTCTCGATCATCTGGTGATAATCTTGGAGACTCCATTTTGCTGTTACGATCATCATTGCAGTTTACCTCACAGGTTGAGATAGTACAGATATTTTAGCATTAACTCGATTCGGCTCGTCTGGATCACCCGATCGAATCATGCAAAAGCTTGACAAAAACCTTTCAATCTGAAAGAATTGAATTTAGTGTACTTGTTCGGATCGATCGTCCACATGCATTTAATATCGGCTCGCAGAGTCAAACAAGCTGCGGCTAAGTATCCTGACGTAGATAGGATCATTAAAGACTTTTGTAAAAAAGTAGAGCAGGCAGAATGGGAAAGTCTCATCGATGTACAGCAGGACTACCGAGATGCAGAATCAGTCGGAAATTTTACGGTGATAAATATCAAAGGTAATAAGTACCGAATGATTCTGAGTATTGAATATCAAGAGCAAATCGCCTACTTTAAATATTTTTTGAGCCATGCTGACTACGACAAAGACGATTGGAAAAACGACCCATACTTTCGATGAAGAAAAGTATATCAATCTACTTAAAGAATTAAAAATAGCTCCTAAAATAATTGAGACAGAAGCCGAAAACGAAAAATGCTTGGCAATTGTTGAAGCACTAATGTTCAAGGGACAGAACCGCTCGATCGAAGAAACAGCCCTACTTCGAGTAATTGTGCTTTTAATCGAAGAATTTGAAGAGAAATATTATTCATTCAAAGAGTGGCAAAAAACCACGCCCCATGAATTTTTGCAGCATTTGATGGCGGGGAAAGGAATGAAGCAATCGGACTTAATCGGCGTGTTAAGCATGTCTAGTGGATTGATATCATCGATCGTCAATGGCAAGCGACAAATTAGTAAGGAGCAAGCAAAAAAACTGGGCACATACTTTAATGTATCACCTAGTCTATTTATCTAAGTTTTAGGTGTTCATGTCAAACAGAGATCCAAGACCTACAGATGAATTAATTCGGCTCGCATTAGACGCACCTGAAGAAGATAGTGATTCTCAAAAAGAGCGTTGGCACTTTATTTCGTTACTTCAGTACCGAGGAGATCGAGAGGTGCTCGATCGATCTATAATGCTGACTAAAAGTTCGATTCCCGCTGAAAGATGGCTAGGTATAGATATTCTGGGACAATTAGGTATTCCAAAGCGAACTTTTCCAGATGAATGCTTGGATACACTGATAAGATTGCTAGAGCAGGAATTCGATCCACTGATGCTAAGAAGTATTTGTATTGCGTTAGGACATCTCAAAGATTCTCGATCGATCACACCACAATTAAAATTTTGTCTGCACCCTGATTGGGAGGTTCGCTATGGCGTTGTTATTGGATTAAGCGAACATGATGACGAAAGAGCAATTGCTGGATTAATTAACTTGTCAGCAGATGTTTGTCCCTTAATTCGCGATTGGGCAACTTTTGGTTTGGGAACTTTAATTGAAGTAGATACACCAGCTATTCGAGCAGCACTATATCAAAGGTTTCTCACAGAGGATAGTGAAGATGATGAAACAGCAGAAATTTATGGCGAGGCGTTAGTTGGATTAGCAAACCGTAAAGATTCAAGAATTATACCGCGACTAATACAGGAACTCATGTCTGATAATGTCAGTATGTTAGCGATCGAAGCGGCAGAAGTATTTGCTGACGATCGTTTGTATCCAGCTTTATTAAAGTTGCAAACTTGGTGGCAACCTGCGAGTTATTTGGAAGATGCACTTGCTGTTTGTGCGCCCAAATAGTAGGATAGTGAACTGCGGCAAATTGATTAATTATTAGACAATAGTCGATCGAGATTAGTTAAAATAGATATCTCTGTTCAGGCTGGCAATCTGCGGCAAATTGGCTAATTATTAGGCGGTAGACGATCGAGGATCGAATTTGTCTTCTGCTCAATCGTATTGAGCCTCCGTAAAATAGTCGGACGATCTTCATCAATCGAACTTAACATATTCACTAGTCCTTCTGACAATTTCTCTAGCTTCTCCATCCTCGCCTCATGATTGAGCCTGTCTGTGGCAGCTTGGTCTAACATTGCTTGAATCGCACGGGAATTAGAA
>JANNDL010000067.1:0-7530 GCA_031387665.1 Chamaesiphon sp. OTE_75_metabat_95 | reverse complement strand
CAGGCGAGTCTAGAGCAACGAGTTTCTGTTAATTAAGTTAATTCGGGTTAAGAAGAGCCTAGAGACTGAAGTCTCTGCTCATGATGCAAAGTCCGCCTTCGCGGACTAATATTCCAGTCCGCGTTCGCGTAGCGTCTCCGTCAGGAGAAGGCGGACTTTGCAACATTAGCCACGATTTCAATCGTTGGCGGTACCAGAACGAAGCCCACATCATGCGAATTACCTTTTTCGGCACACCCCAATTTGCTATTCCCACCCTAGAAAAACTCCTTGCCAACCCAGCCTTCGAGGTGGTGGGGGTAGTGACGCAGCCAGACAAAAAGCGAGGGAGAGGAAGTCAGCTTGTACCGTCGCCGATTAAAGAACTGGCAACAGCGCACCAACTTCCAGTGTGGCAACCTGCGCGGATTAAAAAAGATCTAGAAACGATCGAGTCCCTCCGCGCTCTCCAAGCAGATATATTTGTAGTAGTAGCCTACGGGCAGATATTATCCCATGAAATCTTGGACATACCAAAGTCAGGGTGTATCAACGTTCACGGTTCACTTTTACCTCTGTATCGTGGCGCAGCTCCGATTCAACGCTGCTTAACAGATGGTGTGACAGTTACAGGTATTACCACCATGTTGATGGATGCGGGGATGGATACGGGGGCGATGCTGCTCAAGTACGAGACTCAGGTAAGTCTGAGCGATAATGCTGATGAATTAGCGGCAAAATTAGCCGTTGCAGGTGCTGATTTGCTAGTTGAGACGATTCTGAACCTCGATCAAACTACACCCATCCCCCAGGCGCATCTGGACACAATTGCAGCACCGCCGATTCAGAAATCAGAATACCTCATTGACTGGACTCGATCGAACATTTCACTCCATAATCAGATTCGGGGTTTCTATCCCAATTGTGTCGCTACGTTTCGCGCACAGTCCCTCAAAATTCTTGCCACACTACCATTATCAGCAGAGTTTCAAGCTAACTTACCCCCAGAGATTCAGAAGTTAATACCTGAGATAGCTAGTTTAGATCTTAGCCTCAGTGTACCTGGCTCGATCGTCAAAATTGTCAAAGGCTTAGGCCCAATTGTTCAAACTGGCTCTGGTTGTCTGCTGTTACGTGAAGTTCAACTAGCAGGCAAGCGTCCGCAGTCTGGTACGGATTTAGTCAATGGCATGAGATTGACTGTGGGAGAAGTTTTGGGATAGTTTTAGTCCGCGTAAGCGGACTTTGCATCACTAGCGGCGTTTTTAATCTACAGGGGGAGAGGCTCCGCCAACGGGGGTTCCCCCCGAATAAAAAAACGACAAGACAGCGGCGGTTTTAACCGCTGGCTAACCTTAAACCTCATACATTTGTCGGATACGAATCAATTAAGTCGTTGGCTATGATTGGCGTATTCGATGGTTATTGTGCTGCACATTCAGGCAATTAGCGATTTAGATCGATCGAGATGGGTACTCTTAGATTGAGGAGTATTTCGATCCAAAGTTGAATTTTGGCGAAGATCCCAGATGGTGGGCGATACCCACCCTACGATATATCCAGCTTTGTAAACTACCAGCAATCGGGCAATTCTACTAACCTATCTATTTTCTCAAATTTTATATCAACTAACATGATTAGCAAACTATCGATAAAATCGAATATATTTGAGCTAGATGATACCAAACTAGTAGAAAAGTTTGCTCAAGGTAGTAATCAACTTTTAGCCAGTACTAATCTCCGGCTGGAAGTCAATGGTGGCGTGTCTCAACTGCTGACACGCAGTGGTGATGCAATCGCAATTATGTATTTGCAGACTAAGCCCCGCAATATAATTATCAAGCACAGCTCACCATTTTTAAAATTAATTGATGAAGCTTTGATCGATCGAGACTTTGTGCTGATTGGCGATGCTAATCGGGTTGGATTTGTTGAGTATAAACACTACGTCACACCTGCTGGTTATAAAATCTCTTATACCGATCCATCGATTCTGTGGAAAAAATGGTGGCCAACTGAAAGATTCCAAAATAAACAGCGGTTTAATATGGATATCTTGGTCAACTTCAAAGATAACTGGTATCCAGTCCAGGGCATCACTGTCAATGCAGGTACTTTTACGATTAAAACGATCGCTGGTCAACTTGTTCTCAAGCGCGATAATAAGGTATTGTGGCTAGCCCAAAGTAATCAATCACAGATAGCAAATAACTCTCAAGCTGCCCTGCCAGAATCGGTTGAGCCAGTTGTTAACACAAAGACAGATCGACCTTATTCCCAATCGATCTCATCAGATTTAGCTAAGAAAATTCAGGAAAAGCAGTTAAAAGTCGATCCAGATCGGGTGATGCTAATAATTAGTGAATTGGAAGCAAAACTGAAAGACCAAGCTAAGTTAAATCAGGAAACTGAAGCTAAGTTTAAAGAGCTAGAAAGTCGCGCGATTATTGCCGAACAACGGTTGCAAATTGCTTATAAGTTTCTTGATAAAGCTGGATTCGATCGACAGGCTCTTTATCGGTAGTGGTTTCGTGAATAGTAGTTTAAGTAGATGAGTATAATTAAATATACAATATAGCGTAGGGTGGGCGATGCCCACCAGCTAGATTTCAGGCATAGTCTGTATCTACGGATCCTAGTGATTTCTGTTATTAAATCGTGAATTTAGAATTACCCCACAAACAAATTGGTGTCGCTGTGATCTGGAATCAAACCGGACAGATCTTGATCGATCGACGCAAAATTGGTGGGACAATGGGGGGACTGTGGGAGTTTCCAGGCGGCAAGATTGAGCCAGGGGAAACAGTCGCAGCCTGTATCGCGCGAGAAATCCAAGAAGAATTAGCGATCGAAATTACAGTCGGTGAGCAGCTGATCTCGATCGAGCATACCTATCCTACATTTCACCTGACACTCACCGTCCATCATTGTCAGCATATCAGTGGCGTACCTCAACCGATCGAGTCCGAAGAGATTCGGTGGGTAAATATCAGTGATTTAGGTAACTATCAATTTCCCGCTGCAAATATCGCGATTATCAACGCACTCAAGGATGATTCGCCAACACCCAACACCTGATAGGCATTTCTAAATATTGCCGGAATCCCTAGTTATAATCCTGTATCAAACAAAAGTAGAGTGTATCGCTCGATTTAGAGTCTTGGATACCTTCTGAAAATATGGCAGTAGGGGGAAACTAATGGCAACAGAACTAGCAATTCGGACAGAAGATCTGACCAAGCAATTTGACAGACATATAGCTGTAAGCGGCGTTGAATTGTCCATAGAGGCTGGTGAAGTCTATGGGTTGATCGGCCCGAATGGTGCGGGTAAGACCACCTTAATGCGGATGCTAGCCACCACTGAGGAGCCAACACTAGGCGAGATCTATATCAATGGTGAACGATTGCGACGAGATCGCTCAAATGCCAATCTCAAGCGATTATTAGGATATCTGCCAGATGATTATCCGCTGTATGACGATCTGACAGTTTGGGATTATCTGGATTATTTTGCACGGCTGTATAAATTGACGGCGGAACATCGGCAGCGGCGGTTATATGATGTGCTGGATTTAGTTCAATTAGGCACTAAACGCAATAGTAAAATTGCAACTCTGTCACGCGGGATGAAACAACGGCTGAGTCTAGCGCGGACAATTATCCATGAGCCTATTTTACTCCTATTAGATGAACCTGTATCGGGACTGGATCCGATCGCACGGATGCAATTTCGGCAGATTATTAAGACGCTCCAAGAAGCGGGGATGACAGTCTTAATTTCATCTCATGTTTTAAGTGACTTGGCAGAACTTTGTACTTCTGTTGGCATTATGGAGTTAGGATTCCTCGTTGAAAGCTGTCGCTTGACAGATCTGTATCAACGATTGAGCCATCAACAAATATTAATTAATACACTTGGAGATCTTGAAGTTCTGAAACGGGAACTTAAAAACAATTCATTTGTCTCGGATCTGGAGCTATTAGTCGATACCAATCAGATTCAGGTGAGTTTTACAGGGACAGAAGCAGATGCGGCTGATTTATTACGATCTCTAATTCATGCTCAGATTCCGATTACTACTTTTCAGTGTAATCAGGAAGATCTAGAGACTATTTTCTTGAAGTTAGGGCATCAACAGGCATCTTAAATTAGTGGATAGCTATTATATTGTGGAGAGTGAATAAATGATGATGATACTAGATAGACTGATCGATCGCATTGGGGATACAAATCCACAATTGTTTCGTGAACTCAAGGAGCGGCTAACGCTGCGAAATATTGGCATTGCTAGTGTTATCCCATTAGTAATACAAGGGCTGATATTTTTGTCTTTCATTATCCAGCTACCACCTGAGCCTACTTACGATCTAACTTATGCTCGTGCTTATGGTGTCTCTAAGAAACTGATAGATTATTCTAATAAATATTGTAACAACAACTTTATAGATAAAGATGGACATCATTTATGTCAAATAGATTCTAGCGGTGATTTTATTGTGCACTGGAAAGGATGGTGGTCTGACATTTGT
The DNA here is from genome assembly GCA_031387665.1 of Chamaesiphon sp. OTE_75_metabat_95. GTDB lineage: Bacteria > Cyanobacteriota > Cyanobacteriia > Cyanobacteriales > Chamaesiphonaceae > Chamaesiphon. Next base: position 3,019 of record JANNDL010000067.1, on the reverse strand, counting down.
TTTAATTCAGGTTGGATTATCTTTGCAGTCCTAATTTTGGGATCTGTCTATATGTTAGTTGCCGATCTGATTAATGAAGAAAAACGTGGCACAATGAGCTTTATTCGGCTGAGTCCGCGATCGCCACGACAGATATTTATTGGTAAAATATTGGGCGTACCAGTCTTGGTGTATCTAGCGGTAGCATGGATGATTCCACTCCATTTACTCGCTGGAATCAATGCTGGTGCTAGTCTAGGAATGATTGCTAGCTGGTATATGGCGATCGGATCGTTTTGGTTCTCATTGTCTAGTGCTGCAATACTGTATGTCTTACTTGGCGGTGGTCAAGCAATATTAACAACCATTGCAGTTGCCACTCCAATTGGTTTATTCTTTCAGAATTTATACCAACATTTTAACTTTAAACCTGGATTCAGATTTAAGAATGGCTGGTTTGGATTGCCACTGTTTGACAACTCAGCTTTAACGTACATCTTTGAAAGTATTGTCTCTGTGGTAGTTAGTTATTGGATTTGGCACGCTCTCGAACGTCGCTACCTCAATCCCAACGCAACTGCCATTAGTAAGACTCAAAGCTATTTAATCAATGTCGGACTGCAACTATTCATTGTTGGGTTTACAATTCCGTTAAAAAATTATTCCGATACGATAGGTTATTCTGCTGCGCTTGTGACAATCAATTTCACCCTGTTATCATTGTCAACTCTATTACTATTGCCAAGCAAACAAGTATTGCAAGATTGGAGTCGATACCGTCGTGAACGAAAAAACATTCAACAGCGCAAATTTTGGCAACGGGAGTTAGTTCAAGATTTGCTATTTAACGATAAAAGTCCAGCTTTGCTATCGATCGCTGTTAATGTGGGAATGGCACTGGTACTATGGATTCCCATTTCATTATTTTTTACTAACGATGGTGTGATTGGGTGGCAATTTCTAGCTTGTGTTTGTATTGCTGCTAGTCTAGTATTAATCTATGCAACGATCGCTCACCTAGTCCTATTCTTCAATGTCAAAAAGCATAACTTGTGGACGATGGGAGTTATCGCTATTGTCGTATCGCTACCAATTGGTGTCTCTTTTATCATATCTTCTGGTCGTAGCCCAACTGGATTAGCTGCATTTATCCTTTTATTCTCGCCATTTGCCCCCGCAGGTGTCTTTGGACTCTCTGGTGAGATCATCTTTGCAGCATTTGCTACTCAGCTAGGAATGCTGGCAGTCTTGACTCGCCAATTGCAGCGGAAATTGCGAATTAGTGGGCAGTCTCACAGCAAAGAATTATTAGCTCGGAGTTGAAATTTTGGACGGTTAAGTCAAACTAGCCCAGCTTTACGGGAAGCTGGGCTTTTTAGTCGCCATCGTGGGGATTTTCATCCTTGGGCTTTTTCGCCTTGCGGATCAGTTGCGCGATGGTGCGGGACAAAGATAGCCCAGACTCAGCGGCTAGCTTTTCCAGCTTCTCACGCTCGATCGGATCGAGGGACACATTTAGGCGATTTTTCTTTGTGCTCACAGCGCAAAAGTGGTGTAACTATGGTACCGATTGTTCGAGTTGGAAGCGTGACCCTGAGGGAATATTAACGTTTGTGACAAAGATGAAGCGAAATGGCGAGAAGTTCACATAACATTGTATAAATTTAAGTTAATAGGTAAAATTAACTGGTTGTAAGTCGTCTAGTACTGACTAGCGAAAACTAATCAGCCTCTCATATTAATACGAGAGTTTTCACAAATTTATTAAGCTATGTGACGCGATCGCTGCAACACAGGCGGAAGGTGAATTTGACACCAAAACTATTAAACGGATAAAAGGACTAAATATATGTTAGACGGATTCTCTAAAGTTGTTGCTCAAGCAGATGCTCAAGGTCAATACCTGAGTGCTGGACAATTAGACGCACTCTCAGCAATGGTAGCTGACGGTAACAAGCGCATGGATACCGTTAACCGGATCACTAGCAACTCCTCCACCATCGTTGCCAACGCAGCAAGAAGTCTGTTTGCAGATCAGCCAAACCTAATTGCTCCAGGTGGCAACGCATACACCAGCCGCCGCATGGCAGCTTGCTTGCGCGACATGGAAATCATCTTGCGCTATGTAACCTACGCCATCTTCGCAGGTGACGCATCCGTACTTGACGATCGTTGTTTGAATGGTCTACGTGAAACTTACCTCGCACTGGGCACTCCAGGCTCATCCGTAGCCGCTGGTGTCTCCAAAATGAAAGACGCAGCAATTGCCATCATGTCTGACAAAGCCAACATCACCAACGGTGATTGTAGCGCGTTGACTTCGGAAGTTGCTGGTTATTTCGATCGTGCAGCAGCATCAGTCGCTTAGTTAGTGGTTTAGTGGTTTAGTTGTTAGTGGTTTAGCAGGTAGAGTTGGCGGTGCCCACCAGCTAGAGTGCGCGCTGGAACTATCTTACGCGGCTAACTAGTAGCCTAGCTAGAAACTAACAACTAAACCACTAACAACTGATCCAAAAACTAATCATTTAACAACTAAAGGAACTAAAAAATCGTGAAAACTCCATTAACCGAAGCAGTCGCTACCGCAGATTCCCAAGGTCGCTTTTTGAGCAGCACCGAGTTTCAAGTAGCTTTCGGTCGTTTTCGTCAGGCTACTGCTAGCTTGACTGCTGCTAAAGGTTTGACTGCTAAAGCTGAATCATTGGCAAACGGTGCAGCTAATGCTGTTTACCAAAAATTCCCTTACACCACCACTATGTCTGGTCCTAACTTTGCCGCTACCGCTACTGGTAAAGCCAAGTGTGTCCGTGACATCGGTTACTACCTCCGCATGGTTACTTACTGCTGTGTAGTTGGTGGTACTGGCCCAATGGATGACTACCTCTTGGGTGGTTTGGCTGAAATCAACAAAACTTTTGACCTGTCTCCTAGCTGGTACATTGAAGCTCTCAAGTACATCAAAGCAAACCACGGTTTGTCTGGTGATGCTGCTGTTGAAGCTAATTCCTACATCGACTATGCAATTAACTCCTTGAGCTAG
>JANNDL010000224.1:0-29416 GCA_031387665.1 Chamaesiphon sp. OTE_75_metabat_95 | reverse complement strand
ATTTAGACACAAAAATTAATCTAAAACAAATGCTATAAATTCTCAACAGTTGTGGTAACATCGTTTTAACAGCTTGTTGATTATCTATATCAATAAGTTAATAAAGGTCGAGGTACAGTGATGACAAGTACAGCAGTATATCCATCCCAGATGGCTCCTTGGTGGGCAGGGAATGCGAGACTCGTAAATCTTTCAGGGCGACTTCTTGGAGCGCACGTTGCTCATGCCGGACTGATTGTGTTGTGGGCAGGGGCGATGACTCTATTTGAGATTTCCCACTTTGATACCAGTCAACCGATGTTCCAACAGGGATTGATTCTCCTCCCCCACTTGGCAACATTAGGTTTAGGTGTTGGGGCAGGTGGGCAAATTATTGATACTGAGGTCTATTTTGCGATCGGTGCTGTGCATTTGATTAGTTCTGCTGTACTCGGTGCGGGTGGTATTTATCACTCCATTCGGGGCGAGGCAGTATTACCGCAAGATAAAACTTTCGCTGGCTCTTTTGGCTATGACTGGAAAGACACTCAGAAAATGACCACTATTCTGGGTATTCACCTGACGCTGTTGGGAGCTGGTGCTTGGCTGCTCGTTGCCAAAGCGATGTTTTGGGGTGGGCTATATGATGGGCTGCTGGGTTCGGTGCGGGTAGTGAGTGACCCAACCCTAAATCCAGGGCAGATCTTTGGCTACCTCTTCGGGTTGCATGGCAGCGCGGGGATGGCATCTGTCGATAATCTCGAAGATCTTGTCGGCGGACACATTTGGGTGGGTTTGCTCTGTATTGCTGGCGGTATCTGGCACATCCTCACGAGTCCCAGTCGGTGGGCGAACAAGGTACTGTTTTGGTCTGGGGAGGCTTATCTGAGCTACAGCTTGGGTGCGCTTGCCTATATGGGCTTTTTTGCAGCTTACTTTGTGACGGTCAATACCACCGCATATCCTGAGGTCTTTTATGGCCCAGTGGGATTGAATATTGGTGCAGATACGGCAGCAGTTACAGTGCGGACTTGGCTGGCAACTAGTCACTTTGTCTTGGCTGTCTTGCTGCTAACTGGGCACATCTGGCACGCAGTTCAAGTGCGAGCGGCAGCAGCAGGTTTCGATCTGCGGCGAGGCTCGGTAGTTCGTACCAAAACGCCGGAACGAGGTGATTTGGATACACCAATTAATGCCAATGATTTAACCATGTCGCTAGTGCGAAATCTGCCAATTTATCGTGAAGGTTTAGCACCCTTTAGTCGGGGATTGGAGATTGGCATGGCACATGGTTATTTTTTACTCGGCCCATTTGCTAAACTTGGCCCCCTGCGTGATTCTGATCTAGCTAATGCGGTTGGGTTGATGTCATCGATCGGACTACTCCTAATTCTATCTATTTGTCTTTCACTTTATGGTGCTGTTTCTTTCCCGAAAAATAGAACAGTGGTTGGGGTTTTACCCGTTGGATTAGATACTACGGAGACATGGAGCCAGTTCTCAAGTGGATTTACAGTTGGTGGGATCGGTGGTGCTGTTTTTGCCTACTTCTTACTTGCCAATAGCGCGGTGTTTGCTCGAATTGCCGCTGGCGGCTAAAACTGAGGAATTTGGTGGAAGTTAATTTCGCCAAATTTCTCAGCACTTGCTTTACTCACATCTTGCACCAATTCATAAATACTATTTTACAATAAAGAGCCATAGGTTAACTATTAACCCATGACTCTTTTTACTTACAAATCTTTTCAGGATTAGAAACAGGTTTAACGTTTTTTCGGTTGTAAATCAGTGCAGCAATTATTGATAAATCCAGAACTACCAAATGGATCGCTACCTAGATTCAGACTATCTCCATAGCCAAAATTAACTGGCGCACACAAATCAATTTTAGCTGGAGCCGCTTTCGTTAAGCCGTAGCTAGCCAGCGGTTTAGCTAATGGCGAACAGATTTCTTTTTGAAGATTGGTGGAGACATTCTTTGCTTTGCCGGACTTACCAGAAATGACTTCACGGATCATTCGATCGTCGAAAGTGTCGAAGCTCAACGAAGACATTTTACCACCGCCAATCGCAGTGACTTTCACGTTAGTTGATTTGAGCAGAGCAGCCGCTCCTTCAACTTTAGCAATTAGATCTCCACCTTTAGAGATTTCGATGTTACCATCAATGCTTTTGAAGGCATAGTCTTTTACATCTCCAGCTACTAGTACCCGATCTCGACTCTCATAGTTCTGAATTGTGGCGAAATCATTAACTCCACCGCCGAGGTAAAAAGATCGCGCTGGTCCAGCGGCTTTAGAACTAGGTGCAAACCCCAGCAGGAATTCATCCACACCATCGAGAGAGCCAACTAGCACATCTTTCTGTCCGGCACCTGTTCCAGCCTCAACTGCTCCTTTGACTACGCTTAATTCCACTCCAGACAGTAGGGTTTTTTTACCGTAGGCAATGAGCGTATCACTACCATTTGCGGCAGTCGTACTATTTGAAGTGGGAGAGCCTGCGGCTGCACCAGAGAATATACCAGTCAAGCCCTTCGCCTGTCCAAATTTGACGTAATTTTCTTGCCCGCCAGTTGCACCACCCAAACTCGTCAAATCGTAGACTGCATCATTGAATCCCCGTGCGATGACTCGCCCGCTGAGGCGAAAGATACCGTCTGGGAGGAAAGCTCTCGGCTGAAAATCTTTAATCCCTTCAATCACACCGACGAGATCTTTCTCTTTTTTAGTCAAAATGTTGAGACTATATCCACCTGGAGCTAAGGAATCCTTTTTATAGCGATAGATATAGTCTTTGGCACCACCTGAGAGGGAAACATAGTCTAGTCCAATGTTGAAATTTTTGGCGCGGGCAAAATCGTTATCCCCCTCTTTGTCCCTGTGTAAAAACCTTCTTTTTTGTTGGTACCGAGGAATTGACAGATCGCGATGTAATGATCGAACGCTGTTGGGTAGACACTTGGTACCAGTAAGTCAATATCGTTGTACAAAGCACGGTACATGCTTTCATTAAATTGTCCAGGAGATTGTCCCGCAAGTATTGGAGTTGCCATGAGTGTTCCTTGTAATCCAGGTTTGGTGCGATTGAATTGTATCGATTAGAGTCGGTTGATGGACTGAGTTCTCTATTTCCCAGCTCATTAGCTGACTTATATCCTGCGATCGGGGTTTAAGCTTAATTTTTTTAGATCTATTGAGAAATAATATCATTTATTTTAAATAATAGCCATTGTTCCTAATATATTTTCTGGTCTAGTTGGGGTGGCAATTTCGTTGGGACAGGCGAATTAGATGGATGTTTTGCAGTTGTCTCTCATGTCAATCCGCAGCCTCTGGCAGAAATCCATCCTCATGCTTTGATACTTACTCGTAACATCGGCACCCGCTAAATGAGAGTTAAAGTCAGGTTCGTAACCAAACGCAAGCATTGGTTACATTACCGAGACATTTATTATAGTTTTTTCTATCATAAGTTCTGATATATTTAGCTATCGAAATAGATTATCCATTTAGAGAGCAATATGACTTTTCAACTACAGTCCCTGCCTTACGCTAATGATGCCCTAGAGCCATACATCGATACTCAGACGATGACGATCCATCACGATCTGCATCATGCGGCGTATGTCAACAATCTCAACAATATTCTTCAGCCCTATCCTGAAATTCAAAATCAAAGCATCGACGATCTAATTCGGAACTTAGATACTCTCCCCGACGCAATCAAAACTCCCGTTCGTAATAATGGTGGCGGACACTTTAATCATTCATTATTCTGGACACTAATGGCTCCAAATGGTGGCGGCGAACCAACTGGTGAAATCGCAACTGTAATTAACGAAACCTTTGGCGGCATTGAGAATTTTAAAACTCAGTTTAATGATGCTGGGACAAAACAGTTTGGGAGTGGATTTGTGTGGTTAATTCGCCAGACTGATGGCAAATTGGCGATCGTCAATACTCCCAATCAAGATTGTCCTTGGACGAATGGACACTATCCAATTATGTGTAATGACGTGTGGGAACACGCCTATTATCTCAAATATCAAAACCGCCGCGCTGAGTACCTCAAACAGTGGTGGCACACTGTTAATTGGCAAGAGGTAAATAATCGTCTGGCAATTTCAACTCGCTAATATTCACTAGATTCAGACTCAAGCAGATGGGGACGGTTTAACAACCGTCTCGATCGAATTACTAATTTTACCCCAGGATAAATTATGTTAGGAACTTTAATTGACGATCGCACTCAAGCACCGCAGCGAAGCTTAAAGCCAATTTCTGTGATGCTAATTACAGCATTAATCTATATGACAATCGGATATAATTCTAGAAATGTTGAGTTTGCCTTTTACTGGTATTTGGCAATAATTTTGGGGTACAACTTCGCTCTAGTAATTGTTGCTAAAGATCGAGTAATGACCCTAGCCGTTGGGATCGTTTTTTACGCGATTGTGGTGATGACTCTCCACTATACAAATCCGAGTTTGTCACTCGACAGGCTGCCAATTGTCAGCTTTTTAGCAGCAATTAATTTACCCACGATCGTCCACTCAAACATCAATGAACGAGTCAAAGCAATTTCGATGGCGACAATAATTGCATGGCTGGGGCTAGTTATTGGCTGGCTGCTCCCTACTTACACGGCAATAATTTAATAAATGCCAAAATTTGAGTTAGTCTAGGGATAGCGATCGTTTTTACAATCGCCCTTCTGACTTATATAGGTAAACCTGAGTTCGGTGGAAAAAGTCAAAGTCAAACGGCAGATTTTAAATCTCCTTAAAGTTCGAGGACAACAGCCAGCAGTCGATCTAGCCGCACAGCTAGACGTATCGCCAATGGCAATTCGCCAGCATCTTCAAGTATTGCAGGACGAAGAGCTGGTGACATATATAGAGCAGCGGCAACCAGTCGGTCGTCCGCTCAAGCTGTGGCGGTTGACTGCCACAGCGATGGCGATTTTTCCAGATCGGCATGGCGAATTGACTCAAGGCTTATTGGAGGGGATCGTGGCGGTGTTTGGGGAGTCTGGACTGGAGGCTCTGATTGCCGATCGCACCCATCGACAGATCGAGCTATATACGACTCTGCTCGATCGAGATGTCACTTGGCAAGCGAAGGTGGTGGCTCTGGCTGGAGTCCGCACCAATGAAGGCTACATGGCAGAAGCCGTCGAAGAATCAACCGATGTCTGGTTGCTGAGTGAGAACCACTGTGCGATCGCGATTGCAGCTCAAACTTGTGCTGCTTTTTGCAGTTCGGAACGGGCAGTATTTCAGACGTTACTCGGTAGCGACGTGCAGATCGATCGAGTCGAGCATCTCCTCAACGGAGATCGTCGCTGCGCTTATCGAATCAGTCCGGTGGTAGATTGAGGCTATTCAAAAATTTTCGGGCTTCGTGTCCAGCTTGAAGGACAATCTTTGTCGCAGCATTGGGCTTTCGGTGGCGATCGTAAAAATCAACTAGCTGTTGTAAAACCATGTGCAGGCTCCGATAAGCTTCCATCTGGAAATCGGCTGCAAGATGGGGATTTTGCATGGTGGACAAAGTTCGATCGAAAGCGTCTAAGAGCAAATCTTCGGCATGTCGATCGCGGTTGATAGCTTCATAATAATCGGCGAGATTGTGACAGGAGATGGCGTAGAAGTGAATTGTTTCGGGATGGCAGTTCTGCGCCTGTGCTTGGTGCCACATATCTTTGGCAAGGTCAATTGCTCGATCGTAGAACGATTGTGCTTGCTCGACTTGTGGGTTAGGCGGCTGTGCCAAAGCGAACTTCATGAACTGATTGCCCTGTTTTGTATATGCTTGCCAAATTGCAATGTTGTCAGCGATCGAGTTTGAAGTATCGGTCGGCTGTAGAGTTGAGGCTAATCGATTAAGCGGATCGGCTTTACCGCTGAAGGGAATCTGAAATTGTGACATGGTTTAGTACTTAATTAGGGTTAATTGAGCTGCCATCGGTGCAAGGATTTGCCCAGTTGCTAACTATTCTCATTCATAATTCAGCAAGAGGTAGATATAGCAATTACCAATGTGAATCTAGGCGCGATTCTAACCCCCAGAACAACTGCCATATCTCACAGTAGTAAGGATTGAGGTCAACTAGTTTTTGCTTCACTAGTTGAGATTCTATCGCAATTAATTAAGTCAGTCCATGAAACCACACTGAAAACTCATGAGTTTTTATTGACTTAGATCTAAGTTTGATAAGTTTTACTTATGTCTCAAGCATGATGCGACTAACTTTCATTTGTCCCAAACGGATTTTTGTCGTTATGCTGAAATGAACCCCTGTAGGGCTGACGAGATAAGTAGGAGGTTTGGGTTGAAACTCAAAATCACTTTAAACAATTTACTGGAGATATTTGAGCAGTTCCAGAGTGAAACAGGGATGCCATCTCAACTAAATGGATGTGAGACTACTTTTAGGCTGCCTCAACAGTTTGGCACGAGTCTGATGCGTCATTGGCATTTACGACAAGGGTTGGACTTATATATTCAAAATTATCAACTAACTGAACCAATCGTCTTCGAGTCAAATAATTACTATTCAATATTTGGACTATCTTACTCTATCTCTGGCACTACTGAGATGTTAGTAGATCGATCTCGATTCGGTTTGGAGATTCGCCCTGGATCTTGTCTCTCGATTCAGATGACAGAGGCTCAATCTAGCGTTCAGATTCCCGCACATCATTCAATATGTATCGTGGACATCGCGATCGTCCCAGACCTAATTCAAACTTTCATTGCCGATGAATTAGACTTATTTCCATCAGAAATCAGGCGATATCTTCACGGTTTTGACAGTTTTAATTGGCAACAAAGCGCGACAACAACAGAGACAATCTCGACCTTAAATCAGATCTTAAATTGCCCCTATCAGGGTGCAACTCAGCAGTTATATCTAGAAGGTAAGGTGCTAGAATTAATCGCATTTCAACTCAACCAGCTCAAGCTAATTCAAGCGAGATCGAGTCAAAAATGTTTGAAATCTGATGATATCGAACGCATCTACCAAGCACGAGCAATTTTGCTTCAAAATTCACAGCATCCGCCCTCATTACTCGCCCTCGCTCATCAAGTCGGGCTAAATGACTACAAACTCAAGCAGGGATTTCGGCAAGTGTTTGGTACCACTGCCTTTGGCTGTTTGCATCAGTATCGGATGGAGCAAGCTAGGCAACTATTAGAGACGAAGCACCTCCCCGTCGAGATCGCCGCTTATACTGTCGGGTATGCTAGCTTGAGTTCTTTTTACCGTGCTTATAAGAAGCATTTTGGTGTCAATCCAGGCACTTATCGCAATGGGCATCCCTAAATTTCCACAATTTTTGCCCAGCTAAAAAATCCGTTTGGGACAAATGATCTTGAGTCGATCGATCTAGAATAGTAACCATCCTCATTTTTAATTGAGAATTTATCTTAATAGTTAAGGGAGATCTTCTCGACTCACTATGAGCCACTTGCTTATATGATATAAAAAATATAAGAATGATTATCATTCTTAATAGCAAGATTTGTACTATGAAGACTAAAGATATTATCTGGATTGTAAATGCGATCGCTTGTCTGGCTATCGGTTCGCCAGCTTGGGCGCAACTGATACCGACGGCGGGGAAACTCAAATCCACCCAACCATTGGCAGAGTCGGCTATTTCGCAAACACCAACAGCGGCATCGGTTAAAATTACCAACGTCAGCATTGTCTCAACTCCGACGGGAATTAACGTCTTGCTCGCGCCGGAAGCAGGGACACTACCCCCAGCAGTTACGAGTAAATCTGGCAATACCCTAATTACTGACATCCCCAATACCGTTCTGTCACTGGCAGACGGAAAAGAATTTCAAACAGTCAATCCAGCCAAAGGGATTGCTAGGGTTGTCGTTACTCAATTTACGCCCACCTCAGTCAGGGTAAGTATTATCGGCACAGACAGCATTCCCGATGTCGCCGTGGTGCTATCTAGTACTGGCTCAACTTTGAGTGCTGCACCTGTGGAAGCAGACGAAATCGAGATAACTGTCACCGCTCAGAAACGCAGAGAGCGACTCAAAGACGTACCAATTAGCGTCAAGGTATTGCCGCGCCAACAAATCGAAGATGCCCAGATTCGGACATTCAAAGATGTGGCGAATAACACGCCCAACTTTACCTTTAGATCTGGGAGTAGCGGTCGTCGGTTTGCTCTCTATAGCTTTCGAGGATTGAGCAATAGTAACATCCTCTCGCGGAAGGATACGTTGGGCTTCTATGTCGATGACGTGCCCTACGAGTATGGTGGATTTATCGATCTAGACTTACTGGATTTAGATCGAATTGAGATCTTGCGGGGGCCGCAGAGCACGCTCTATGGCAGGAACTCTCAAGCGGGGGTAATTAATATTACAACGAGACAACCGAGCAACGATCCCGAATTACGGACATCGGCTAGCTATAGCAGTTATAACGATCGCAATCTCCAAGTCTCTGCGAGTACGCCAATAACTAAAGATAACCTGTTGGTGAGGGCAAGATTTCGGGAATTTACCAGTCGAATTTGTGATTAGATTGTGAATAACTAAAGATCGATAATGAATAAAAATAGTTCATCGAAGTTATTGTTATTGGGAAGTTTGTATATTTCCCAATATTTACCCGTGGCATTCTTTTATCAAACCTTGCCGACATTTATGCGTCAGCAGGGGGCATCATTAGAAGCGATCGGGATGGTAGGATTTCTAATATTACCGTGGACGTTGAAGTTTTTATGGTCGCCATTAATCGACAGGTTTAGCTTCAATCGCCGTCGCCATTACACTACTTGGATTTGGTGTTTTCAGATCTTACTCGCGATTTCAGTGGCGATTTGTGGGCTGTTAGATGCTTGGTTATGAGTTGATGTTAGTTGTCGCGACTGGGTTATGTGGAGCGAGTGTTATTCTCGCACGGCGATGGGGTATGAACGAGCGAGGTTTAGACCGAATGCAGCCAGCGATGATGCACAAAATTAAATCCGACGATCGATGAAGTGTCGAGTTATTATCGGTCAATTACTATATTAAATAATTCTGACTAAATCAATAAAAAACGGTGGTTTAAATCCCCACTCTAACAACCCAATTATCAATTAATTTAATTATGACTACCCAACTCGAACCGACTCAACAACTAACTGGGGTTGCCGAAACCCTGATGATTACTCTCTACGCGCGGGTAGTCGAAACACAGCGCGGTGCGGATAGTTTACTCCAAGATCCCAAAGCGGTAGAAATTGCTAGTCGCACCGATTATGATTTTAGTAAATATCAAAAAGGTTGGGCATCGCAGTTAGGGGTAGTCGTTCGAGTTCGGGAATTCGATCGGCTGATTCGAGATTTTCTCACCATACATCCAGAATCAACTGTAATTAATCTCGGCTGTGGATTGTGTACGCGATTTAGTCGTGTCGATAATGGGCAAGTACAGTGGTATGAAGTCGATTTCCCCGAAGTAATCGAATTGCGGCATAAGTTTTTTGAAGAAACAGAGCGATATCAGTTTATTGACAAATCTATTCTCGATTTTAGCTGGATCGATTGCATCAATCGATCGCCAGAACGACCATTAATTATCCTGATGGAAGGAGTATCGATGTATCTAACCGAGGCAGAGAATCGATCGCTAATGACGGCTTTAGGCGATCGACTTGCGCCTACAGAATTTATCTTTGATGCTCTCAATCGGAGCAGTGCTAAAAAATCCAAACAGCACGATACAGTATCTAAAACTAATGCTGAATTCAAATCGGGCATCGATTCAGGGCAGGAAGTCACCACTTGGGGCGCAGGCATCGCCCTCAAGGATGAAATCTTTGCCCTGGCTCAATTTGCCAACTACCCAGCGCGGTTGCCCCTCTGGGCGCGATATATTCGATCTTTAATCGTGACCATTTTCAAGAATTCGTTTCGGATTCTACATCTGCAACTCACTCGAACTTAGCCATATGGATTGGTTTGCAAAGTGCGGTCGTGTTTCACAGCACTGGTACTAGTGCTGTGAAACCCTTTAGGCGCGGCGGCGAGAAGTTGTCGGACACGGAGAGAGTCGATCGATCTGCATCACGTTTACAGAACCTGTAATTCCCAATTTTGCGTTTGCATCAACCAACGAGGTACTCCAATCAGTTGCTATCGCAATTTAGTCAGATCGCTCAATTCCACAATTCGACCGCTAATTGTGGTAAATTTTATTGAGAAGATATATCATTAATTTAATGCAGCAATCGTATATCAACCTCTTATCACTCAGCTCTTGTACCAAAGAAGTTCCGTACCTTGGAACTGGAATTGCCCGTGCAGATGGGCAGATAAATCATGGATTTAAGAATCTGATTGCTTATCCAGACTTGATCGATGCGATTCCTGAGCTGGCAACAGATCGATCGATGAAATCTTTGGTGTATTTATTAAATACTGAAACTAGTCGATTTTTTACGACTGGTTGCTTCTGTGGTGAGGTTCAGGAACAGGGTGGTTATCGATATCATGGTTATCTAAATTTTTCTTGGAATTGCCAGGTGTGTGTCCGTGATGCGATTAATTATTTCTCGCTATTTTTTCACTTTGAGCAGTTTCTATACACCCAAAAATTTGATAGACAAGTTAAATTTCAGTGGTCGATCGAACAAACTCATTTCCTAGATCTCAATCTGGCTGGATTTTGCTGTGCAGTTTTTATCGATACCGATCGTTGTCGCTCTCGCGATATCGCCGAGGCAACCTGGAAAAGTTCGCTGAAGATACTGGAAACCTTTCTATGTTCAGTTCCTGGACAGTCTGCTCAGAAAATTTATTAGTTATCGCAACTACTTAACAACAACTGTACAAAAATTCAAGTAAAAATTCATGGATCGATCAAGACGAAGGATAATTAAAACTGGATCGATCGGCAGCATCTTTTTACTGTGTGGGGGGACGTTACAACGATCTGTTAAGAGTCAGCAGATATTAACAGCTCCGTTCCAACGACTTCTGCCGATCCCGCCTCTGCTCAAGCCCGTTCGCAGTGATGCTACCACAGATTATTATGAAATCACCCTGCGGAAGGCGGTTAGGGAAATTATTCCAGGCACTCAGACAGAGATCTGGGGGTATAATGGCATCTCACCTGGGCCGACAATTCGCCAACGTGGAAGTGTAGAGGGGAAGGAACGCCGCAAATCAGTGGTGCGGTTTATTAATCAACTGGGAAACGATCCTCAGGGAAGTCCAATTCCGACAGTGGTGCATCTGCATGGATTATCATCCCCGCCCCAGTATGACGGCTATACGATGGATCTAGTGTCAGCGAACACTTTTAAGGACTATGAATATTTGAACGATCGAGCGGCTGGTACCTTTTGGTATCACGATCATATGATGGATGCCACTGCCCGCAATATTGAAGCGGGTTTAGCTGGACTGTATATTATTGAGGATGAGCTAGAGCGGAGTTTACCACTGCCCAAGGGGGAGTACGATATTCCGCTGATCTTGCAAACCAAGCGGTTCACGACTACAGGCAAAATTGTATTCAATAATGGTACACCAAAAGATCTCCTGGGCGATATTTCACTGGTTAATGGCGTACTATCACCCAAGTTAGAAGTTGCTAATCGGAAGTATCGGTTTCGATTGCTCAATGCCTCGGCTACCAGGCATTACTTATTGGCACTGAGCCGATCTGCCGATCGATTAACCGACGATGAGCCGCTCACAATCGTCAGTAGTGACGCTGGATTTCTGAGTAAGCCAGTCCAGTTAGTTTCACCGCAACGAGCACTGCCCCTGGCGATTGCTGAACGCTACAGCGTGATTATTGACTTTGCCAAGTACCCAGTCGGTAGCTCAGTATATCTGCACGCGATCGCCCAGGGCGATTTTTCGAGTACTGTACGGGAAAATGCGCCGAGCAAGCCGATTATGAAATTTAAGGTCGTCCGTACCGCAGTTGATGACAGTAGTATTCCCGATCGCTTGCGCTCAATCGAACCCCTACAAATAACTGCTAAAACCCCCGAACGCACCTTCACCTTTGAGCGGGGTAAAAACGATCGCTGGCTGATCAATCAGAAAGAATGGGATATCGATCGAATTGATGCCAACCCCAAACCAGGTGATACGGAGATTTGGACTTTTATCAATCCGAACCAAGGCACCTTACACCCGATCCACTTACACGTTGCCGAAGCGCAATTGATCGATCGAAATGGTCGTCGTCCCGCAGCTTTTGAGCGCGGCTGGAAGGATGTTTTTCTGTTGGGTAGTGAGGAAACGATCCGCATCGCCGTCCAGTTCAAGACTGGAAGTGGTCGCGATCTCGTCGGTAAATTTATGATGCACTGCCATCAACTAATCCACGAAGATCGGGGCATGATGAGTCAATTTGAAATCGGACGTGGTGGACTAGATCCGATTACCACAGCTCCAGCCCAGCCTATTTCCAAAATTCGACCACTTTGAGAAAGATTTTCATCAAAGGGAGTCTGAGTCATTACTTGCGCTTGGTAGCAATTCCGAGCTTGATACCTGGAATCTGTTGAACGGCATCCATGATCTCCACGACTCGTCCGTGACCTACTTTCTCATCAGCATTGATTACGACCATCGTGAGCTGATCTGGGACGATGAGGGATTTAATTTCCGGTACTAGAGCAATTGGATCGATCGTCTTGCGATTTAGGGCGACAGTGCCTTTATCATCAATACTAATTACAACTTTAGTCTGATCTTGAGTCTTCCCAGAACTTGCTCCAGGCAAATTGACAGCCAAACCCTCTGTCCGAGCAAGAGTAAGTGATGTCATGATGAAGTAGGTCAAAATTGCAAAAATCACATCAATCAGCGGTACGACATTGACCTCTGGCGGACGATCTTCAGATTCAGTTAAAAATTTCATTTATAAAATATCAATTATTAATTCAGTTAGAATTTAATGCTGCTTATGATGGTTAATTTAAGTAGGTAGGTGCAATCATTTATAAAATAGATTGTGCGTAAAACCTAGCTGGCTGGCAGTGCCCACCCTACGCCACTAGCCCTGCTCCCTACAACCTCAGCAGTTTTAATCGTAGGCGTTTTATGATTTAACTAAGAACCCCGCTGCCAATAACGACGATGAATTAATTCTAGTTGACCCATTGATTCCTGAATTTGATATGTTTCACGCTGATAATAGATCCGAAATAAATTGGCAAAGACAGAAGCAATTACCGCAACAATTACCCCTGAAGCCGTACTAACTAGAGCTTCTGAAATACCACTAACAACATTGCCAGAACCACTACTGGCAACTTCACCAACTTTGAGCGAAGAGAACGAAGCAATCAGACCCGTAACTGTCCCCAGCAGCCCAAGCAGCGGAGCTAAACCGATAACAGCATCAAATATATTCACAAACCGACGTAGCAATGGAATTTCGGCGTGGACTTCGCTTTCCATCGCTAGCCTAAATTCTTCAGGAGTAGCATCTTTCATTCTAATCGCTGCCATAAAAATTCGAGCGATCGGTAGATCTTGTTCCTGTTCAAGTCGATCTATTACCTGTGGAGATCCTTGTTGGTAAAGGTCTAAAGTTGTGCGAACCAATCGCTTTTGACGCTTGCCAATTTTAGACCAAAAGATCATCCGTTCGATCGCCAGTGCCAAGATCGCGATCGACATAAACAGCAGCGGATACATGACAAAACCACCGTCGTTAAATACCTTAATAAAATTCATAAGCTGTATTTTTTAAATAATTTATAATTTACTGCTGTTTACCAGCTTTCCAGTTGCCTTCTATTTTTGTACCATTTGCATAAACTAGGACTCCTTTACCTTCTTTTTCACCATTTCTAAATTCACCGATAAACTGTTCACCAGTTTTATATTTGCAGGTAGCTTGTCCGTTTAATTCACCAGCACTAAATTGACCTTCACAGCGATTGCCACTAGCTGTAATTACGCCAGCCCCAGCAAATTGACCATCTTTAAATTGACCGTCATAGCGATCGCCATTGGCATATTTATAAGTGCCTGTACCATTAAACTTACCACCTTTGAAGCTGCCTTCATAGCTGTCTTTACTAGCCATTGTCAGCAATCCTTTACCGTCTGGCTTGCCGTTGAGATAGCTGCCAACGTATGTATTGCCGTTTTTGTATGTTCTAGTACCCTGTCCGGTAAATTGACCAGCTTTGAAGCTACCTTTGTAAGTACTTTTATCGGCAAAAGTCATGGTTCCAGTACCTTCTGGTTTGCCATTAGCGAGATTGCCCTGATAGCTGTTGCCATTTTTATAAACACATTCTCCAGCCCCGTTAATCTGACTATTAGTAACTAATCCCGAACATTTATCGCCATTTTTGAGCGTGAAGGCACCTTTTCCAGCCGGATTACCATTTTTGAATTCACCCTGATAACTGCCGCCAGCTTTGGATGTATATAGCCCAACTCCATTCGGTTCACCCTTAACAAAATCGCCTTCATATCGATCGCCATCGGAGTATACTTTTACACCTTTGCCTTGGATTTGGCCATCGACAAATTGACCTTGATAACTACCGCCAGTCGCGAAAGTATACTCACCAGTACCAGCAAATTTACCATTGCTGAAGCTACCAATATAGCGATCTTTGTTGGCATAGTTGCAAGTAGCTTTGCCGTTGAGGGTGCCGCTGACGTTCTCACCCTCACACTGACTCCCATCGGGAAGGGTGATTTTACCTGCATGAGCCGATCCTGCCCCTAACATTAACAGGATTGAACTAATGCTAACTGTTGTTCGATTAATTACGCTTAAATATTTCATGACTTTACTGTGATAACTAAATTTCAATTATTAATTATTAACTATTAATTATTAATTAAAGTACTGATTTTTACTCGGTGTGTGCGAGTTTTACCAGTAGGATTGAGCTGCATTTGCTTGACTCCGGCGAGGGTGACTCGATCGAGATTTTGATTGCCGCTAGAACGAGCGATTTCGGCACTAGCTACCAATCCATTGGGATCGATCGTTATTTTGACCAGAATTTTATCTTTGCCGATATCGGTATTTTCTAATTCATCAGGATATCTAATTTCGCAGTTGCGAAGACATTGAATAGTTGCTGGATTTCTACTGCCTGTGGCAACATTGCCAGGGCTACCACCACCAACATCGTCACCGCCACTGCCACTGTTGCCGTCACCGCTACTGCCGATGCCACCAAGGGATGGACTGCGCCGATTGCCACCACCGCCTAAGCCAGCCTGGTTACTTTGACTTCTCACCCCGTTTCCGCCGCTGTTGCTTCGCGCAATCCGACTACTATTGCCAGGTGTACCACCGACTTCTCCTTCTGCCTCGCTGGGATTGTCACTGCTGCCGCCGAAACTCGATCCAATGCCACCGCGCTGGGGCGCATTGCCCAAGCCCGCTTGATTATTCGCGGTAGATGGTGGGGCTGGATTATTTTTGGCAATTCGACTGCTATTGCCAGGTGCTCCGGTGAAATCGTCACTATTTGGAGGCGTGTTGGGATCGGCTGCTCCAAAATCACCTCCAAATCCTGGCGGTGATTTAGACTGTGGGTTAAGACTAGTCTGGTTGTTAGCGACTGGAGATCGATCTGGCGTGCGAGCTACTTTACTAGTACTGCCTGGTGAACTGGGGGCTAAATCTCGATCGGGATCGGCGTTGTCCTCCCTGTCTGGGGCGGAATTTGGAGCTAGTTTAGGAGATCGATTACTGGGCGGAGCCAGAGCTGTCTGATTATTTGTTGGCGGCGGATCTTGTTTGGGCGGAGTCTGAGCAGCGATCTCAGTTCGGGCTGGTTTTGGCTGCGGATCGCTAAACAGCTTATTGGGAAATGATGGAGGCGGGGTTGATTTGGGCGGAATAACGGTAGCTGTCTTAATCGGTGCAGGATCTGCGGGCTTGACTCGTGGGGACGTTCGGGGCTGAGTCGGCGGTGCTTTGGTAATCTTGACTACTTGTTCTGGGGGAATGTCAATGGGCTTAAGTTTGGGTACGTCGGGTAAGACTGGGATGGGAGGTGCTGCAACAGGCTTGGGCTTATATACTTTTGGCTCAGGAATAGGCGCAGGCTTGACAATCGGCGCAGACTTGGCGACAGGTTCTGGATCCATTTTTACCCGCTCAATCTCGGTAATCTCTAGATCCTCAACCTTGTCCTGATAAAAATAGCTAGCACCAGCTATTGCTGCTGAGTGCAACAGTGCCGAGCCACCCAATCCGATCGCTAGTGTTCTTCGCAAAATCTGATCTGAGGTCGATCGATATGATGCTCCAACGCTTTGTGCTGTCATTACTCCCAATCCTTGTAAGTGAATTCGACTAAAGTTACCCAGTATTAATTGCTAATCTTTCTCAATTTTTATCCTAGCATAACCAGCCAGAATAACAACGCTAGGAACAGTTGATCGGCCAAATAATTATCCATCCCTGGATAGTAAGGCAAGAACACTTTCTGTTTCACGATCAAAACTCCAAACCGACATTTGCCTGAACTGTAAACGGCTGTCCGACATATACACGACTACCCAGCGAACTTTCAAAATAGTTGGTATTGAATAGATTTTTGAAGCTCAGTGAAGCTTTCAACTGGTCGCGCTTGTAGAAAATCGACGCATCAGTCCGCAGATAGCTGGGTACGGTATAGCTATTATCAAAATCAGCTCGATCGCCTACATAGAATAAACCCAGCCCAGCCCCCCAACCTTGGAGATTACCTGATGAGATTTCGTAGCTCGTCCACAGGCTAGCGGCATGATTGGGGACATTTGACAGTCGATTGCCAACTGGCAAAGTATTATCTCTAGTAATGCGGGCATCAGTGTAAGCATAGCTGGTGGAAATATTCCAACCTGGAGCTATTTTACCTGCCAAACTTAGTTCTAAACCTTTACTTTTTTGCTCACCAACTTGGATCGAAACAGCGGGGTTATCAGGATCGGCTGTTGTTACATTGGAGCGGGTCAGATCGAATAAAGCTAGGGTTGCAGATAATCGATCGTTGATATCTGCTTTGACCCCAACTTCATACTGAGTGCCGCGTTCTGGCTTGAACGACGAGTCAACCCCAAAAAAGTAAGAGCCGCCTGGAGGCGTAAACGAGCTAGTGTAACTGCTGTAGAGTGAAATTGCTTTAGTTGGTTGATAGACCACCCCAACACGCGGACTGAAGGCACTATCCGACCCGCTACTGCTGGTATTAGCGACGAAATCATTATACTGGCGATCGACAAAATCAAAGCGTCCACCGACCAAAAACTTTAAGTTATCCTTCAATGCCAATTGGTCTTGGACATAAATACCTAAGGAATTAGTCTGCTGTCGTAATCCTGATTCGCCAAAATTACCATTAGATATTGTTGATGGAGATCCACCATAAACTGGATTAAAAATGTCAATTGATGCTGCCCCAAAAGAAGGACGGAGTGGGGAATTATTGTCAAACCGATTTAGATCGATTCCCACTAATAGCTGATGCCCAACTGAACCAGTCGTAAATTTACCAGTCACATTTGTGGTCAGAGCATAATTTTTGTTTTCGCTAGAACTTTCGGAAAAAGATCGAGTCACAGTTCGGTTATCTGGCTCCAAGCCAATAATATCTGTGCGTCGTTGAAAAAGATTGCGAGATACAAACAGAAGTGAATTATTTAACGACCAGTTTTCATTAAATTTATGATCTACTTTAGTTCCTAACCTGATAATGTTTTGCTCGATCCGATCGGATGGTTCGTACAGATTCAAATTTCGCGATACTGTACCATTGGGATTAGGTAAAATACTGCCAACCACCGGGATGCCAGATGCGTTACTATCTCTAGATTTAATATATTCCGTCTCTACGGTCAAGTTAGTTTTATCGCTGAGTGCCACACTGACCACAGGCGAGATATTTAAGCTCTCACCATTAAGGAAATCGACAAAGCTACCGGAATTTTTGTATGCTAAATTGAGCCGATACAAGACTGATTTCGAGTCATTTAATGGGCCAGAAAAATCGATCGCACCACGATAAAGATTATTACTACCAATAGTTACATCAGCATTAGCCAACGGAGTGCTTAACGGCATTTTAGACACAATATTGATGCTGCCGCCTGGATTACCCAGTCCAAACAACACTGATGCAGGGCCTTTGAGGACTTCCACGCGATCGACGCTAGAAAGTTCGGTTACTTGCCCAGACAAGATATCGATCTGCCCATTTCTAAGCAAATTCGTCTCCGTCGCATCAAATCCCCGAATATTGTAGAAAGTAAATGGCCCAAAATTAAACGACTGAGTGACTCCAGCCACATTTCGGAGGGCATCATCTAATCGCGTCACCTGCTGGTCTTGGAGTACTTGTTTGGGCACTACCTGAATCGCTTGGGGAATATCCCGCAGCGGGGTATCGGTTTTGGTACCCACAGACGTATTCGGGACGCGATACTCATTTTTGCGCGTTCCCGTCACCAAAATTTCTAATTCGGGATCTGGTGCTGCGGGATTGAGGCTGTATGTTAAGGTTCCCGCTTTCAGGGTAACTGCTGTTGTGGGTAGAGCGGTGGTACCAGTGACACTCACTTGAATATTAGTGGCATCAATCTGAGTAACGCTGACAGTGGCGATATCCCCAGTCGGTGCGGTGGCGGTGAATGTCTGGGCATTGGGGATTGCCAACACTGCCGGAAGATCGGCAATGAGGCTATTCCCGACGGTTTTGAATTTACTAGCATCGACTGATAGCGGCTTGCCATCTTGGGTTTCGAGGATGATTTCTAGTTGGGTAGCGGTAGAATTGAGCTTGATGCCGATGACTTTTATTGGTGCTGACTCGGCTTGTGCCAAGCTTCTAGCTGCCTCTGGTTGGGATCTCGCCTGGGGTGCTGCCCACACAGTAGGAACGCCGAGCATCGCAAAAAAGCAAGCAAAAACGATCGATTTTCCTGCAAACCGAGCCGAAGGCATCCACGTTGTCAGCATTGTTCCTTATACCTGTGCAATTGATGAGACTAATTATTAATAATAAGGGGGGAATCACTGGTTTTGGAGCTGCTAGTTTGCCCAAACGGATTTTTTTGTATGCTCAAACGGATTTTTTACGGAGACAATCGCTGGGAGGTATGTTAAATCTTTTACTAAATGCTCTGCTAAATGCCGCAAGATTGGTATAGCCAACCATCCGTGCCACTTCTCCTACCTTCCAAGTGCCCAGTTCTAGCGTTTGCCTTGCTTGCTGCATTCGATAGTCATGCAAATAGCCAAATACCGTCGTCCCAAACACCTGCCGAAATCCTTGCTTGAGACTGTATTCATTCAAGCTGACTAATTTTGCCAGTCCGCCCAAACTGGGCGGGTTGTCCAGTTGTTGGTGTAATATGTCTCTAGCATGGTGAATGCGATCGAGCAGATCGAGCGGAATCGGCAGTCGCTCACCCTCAGTTCTAGCCATTTCCACTGCTGCTGCCAACCCCAGTAATTCTAGCGATTTGCCTTCGAGAAATAGCCGCTTGGACACCCCTTGAAAATTGCACCGGAGCATTTGCCTTGCCGCTAGCTGCATCGCAGGTGTAGCCGTCCCAAAGTAGGCATAGCGAGACATGTCGGGACTCCGTACCCAAGGTTGCAAAGCCGTGGTTAATTCACCCTCCGAATCACCGATAAACGATCGTAACAAATCCGCCCGCATCAACACCTGTACCTCTAGAAAGGGATCTCGATCGAGTAATTCAAACGGAGCATTGGGCATCGCACCACTCCCATATACGCAATACTCCCCCGCGCCCAGCCAGTCGCCATCATTTTGATGAGTACCCGATACATGGAGGTGAAACTCTAGGTAATCTTCCGCTTCTTCCGGCTGGGCAGATAATACCCGATCGTTTAGTTGCAAGTGCCCCAGCGTTACAGACAAACCATCGCGCAATTCGATCGTCCGCCAATAGCCTTGCCCCAGCAGTGGCGGAAAGCTACCCATAAAATCTCGATCGTCATCGGGATCGGGATGGTATGTCGGCTCGATCGCATCCATTTCATCCATCAATTCGTCATGGGCCGACTGAGAAATAGAGAGAGTCATGTGGTATATCTATTCGCTCCGCAAAAGTCGAGAGCTTAATGATATATTATCTTATTAATTTCTCCTAAATTATTCAGATCTGCAAGGCACGCCAACTAGTAAAATAGTGAAGTCAAGTCCATAACTCCATGTCCCAATTCCCTCACGATCAGTTCGCCAAAGATTTACTCGAAAGTTTACTCTCGTCATTTGGGAAAGTTGAAACCGACCGAAAAATCAGTAGTGAGGTGCGCGAAATTGACGTGTGTTTTTTCCCATCGACTGAAGTTGTCGATCTCCCCAGTCTAGGATTACTCGGTAGATTAGCGACAGTCGGATCTGCCTTTGAGCCATTTCGGAATCCAGCTAGTGCTGATGAAATCCGCAGTTGCATGGCTAAATTATTTGACCTGCATCTAGAACTAAATCGCCAAGCCAAACGCACCCAGCAGCCAAAACTAGATGAAGCTCAGTTAACCAAATTATGGATTCTCACGCCCACATTAGCAGCAGCGACCCTAGAGAGTTTTGGTGCTATAACAGATGACCAGAGTCAGCAATCTGAGTCTCGATCGAATCGAAGCTCTCGGCGAGGATTTGCTGGATTTTGAGCGAGTTGAAGACTTGGATCAGTGGTTAGCAAGTTGATGACAGCCTCTCCTTGGAGAATCGAGTGCAGGGAGATCGATCGCGTGTCAAGTTGTCAAGATTATCGTTCGCGCAGCGTCTCCTGCGGAGAATCGATCTTCAACTTCCGCTGTGGTTTGGCGGCATAAGTGCGACTCCACCAGATAATCCCACCTGTGACAAATAATCCCAACGGGGCAATTCCGATCGCACCATACAAGATTTTAGTCACAATCCCGCCGTAATGCCCGACGTGGAGGGTGTATTGGGCGGAAAGGATGCGATCGACCAACCCGTCAGTACGAGCATCTCTCACCTTGAGTAAGGCTCCGGTGTAGCGATCGAAATCGAGATTTACATCTTTAGTAAAGTCGCTTTCTCCCCGCAAATGCAGCCAGACGTTAAAGGTTGCCTCAGGTGTTTTAGCAGGATAAAACTTGAACAGTTGTCCTGTTGGAAACCGCGTTCGGGCGATGTCTAGAATCGCATCAGCAGTCATCGAGCTTTTACCCGCCACCACTTGCGAGCCAACTTCCGGTGCGGGGGCTGAGGGCAGCAGCCAGCGCAACCCAGCTTCAACGGGGGTATAGTACACCATCGCCGCTCCGGTAAAGGCAACCAGACTCAATAGCAATACCGAGACGATGCCGCCGACATTGTGCAGATCGTAGTTGAGAATTTGCCACCGAGCTTGCCAGCGAATTTTGAATCCTACTTTAAGTTTGCGCCAACCCGTCCACAACAATATTCCGGTAATGCCGAGTACTAACAGGGCAACGCCAGCAATGCCGACGATTTGCCCGCCCAAGTCACCAGCAAACAGATGGACGTGTAAATCTATCAGCCAGCCGCCCAAGGTTTGCTTCCAAGGTTTGGAGTCTAATACTTTGCCCGTATAGGGATCGAGCATCACATCGGTATAGTTATCGTCGGCATCTGCCATCATTACCGTGTAAGGTCGTTCGCGTAGCGTGGGCATGGCCCAATCGATCGATTCTGGTACAGTAATTCGGTGCGGTTTTAGTTTGGGATAAACTTGCTGCGCCGTTGTAATTAGTCGCTCGTGGGGCAATCGCTGGGCTTGAGGCACGATCTGGTAAGGTTGAACCGCTCGATCGATCTCCGCTTCAAATACTAGCAAGCTACCCGTGATGCCGACAACACACACCACCAAACCCGCAAGGATGCCGATATAACGATGCAGAACTAAGCTAGATTTTCGCAGTTTCAGCATGATTTAAAACTCGACTCCCAGACTAGCAGTAACGTTAAATGGGGCACCTGGACTGAAAGTGCCACTGGTAGAATTAATGAAATAACCTTGGTTGAACAGATTGCGGACATTTAGCTGTGCGCGCCAATTATCTTTTTTGTAAAATGCCGAGACATCGGTGCGAAAATAAGCGGGCAATTGGTAACTATTACTCAGATCCCCTGGACGGCTGCCAACAGAATATAAACCCAAGCTGACTCCCAATCCCTTGAGCGACTCTTGTGGCAATTCATAGGTTGTCAATAAACTAAATTGATGATAGGGTACATCCGTCAGCCGACTACCAACAGCGAAGGTATTGTCGCGACTGACAAAAGCATCGGTATAGGCATATCCCAGAGCTAGATTCAAACCAGGTAGGACTTTCCCAGTCAGATCTAGTTCGATGCCCTTGCTAGTTTGTTCTCCCGTTTGCAATGTAAAGTCAGGATTGCTGGGATCGGGGGTTTGGACGTTTTGTTTTTTGATATCGAAGACGGCAAAATTGAGGCTAAGTTGTGGGGATATATCTGCCTTGGCTCCGACTTCTACCTGTGCGCCCGTTTCGGGTGCGAAGGTAGCATTATTGAGATTGCGACTGGCTCCAAATGACGGTGCGAAGGATCGGGTATAAGAGGCATAGAGCGAGAGTGGTTCGATTGGTTGATAGACGATACCCACACGCGGACTCAGTGCCGAATCTGTCTGAGTAAACTCCTGTCGAGCGGCTCCAACATCTTGCGTGGTGCGAAATTGCCGAGCGGTATCGAGTCTCGCCCCAGCGAGGACTTTGAGCGTTGGAGATAGGGCAACTTGATCTTGGAGATAGACGGCAAATGTCGAAAAATTATCATCGCGGAAGAATTCAAATTGGCGAGGGTAAGGACGACGGGCATAGACTGGATTAAATAAATTTATCGGATCGTAAGCAGTAGAAAACTGGAATGCAGGATTTTGTGTTCCATAGCGAAACTCTGTCCCCAACAGCAGAGTGTGTTGGATATTTCCCGTAGCAATTTTGCCAGTTACATCCGCACTAGTTGAGAAGTTGGTGTATTTCCCCTGGCTGGAGTAAGCGGTGCGGCTGACATCGCCAGTAATTGGATCGACTGAATCTAAAGTCGGAAAGTAACGGCTGAAGTCGTAAGATAGATAGCTGCTATTGTGGCGCAAAGACCAGTTATTGCTAAATTTATGGTCTACTGTGTAGCCAACGTTAACGCTATTTGTACTCCTTTTCCCAAATTCTTCACCTAGAAAGCGACTAATCGGTACATTAGGCACTTTGCCGCCGAAAACGGGAATCCCTTCATCGCCAGTTTCTTCTTCCTTACGGAACTTGCCATAGACACTGACTTTGGTATTCTCACTCAATGCCGCAGTTACGACGGGTGCGATCGAAAAGTTATTGCTGCTAACAAAGTCTCGGAAGCTGCCATTGTTTTCGTAGTCAGCATTCACGCGATAGAGAATCTTTTTCTCAGGATCGATCGGCCCAGAAAAATCGATCGCCCCACGATAGTTATTAAAGCTACCCGCAGACACTTCAGCTTTAGCAAATGGCTTGGAGAGTGGCTGCTTAGAGACAAGATTGATGATACCGCCTGGTTCTCCCGCTCCAAACAATACAGAAGACGGGCCTTTGAGGACTTCAATTCGATCGATATCGCTAGTACCCAGCGTACTTGAAGTTTGGTACGGAACTCCATCTCTAAAAATACTATCGCTAGCTTTGAAGCCACGGATATTAAAGTTATCGCCAAATATACTCGAACCCGTACTGCCTCTGATGATGCCGCTAACATTTTCTAAAGCATCGCTGACTTTATTAATCCCCCGATCTTGTAAAACTTGCGGCGGGATGATGTTAATTGATTGGGGAATGTCTTTGAGCGGCGTATCGGTTTTAGTCGCGGTGCTGCTGTTCGGTAGTTTATAACCCCGCTGATTCCGCAATCCGACCACATTAATCTCGATTTCCGGTTCGCCTGGAGTTTCGGCAATGGGTGTAGATGTCCCATCAGTTAGGGCTAGAGTAGCCGTCGGCACGCTATTCGTACCCGTCACCAAGACTCGAACACTATTCGCAGTTATCTGCGTGACGGTGACATTTGCGATGCCTGGAGCTGGTGCCTCGACTCGAAATTCTGGACGATCGGTGAGAGTTAAACTGGCATTAGGCAGATCGAAATAAAGCAAATTGCCACTAACTTGCGATGCAGGAGCGGCGATATTTCCGGCTGGGGTGGTTAAAATTACCTCAACTCCAGTTGCCGTCGGATTAACTTTGACAGCAGTAACTTTGAGCAAATTACTGGTTGCCTGTGCTACCGATGTCGCGCTCTCAATTTTTGCCCGCTGCGGGAGTGACGGTACTTCCCTAGCTCCAACAGGTACAGCAACTATTATCGATAAGCAGGTGAGCAACAGTTGCCAGTTGAAGTTCCGTAAGCTGCTCAAATTCAAATAGTCCGCCAAGGTTCGCCGCAAAATATTCATATCTATTTTCAAGTGAGCTGCTAGTATATCGAGAGTTATTCTCAACTACTCAGAGTATAAAAGCATCTCCGTGATGGTGTCTACTCCAAAACAGTCACGATCGTCGCAAAACGGACATTTTGCAAAAACTGCATTGTTTGATCGGGATACTTTGCTACATTTGATATGTGTCAGTCAGCCTAGTGACGAGTTGTCGTCTAGTTTATCGCGATCGAATCCATTCCTCAACCGAACTTTTTCCCCGCGCTGCATTCTGTCGGCGTAATCCCAAATTTGCGCTTGAAGGCGGCGGCGAAGTGTCCAGGGTTGCTATAGCCAACCAGATTAGCGACATCTGCTACCGACTTGCGCGAGCGCAGCCACCGACTGGCTTGCAGCATCCGTCGATCGGTCAAATAGCCAAATACCGTCATCCCAAACATCGATTGAAACCCGCGTTGCAAGGTGCGTTCGCTCACGCCGACTCGTCGTGCCAAGTCGCTAACTTCTGGCGGTGCGTCTAAATTTTCAACTAAGATATCAGCCGCTGCTCGAATGCGATCGAGTGTTTGAGACTTTAACTCTAAATCAACAGATCGATCTTCCGGTGCAAATACCGCCAATTGCAACGCCAACAGTTCCAATACTTTTGCTTGCAAATACATCCGCTTGGTAAAGCCCTGAAACGGACAGTTCAAGATTTGCCGAATCGTGCCAGCCATAGCTGGAGTAGTCTTTTGGGGTGCTAATACCGTCTGCCAATCGTTATCTTTCACTAGCGATCGTGCCAAAGCGGGTAGAGGTTCTGTTCCCAGTAGAAAAGTCTCTAAAAGTGCCGGATCGATATGGACATTCAGACACTGACAGAACCGATCTTTGGCATAGAATTCTCGATCGCCCGCCGCAATGCCACTGCCCTGGAGATGATACTGTCCCGCCTTCAGCACTACGCCAGTATCGAGACGGTAGCTGCCTTTGAGCAAAAATGAAAACTCCACCCACGGATGCGATCGCGTTTCACAGTGGATTTCAGTATCATCAAAATAAGCTTCCTGCCACAAATTGAGTTCTACTCCCGCACCGAGTTCTAGACAATGAGAGTAGCCACGATGGAGTGCGGGCATCGCCCAGAAAGATTCGGCTGGATCGAACGAGTATCCAGCATCTGGCGGTGCGACGGCTCGATCGAATTCCCAGAAGTCGGCAGCAGAGAGTGAGATCACCATAGTCAATTTTTAACAGCTTATTAAGAATTAATTCTATTAAATTATAAGCTGGTTGAATCAACGCCGATATTTTCCCCTAATTATTCGGATTTAAGATTGTGTTTTCGCTGCCACAGCATAAATCCAGTGATCATCAGCAGCGTAGGCATTTGGATCGAGTCGATCGCAAGATTGGGGTGAGATCGAATAACTGGCGCGATATTTAGATCGATTACCTACGGTAGGCTCCGCCAACGATTGCGGCTGTCCTTGAGCTTCAACGTACATTAAAGCAGGATTTAGAGTATGGTCGAGTTCGTGCATAAACACAATCCCACTTCCCGTTAAGCCCATAATCGCGATCGCAATCCCGACAATTAATCCAATCCAACTATGAACGGTAAAAATTACCGGACGCAATTTAATAGTTTGGAGTTTATCAAGCAGCATCAGATTTTACCTCCAGATTATTTCAACATAAATATACCCATTTCCTTGGAGATATCGCCTGGAGTTAATTTATCTACTCCTTCAACGATCGCGACTAAATCTCCAGCAATAGTTGATATCCGCAGATTTCCTTGGGCAGATTCAAACTTATACTGCTTGGGATCTCCCGCCAACATAATCGAATCTCTGGATTTGGTGAAGTTCTGAATTTGAGCGCGATCGGCATCACCTTTGCCGACATAAAAAGTCTCAGCTTTAGGACTTGATTCGGTAATAAAACTCCCCAGCACAAATTCATTTTTACCCTCTTTCGTGCCGATCAAAGTATCTGATTCACCCGATCCGATACTCTGAGGGCGGAGCGGAATTTTCACTCCTGGTTTAGAGACGATTTCAAACTTAACACCGATTAAGTGAGTGTGTTTGCCCTTTCCAAAGGCAGTAATCGTATCATTACCACTAGTCCCAGTAAAGAAACTCTCATAGGATTCTCCATCAGATTTCTTGGCAGATTGTCCAACTTTTGTATAGTGTTCTAGTCCCGATTTGTATTTACCTTGCTTAATTATTGCTGTGATTTCTGGATTGGCAAAGGCATACATTGGTTCATCAAAGTTAGAGTTGGTAGTTGCTACTTTGGCGACGGTAGTTGGTGATGGTGCTTGTTCGGTAGTTGGTGGTGTTGCTTGTTGGCAACCGATCGCGATCGTACTAGTTGCGATTAGAATTGTTGTAAGTAAAGTCTGTTTCATTGGAAGTATGTAAATAAGTGAAGAATACAAATAAATAATCTGAGATCGACAGAGAGAAAACGATCAAAATCTTGTACTTAGTCACTAACCGCCCGTAGATAAATCACAGGCTAGTAGTTAAAGTCCACTGAAGTGGACTAAAGAATTTGATAGTCCACTTCAGTGGACTTGAGCTGTTAGCCCGCACTTTAGTCGCGGGTGGTTGGCAACCAAGCAATATGGAACTACCCTGATTCTGATCGCTAAAACTCCACCCCAACGGAAGCACTAACTGTAAACGGTTCGCCGAAATTGGCTACACGATCGCCGCCGCTACTTTCGACATATTTTAGGTCGCCGATATTTTTAAAATTCAAGCCAAACCGCCAGTCATCGCGCTTGTAGAAAATTGCGGCATCGGCAGTTACATAGCTACCGAGTCGATAGGTATTTGCCACATCACCTTGACGATCGCCTTTAAAAGTCAAGCCAGTTCCAAAGCCTAAACCTCTTAAATTGCCCTGTTGAATTTCATAAGTCGTCCACAAACTAGCCGCATGTTCGGGCACGTTAAACAACTTTTTGCCAACATTTACCGGATTGCTATCCGCAGTAATATCAGCATTTGTATACGCATAAGCGGCAATTACCTTCCAGCCTGGAGATATTTCTCCCGATACGTCTAATTCAACTCCCCGACTGCGCTGTTCGCCTGTAGCGATCGAGAATAGGGGATTGGCAGGATCGGTAACGGCGACATTTTGCTTGCTGATATCAAAGTTAGAGCTTTGGTACAAGCCATTTGCTCGATACAATACCCGACCATCTGCGGTCAGGGGGCCAGAAACATCAAATCGGGGACGAACTAAATTGCGGCTGCCTGCTTGAATTTCTGCTTCATAAAATGGGGTAGGGAGGGGTTGCTTGGTTACTGTATTAATTACACCACCTGGCTCGATCGCGCCATACAGAATTGAGGCTGGACCCTTGAGAACTTCAATTTTCTCTACATTGGCAATTTCTGTTGTCGCCCGTGTTCCCGCTTCCCCCGCCGAACCCAATTGCAGAAAGCCATCATTCAAGATCGTCGCATCGGAAAAGCCCCGAATGCTAAAAGAGTTGCCACCACGATTTTGACGATCTCCACCATAAGTAACGCCACTGACGTTAGTAATTGCGTCCCGAACATCTCTACTCTGTCTGTCGCGAATCAGCTCTTTCGGAATTACCTGCACTGCAAAGGGCGTTTCGATAATTGGAGTATTCGTGCCAGTAGCCGATGCAGCATTAGGTATTTTATAACCCCGTTGGTTTCGCAATCCGGTAACATTAATTTCTAGTTCTGGTTCGTTTGTCTGGGCTACTGGTTCGGGGTTTGTGCCAGCCACGCCAGCGATCACCGTCGCTTGAGGTGTGCCACTGCTGCCAATTATCGCTACGCGGACATTACCTGAGTCGATTTGAGTGACTGAGACACTCCCTACACCTGGAGCGGGATTTGCCGCTTGAAATGGCTGAGTGATCGTAGCGTTAGGGATATCGAAGTAGAGCAGATTGCCGATGATTTTGGGGGGTGGATCTGTGATCGATCCCGCAGTTTCGAGGAATACTTCAATTCCGCTACCTCTGGGATTTAGTTTGACTCCGGTGATATTTAGCGGTACGCCATCTGCTTGGGCTAGCTGCCGACTATTGCGAAGAGTCGTAATATTGGTAGTGTTAGAATTAGAAGATAGATCTATATTTTTGGCTTGCACTTGAATCGGTATGGCAACTACGATCGCAACTACAGCTATTCCCAGCCTAAAACTCAGTGATTCGCTCCAGATGTACTGACGAAAGCTGTGTCTATTCCAAGCGAATTTAATCTGCATTTTAAATAAGAATTTTTATCAACTGTTATAGCTTAGATAAGTCTTCAGCAGTTTGTCTAGTCCTAGGCGGACATCCTAGTCCTAAACGGACTTTTCACCGGATTTACCGTAGGTAAGAGCAGACGCAAACGGCGACATTTCACATTGGCAGTAGCGGAGCATTTATGGTAGCAATAGCCTGCGTCTTGCGCTTACGACAATCACTGGGATTGATACCATGTATGCGTTTGAAGGCGCGGGCAAAATAACTCAAATTAGCATAGCCCACGTAGTTGGCAATATCGGCTACCGTTCGATCTGTGTTTCTAAGTAGTAGTTCTGCCTGTTGTAAACGTTGCTCGGTGAGATAGCCAACTACAGTAGTCCCAAATAACGAGCGAAAGCCTCGCCGGAGAGTACGATCGTTCAGATTTAATTGCTGCGATAGTTCGAGGTGTGTGGGTGGATTGTCTAATCTCGATCGAATAATTTCTTGGGCGTAATGTAATTTAGCGATCGTCTGAGATGTTAATTTAGGTAATGTTGCTGACTGTACAGATCGATGCTCTCTAAAAAATGCTTCGCCAGCGAGGACTGGCGCGAGTTGTAATGACATGAGTTCTAATGCCTTTGCCTGTAAATACATGCGTTTAAGTAGCTAGGTGGAATTAAATATAAAACGATCAAGAGTGTAGTTGTATCGATCGCCACGAGCCTTCATTCCGTTCATCACGGCGACAGCCAAGTCATACTGATTGTCAAATATTCGTCCAGTCAACTCATGATTTTTG
>JANNDL010000203.1:0-7405 GCA_031387665.1 Chamaesiphon sp. OTE_75_metabat_95 | reverse complement strand
GTGATTACTACATCAAAATACATGTAGAATCATTGGAAAACATCTGCCATTCTGCTGGTTTGCTATGCATTCATCATCTACCCCACTGAAAAATAATACTCGATCGCTTTCAACCTGGCAGCGTCTGCTAGATTGGGCGCAAGAACATTATCGCTATCGAACATTTGCCAAAGATGCTCAGATCCCGACTCGATCGGGATTACTATATCTAGTTCAGCGTGGTACGATCCGCCTGACAGGGACAGCCGAAGCAGAACCACCTCAATATCCTCATCAAAATAGCACCCCGATCGAATTTCAGCTTCAAAGTGGAGATGAAACCTTTTTGGGATTTGTCGGGGCGGGACAGCCATTTGAAATTATCGAGCGATCTCCATTTACACTTCAAGCCTTTGCCCACACGGACAATACGGCGATTTTTTGGATGTATTGGCACGACTTAGAAAATTTCCCCAGTTTCCGGCGGGAAATTTTGGACTCTTTTCGATATCAACACCAGCGCAAACTACTGTGGCTGAATACCCTGGGACAACGCCATACCATCGAGCGACTACTGGGATATCTGACGCTACTGATCGAAGAATTTGGCGAACCCTGCAAGGAAGGCTACTTTCTCCCGTTTCCGCTCACTCATGCCCAAATTGCTAGTGCGATCGGGACTACCCGCGTTACAGTAACTAGGCTGATGAAGGAATTGCGCGAAGAACGTAAAGCAATCCAAACCAAAGGTGATAATCTCATCTGTCTCCTCACACCCAGCCAATCCGAATAGGCACTATCTGTAGAGTGGGCAATGTCTCCACAATGCTCACTAGCTACATTGCGATTCAGAACACTTCGGCAGCTCAATTCTGGTGTCGATCTACTCCGCTAACAAGTTAAACTAGAAAGCAATATCCTTATTTTAACTCCGATCCCCATGATTTTGCCAGGTTCAACAATTCGGGTCAAAAACATCAACGATATCTACTACGGCGTTCAAGGATTCGTTCAACGAGTCACTGACGGCAAAGCAGCCGTGATCTTTGAAGGTGGAAACTGGGACAAAATGGTCACTTTTCGCCTTAGCGAACTGGAATTAGTAGATCTCACTCAGAAATAAAATGGCACTATTACAAGACATCCCGCTCCCTGCTCTCCAGATGTTTGATTTACAAGGACTAAATATTTATCTCATCGGCATGATGGGTTCGGGCAAGAGTACCATCGGCCCACTGCTTGCTAAACATTTAGGCTATAGTTTTTTAGATACAGATACAACGATCGAAAAGTCAGTTGGCAAAAGTGTCACTGAAATTTTTCAGACTGTAGGTGAAATTGAGTTTCGACAAATTGAAACCCAAGTACTCGCTGAAGTTTCCGCCCATCTCAGGCTCGTAGTTGCCACAGGTGGCGGCATCGCCATCGAGCGAGAAAATTGGAACCACCTCCACCAAGGCTTGGTAATCTGGCTAGATCCACATCTAGAGATTTTAGTCGAACGCCTCCAGGGTGATACTACCCGCCCGCTGCTAGCAGACTCAGCAGATCTACCGTCAAAATTAGCAACAATGCTGTCAGAGCGTCGAGATCGTTATAGTGAAGCCGATATTCAGATTTCAATTGCCTCAAATCTGACTGCTGAAGAGATTGTCGATCGCATTCTAGCAGCTATTCCGACAGTATTAAAAACACCGATCGCGCTCCCAGATTAAATACGTTAGATACTCGCCAGAAACCCGACTTTTAGGAAAAAGTCGGGTTTCTTTAACCCAAGCGATCTAATTTTTATTACTTATTCTAATCATGCCGGACGACCCAAAGTAGTAATGTAAAGTACGGCCTCATCATCAGGAATACCCAAAACTTCATTAACTTGATCGTCAAAAAATCCGGCAATTCCACTCACACCTAAATCCAATCTAATCGCTGCTAAATTCAAACGTTGTCCTAAATGTCCAGCATCTAAGTGTAAATAACGATACGCTCGATCGCCATATTTGAGAATCGCTTTTTTGAGATCTGCTGTATGAAAAATCACCGCCCCAGCATCACGTCCTAATTCTTGCCCTAAGCAGAGATAATGCAGTTCTTGACGAAAGTTCTTAAATCTAATTTGACGTAGCTCCTGGGCGCGAGGAGCGTAGTAATAGCAGCCTTCTTCTAATCCACGCACACCAGAAACAACGACAAATGTTTCGATTAAATCCAAATCAAAATAATCGGGACGCGGATCCAAGAGTTGCTCGGTATAATGGGCGGGATGATAGGTGAAATCAAGGATTGCATAGAGTTCAGCAACTGTTAGTTCTGCACCCGTATAAGCACGGGTAGAACGCCGCTTAAGGATGGTATCTTCTAGCCCAGATAAAGGTAAATTATCTTGCCAATCGATCGGATCTGTTACCGTTGATATCTTCAGACAAAATGGGAAATTATACTTATCATCCAATGGCACGGGATCGACATCACCTGGATTGGCTGGCAACTGTCGAAACTGAGTAATCTCAGTCATCTCGTGACAATATTTCAATAGTTGTCCATCGGCTAAATTTGGATATTCTAAATTAGTTCGAGCGGGTAATGCTGAAGGAAAAGCTGGAATTGCCCTATCGGGATGAGCATTAATATCAACGCAAGGAATCACACTCACAGCACCTTCTAGATCGGGATTTAAGTATAGTAAATCATCGATCGATCGATCGACAAAACCACCAATCAAATAAGGACGAAAACCATTCATCGATCCAGATAATTCGATATTCGCAAGTAAATGTCCAGTATCTAGAAAAATTCGCCGATATGCCCGATCTTGATATCGCCATGCCGAGCGATTAAACACTGCGGTAGTAATCAAGCTAAGATCTGCAACCATTAAAGCCGGATGCATGAAACAAGCTACTTGAATATTTTGCCAAACATCGTTTGCCCAAAAGTGAATCAAAGTGTGATCTTTGACTTGATAATTGTAGAGTCCAGCAGGTAATAAACCATTGCCCCGCGATACCAAATAAATCTCTGCTGGATACAATCCCCCCGCCGATGGAGCTGCCCGCAAATACATCGGATCGCCCATTGTCTGAATGCGCGCAGTCAATCCATAGCTACACAGTAAAAATAGCGATAATCGCTGCCACCAATGATTATCAGCATCCTGTTTTGTCGATTGTAAATATGGTTTGAGATCGTAAACCGTCCCGATCTTGTATTCCTTATATGGCGATGGTTGTTTACTCCAGTCCAATCCCTGACTCTTGGCATTTATAGTCTGTGGATCGTACTTTGTACGCTGATGATAGTGCTGGGCAAATGAGTCAGCCATAAATTTAGAGAGAGGGGGACGGGGAGAGGGGGAGACTGGGGGACTGAGAGATTGGGGGACTAAGGAATAGTATTCACCCACTATTCACACTTCGGCTACGCTCTGCTAAGGCAGACGCTACGCGAACAGTGCAAGCCATTCACAAATTAATTGCTGTCCAGATTGTCCAAGCGTCGGTTAATAACAAGAACCCAGTTAATCCCAACAGGGCAAAATACATCCAGGGTTGAGACAGTGGGCGGACATCGGTTGTATCGATCGAGCTATACTTTTGGACTAGTTTCACCAAGCTATTAAATCCAGCCACTCGCATCGGTAGTAAGAAACCTTGACCACTGTGATTAATAAAATAATAAACCAATCCACCCTGTCCGGTGGTTCGCATCTTTAAATCTTTAATATCGCCCCAAGTCAATTCCCAACTTTTGACCAAAAAAGTCGGCACCCAAATGGGATAATTAACACCAATCGATCGATCGTCCACTACCACCCGCTGACTCAATCCACCCTGCAATGCCGTAAATCCCAACCCAATTCCCACCCATAGCACCCAAGCTGGCACCTCGGCATGGGTAAAGGTGGCGAGAAATGGCAGGGGACTCGTCAGCGAGATGTACAGCAAGCTCAACGTAATCCGAATCAATGACGAAATGTAAAAAGTCTGACTTGTCATTGGGTTTAAAGTTAAGAGAAAGGATCGAATCTCTGCCCTCACCCTAAATCCCTCTCCCTAAGGTAGAGGGACTTTGAGAATGGAGCTTAGATCCGCTCTTGCTCCCTTCTCCCTCGGGGAGAAGGGCTGGGGATGAGGGCAAAATCTTCGGGCAAGTACTTATAAAATCGGATCGTGAACGGTGACTAATTTTGTGCCATCGGGGAAAGTAGCTTCAACCTGAACATCATGAATCATCGACGCTATCCCTTCCATCACATCATCCTGAGTGAGTAGAGTTTTACCATAATTCATCAATTCGGCGACAGTTTGCCCATCCCTAGCACCTTCGAGAATCGCCGCAGAGATGTAGGCAATCGCTTCAGGATAGTTGAGCTTCAATCCTCTAGCTTTTCGCCGCTCTGCGACTAATGCAGCGGTGAAGATGAGAAGTTTATCTTTTTCTTGCGGGGATAATTGCATGATTCCTTATTTTACAGATATTTAAAGCTGGGATATAAACTGCTTGACAATCGAATATTCTTCAGAGACGCTACGCGATTATTCTGGCTTACGCTCGATCGATCCCCGCCGGACTAATGATACAATCTGTCAATGGCTAAATTACCAGATCCAGTCATCTCGAATATTTTTATCATCCAACGCAGAATAATTGACTACCTCGATTCTACAACTGCAACTGAGTTCAGGCTGTTTGAGAGCATGGGTGAGACAGCCGAAACATTGCCAGAACTTGAAGAACTTCAAAATATTAAGGAGAAGCTCAGATCGAAATATTCTAGGCTTTACAATCTGCTGTTAGGAATCGCCGAGTCTCAGCCCATTGCATCTGAGGATATGTTAGTTTTATTGTATCGGTCTATAGAATCAACTGAAGCTTCTATTGATGCCAGCATTGCCAGTTTGCAAGAGATTCAACGTAATTGGAATTAGTTATGAACGACCAATTTAGAATTCCCGATCCTGAAACTAGAGCTAAATCGATCGCTGGTTTGAAAGCAGCTAGTCGGTTATTG
Organism: Chamaesiphon sp. OTE_75_metabat_95; assembly: GCA_031387665.1. Lineage (GTDB taxonomy): Bacteria > Cyanobacteriota > Cyanobacteriia > Cyanobacteriales > Chamaesiphonaceae > Chamaesiphon. The sequence goes on along the minus strand of JANNDL010000203.1, from coordinate 2,415 downwards.
GATTTATCTAATTTACAGTTAGATGAAGCAATCGCATTTGTAGAAAAAGGTTTACGAGAACAACAACGAGCTAGATTATTATACAAATCCAACTCAATCCCTACAAACAAAATCGAGGGATAATCTCGATCGATCATCGCTCTCCTTCTATTTTATGGATGTTAAAGCTGGGATATAAATTGTTTGACGATCGATCGAACACCAAACAAAGCACCATTTGCCGTCTCAGTTCTCTCTACTAATCCCCGCCTCACTAATGATACGATCGAATTGCCCACATCCGCAGGTGACAGGCTTAGAGATTCTATCGATCGAGCAATAGTTACAGGTATATTCTCGCTAGCCAAGAATTTAAGCACCTCTTGTTCTGACGTAGATAATCTCCTAAATTGATGATTTAACAGCGATTTAATATCTTCAGTTAGGAACAGTTCCTCATACTTACAAAACTCAGCAACCTTCCCACCAAACAACTTATTAATTGCGATCGATACCGACTCTAAATAAGCTGGATTACCACCTAAATGATCGATAGCGTAATCCCACCTATCCTCATCACTCAAACCCTTAGCTCTAAATATTTCCCTACCACCTTCCCCTAATCCACCGAGTGGTAAAGAGTGAATCAAGCTATTATTTCCCAGCGATACAGCAAGTTCACTAGGCTCCTCGCGACTCAGTAGCAATACACAGCTCTGATGATTTGTCTCCCAAATTCGTCGAAACAATTCCCGATACTCTCGATATTCCTCGGTATAGTTACCCGCTAATTCACCACTACTAAATAATCGATCGACATCATCTAATATTATCAAACAGCGATGCTCTCGGAAATGTTCGAGGAGTAGGGATAGTCTAGCTTCTAGATCTAATGGTGGTTCTGGTAATGCCTCTATATTGAGTGACGCGAGGAGGTTTCGATCGATAAATTCAACCACCGAACGCTGACAGCCTAAACTCTGCCAAACTATCTCTTCAAATTCATCTTTAATATCTTCTAAGAGTTGTCTAGCTAAAGCAGTTTTACCAATGCCAGCAGTACCGGAGATAACGATCGATCTAGCTTGCTCTGTGAGTATCCATTGCTTGAGTGAGTCTAGTTCTTGAGTGCATCCATAGATAGGAACGAGATCTGGAATAGTTTTTAAATACTGTGGGGTATTAGTTCTAGCTGATTGTTGAATATGATTTGGGTGATGATTTAATGTGACTTCAGAGCAGATATTTACAAGTGATATCTGCTCTACAAATGATGATGAAATATTTTTTGATTGATGACGTTCGATTGTAGAGCGAAAATTTGTCTTCTTTACTTGTTCTCCCACAGCATCAGAAACAGACTTCCATAAATTGGCGGCAACATCATTAACGTGAGATTGTTCGCAGTAGTTATCTTGCGCGATCTGTGAATACTTTTTGCCCTGACATACGCCTTCAATAATCGATCGTTCCAAGTCGTTGAGGTGTTTATTGCGCGATGCAAAGACTAGGTTGTCAGCTATTTTCAGGGCTTCGGCAATATCCATTGTGGGTCGGTAGATTACGTTATGCCTATTTTATCCTACTTTTGTGTAATTAATCCCATTACTTTCTGTCCCGATTCAGCCAGATTACCAATGTTGTCACCTGAAATTATTCGTCTGTAACTACCTACTTTTTCCTATCGACGATCGATCTGAGCCTGAATATGCTTGTAGTCAGGAAGCGATTCAAGCTATCACTTTCGTCATACACCCCCGATTTATAGGATTGCTTAACAAATGAAAATGAACCAGCTTCGATCGATTTTAGTAGTTACCATTGTAGCTGCCTCAATTACCGAAAGTCTCTCCCCTGCTCAAGCATTTACATGGGATGACCTCTGGAATGTTGTCAAATCTGGTGTTGAGGGATCGAGACAGCCAGCTCCTTCTCCACAGCCGATTGGTTCTGATAATCAAGCCCCTTCAGACTCAGATCTTTTTAATTCAGGTTCTCAACAAACCAATGATACAGATAAATTTTCCCCTGCGATCCAAGAATCTACTGGCAAACTAGAAGTCAAGTGCATACAGTCACACGGCTATCCATCTCGCTGGATCGGTGAAGGCGAAAAAGATTCGATGATCTCCGTAGGGCAAAGACCTGTAAAAGTCTATGGATCGATTGATCTCAATTCATACTCCCAATCTATACACGGATCAACTTGTCAGATTGAATCACATCCTTCTGATGGAAAAGTATCTTATTCTTTGGCAATTCCCGACGTAACAAATCTCTATAAAGTAAGACTAATTTCGTAGAAGTTCACGGGGGGTAACAAAAATAGAGAAAATCTGTTAACGTAAGGCAGATGGAAAAAACAGTGCCCGAACTAATAGCAGCAATTACCCCAGAAGAGTGGGAACAGGTGCCAGTAAGCGTCCTCAAGCTAAT
>JANNDL010000190.1:0-9221 GCA_031387665.1 Chamaesiphon sp. OTE_75_metabat_95 | reverse complement strand
AGGGTACCCACGAGGGCATACGTGTCAACTTAAGGACATCGTAGGGACTGAAAGTCTCATTCTCTCGTCCCAATCACAATTTTAGCGGGGGCTAGAACGTACTAGGCTCGTTGCTAAAATCCTTAAGTTGACACGTATGCCACGAGGGGCACCCCTACAGGTTAATCGTGTAGGGGTGCCCCTCGTGGGTACCCTTGGATCTAAACTAGGCAATAGCACATTAGCAAGGACTGCTATTTCAAGTTAGCAGCAGCAAAATCCCAATTTACCAGGTTATCCAAGTAGGTACTGATAAAGTCAGGACGACGATTTTGGAAATCGACATAATAAGCGTGCTCCCAAACATCCAGCGTAATCAGCGGAGTTTGTCCGTGAACCAGCGGATTTTCAGCATTACCAGTTTTGGTAATCTTGAGCGTACCGCCATCATTCACCAACCATGCCCAACCACTACCAAATTGAGTCGTTGCAGCAGTTTTGAAATCTGCTTTAAACTGATCGAAACTACCAAAGGCTGCGTCGATTTTAGCCGCCAGTTCACCAGTTGGAACTCCGCCACCATTTGGCTTCATGGATTTCCAGAAGAAAGCATGGTTCCACACCTGAGCAGCATTATTGAAAATACCTGCCTTGCTAGCATCACCAAAACTAGCCTTAACAATATCTTCGATCGATAAGTCCGCCATTGGCGTATCTTTGACAAGATTGTTCAGGTTGGCTACATAGGTAGCATGGTGCTTGCCATAGTGAAACTCAAACGTCTTGGCAGACATGTGAGGCTCTAAAGCACTGACATCATAAGGTAAAGCTTCTTGTACAAACGCCATTAGGGATGCTCTCTATAAAATTAATATTCACACTCACTGCTGACTATAGCAAATTTAACCAGACGGCGCGAGGTTTTTGGAGTTATGAATTTGTGGCTGTAGTTCCATCGCCGCCCATCGGTGGCTAGCTAAATTTTGAAACTAAGCTGTTTGGCTGAGATAAATACATCAAGTGGCGGTTCGCAACAAGTAAATTTACGGGTAGTATTAATTACATTAGTTACCCAATAACTACTGCAACCGTAGATCGCTCCTCACAGACGATCTATTTTTTATAGGCTAAAATTAGAATGGAAGATAAATACCAGCCTAATATCAACTAGAACTGCCATGCAGCCAAATATTGAAATCTATACATGGCGAACTTGCCCGTTTTGCATTCGGGCAAAAGCTTTGCTCAAAAGTAAGGGTGTCGAATTCACCGAACATTCGATCGATGGCGACGAGAATGCTCGCTCGGAAATGTCCAAACGAGCCAATGGCAAACGTTCTGTGCCCCAAGTTTTTATCGATGATGCCTACATCGGTGGCTGTGATGACATTCACGATCTCGATGCACATGGAAAATTAGATAGTCTACTCGGCATCGCTTAGTAGACTCCAAACTAAAAAGCAGCAGGCACCTTAACATGTGCTTGCTGCTTTTGTTGTATGGGTACGGAGGGACTCGAACCCCCGCTCCTCAGGACCGGAACCTGATGCTCTATCCACTGAACCACGTACCCTTAGCTGAAGCTATATAATAGCACGATTGGCAAAAATAAACTACCGATCGAACCAATAATAACCAAAAACAAAGTGGCTGCGATCGTTGAAGACGGCAACCACTTTAACAGGCTAAATTATGCGGATGGGGAGACTCGAACTCCCAAGGACAAGTCCACACGCACCTCAAGCGTGCGCGTATACCAATTCCGCCACATCCGCTTGTAAAATTTTCTTGAGGTGCGCTTTATGCGCTTTGCTAAGATACCACTATTTAGCGGACTGGTCAATAGGTGACTAGGCTTTAGGGGTTAGGCTTTTAGGCTCTAGGGGAAGGAAATTCGTAGTATCGTAGGGTGGGCACTGCCCACCAGCTAGATTTCAGGTAACTATCACATCTAAAATTATTGACCTAAAGCCCAAAGCCTAACTCTGAGACAAACGCTTAACTTCTATCCCACCCAACATTCGATCGGCATCCCAGAGCAAATCGGGAATTGTGGCAGCATGGGGACTGTTGGCAAGACAGGCGGAGAAATCTAGATCCTTGAGATTGGTAGCCTTGGCACCTGGAAACCAGTGTCCACCGTTTTCGAGTAGGTTATAGCGCATTTTGCCATATTCAACCATGTCATAAGCGATCGCGAGATTCCGCAGCCAGAGGATCGTGTGCATATTGATGTCCCCAGGTGTGTCTGTATGGGCTGGTAAGCCTTCCTTCCACGTATTTACCCACTCTGTCCCCAGTTTCTCAGTAGCGGCACGTTCTAGTCGATCGATGATGGGGGGCAGCAGTTCGGCGGAGCGGGCGAGGAGCGGTAGGGTTTTGAGATGTTCGTCAAAATCGCTGGGTGTGGCTGCACCAACGCTGAGGGTATGGATTTGGGGATGGCTGAGACAGAAGAGATTGTTAAATACAATCGGACTGAGTGGTTGACAGAGTTCGACGAGTTTTGCTGATGGTTGGTTGAGCAAGCCACCTTTATTGGTTGGGCTGATAATAAACACGCCCATATCGTGGCGGGTGGCGGCTTCTACCGCTGCCCAATTGGTTTGGTTGATATAGTACCAATGAAGATTAACATAATCGAATTTATCGCTCTCGATCGCTTCTAGAATAATATCCAGCGGGGCATGGGTAGAGAAGCCAATTGACCTGATTTTCCCCTCCGCCTGGAGTTGTTTGGCGACTTCCCAGCAGCCACCATCACGCAGGGCAAAATCGAGGGTGGTGCGATCGTTAATGCCATGCACCCCAAACAGATCGACGTATTCTAAATTCAGCCGTGATAGGCATAGTTCAAACGTCTTCCGAAACTCCTGCGGATCGGCAACAGGTGCAACCTTAGTTTGAAAGATAAAGTCCTGGCGGTTTAATTTCGGTAAGATCTGACCGAGCTGAACCTCTGACGAGCCATAGAATCTGGCCGTTTCAATATGGGTGATGTCGACTTCTAGCGATCGACGAATTGTCGCTTCCAGGTTAAGCTGATTCTCATCAGGAATCTCCGACATCGGCAGATCTTGCCATTTGTGCTGGTAGCGCATTCCCCCGCAGGAAAACACAGGCATCTGTAACTCAGTCCGACCAAAACGACGATATTCCATAGTTAATTTATTGCTGATTATTTATCGAATAGAGATTCTCGCCAGTAGATCGTTGACTGCTGTTTCGCCATCCACACCTTCACCTCGTTCAAGTGAATCGATTCCTTCTTGTACCTGTGCGCGAGTTTGGACAACCCAAGATTGATAAGATTGTTGCTCCGGCTCTAGCAGCTTCAACGCCACTTGCAGCACCTCATCAGCCGTTTGAAAGCTGCCAGTCGCAATTAAGTTGGCAACAATGGCTTCTTGCTCGGAATTTAGCGTGATGCCCATAGCTGAAAAGAAATGAATGCTTCTCTAGTTTAGCAAACTCTTCTTGTTCAGATCGTGACGGCTGGTGGAGCGATCGATGAGTTGAGGTATAATTGGTAGGAGGGATGTTCGTCAATCTGACTGATAATTATGGCGGAAGCACCAAACCGCAGACCGCTTATCTGGATGGGCAGATCTCGTAGAGATATCGTACAGTTTCCAGATCGAGTAAAAGGAGAATTAGGACACGGACTAGACCTTGCACAATCTGGAGAAAAGCATGAGAATGCTAAACCATTAAAAGGTTTTAAAGGTGCTGGAGTTTTAGAGTTAGTAGAGGATTTTGATAGTGATACTTACCGAGCAGTGTATACGATTAAATTTGCTGAAGCAGTTTACGTTTTACATGTTTTTCAAAAGAAATCTAAGTCAGGTATCGCGACCCCAAAAACAGATATCGCCTTAATCGAACGTAGATTGAAGTTGGCGCAGGAACATTATCAGGAAAATTATGACAGCACAACCCTTTGATACCGAACAGAATATCGAATTTGAACTCAGTAGCGGTAATGTCTTTGCAGATATGGGTTTTGAGAATGCGGAAGAGATGCTGCTCAAATCTGAATTAGTTCGACAAATCAATCAAGCAATTAAGGATAGAGAATTAACATCATTACAAGCCAGAGAGCTACTAAATACAAATGAGGACGTATTAGCTAATTTAAGTAGCGGTAGATTAACAGAATTGACACTCGAAAATCTATTTCGATATCTCAATCGAGCATTGAGGAATAATAAGCCAGACAGACACTAGAAGGCAAAGACAGTATGTACAGATTTACTGCGGCTTCGGCAGATGAATCGATCGTATTTGGTGCCGCTCGTCCTGGATATGCTGATGAGCAAGTTAGGCGGTGGATAAAGTTTATGATCGATCGAGATATTCAACGTGTTTGTTGTTTATTGACTAGAAAGCAGCTAGATCGCTACGATAATTTGCTTGACAGTTATAGACAAGCCTTTGGCAGAGAACATGTTTGTTGGGAACCGATTGAAGATTTTAGTTTAGCGACACCCGAATTGCTAATCGATCGAATCTTACCTTTTTTAGCCATAGCAGACCGACAGCAGGAAAAAGTGGTAGTGCATTGTTCTGGTGGGATTGGGCGAACTGGGCATATTTTAGCTGCATGGCTCGTTGCTGGACGGGGATTGACTTTTGAGTCAGCAATCTCGGCTGTTCGCAAAACTGGGCGCAATCCTTACGAAGCCGTTATTGCAGCACCATTTAAAGGGCGAAACCCGTGGCAAGTTGCGGCAGAACTCAAAACGCTGCTATCATCGAGCCTTGAGGCATAAAGGGCTGGCAAAAACACTATTCTTAATTTACAAGTTAGTAAAGATTTGTTAACTTTGTTAACTATACTGCTGAAAATAAGGTTTTTCCCACAATGGTCGATACTCTCACCAAGCTAACTTACCAAACCCTTCAACAAGGCAAGAGCTATCTGAGCTTCGCCCACAAGACTCTAAGCATCCAAGCACGCAAGGCTCTCAAGCCCAACAACCTACCAGCGATTCCGGTGCCGCCAGAATTGCTGGCGAAGCTCCAAAAGAGCGTTGATGACCTCATCGCGGTAGACTGGCAAGATGCCGAAGATGGGGTTTATCCGACTAGCTTGCTATTTGATGAACCTTGGCAGGATTATTTGCGCCAGTATCCCGCATTGATTGCGGATATGCCAAGTGTGTGGGCGCGTGCGGATGATAAAAAGTATCAGGATTTCGATCGAGACATCGATACTGAAGGCTACCCTAGTTACTACGTCCAAAACTTTCACCATCAGAGTGGTGGATATTTGAGCGATCTTTCTGCCAATCTGTACGATTTGCAAGTCGAGATCTTATTTGGTGGTAGTGCTGACTCGATGCGCCGTCGGATTCTAGCTCCACTCAAAGCTAGTTTGAAGGCATTTGCTGATGTACCCGCCAGACAGATTCGCATTTTGGACGCTGCCTGTGGGACTGCGCGAACTCTGCGCGGGGTGCGGGCGATGTTGCCTCAAGCTTCTTTATTTGGGGTGGATCTGTCGGGTGCTTACTTACGCAAAGCAAACGAACAAGCTGCGGATCTGCAAGGGGAATTGATGCAGCTATTGCAGGGAAATATTGAAGAGCTGCCCTATGTAGATAATTATTTCCACGCTGTTACCTGTGTGTTTTTATTCCACGAACTGCCACCAAATGTGCGCCAAAATGCGATCGCCCAATGCTATCGAGTACTCAAGCCTGGTGGGACTTTTATCATCTGCGATTCGATTCAGGTGAGTGATTCACCCGAACTACAAGCCATGATGCACATGTTCCATGAAACCTTCCATGAGCCTTATTATCGCAGCTATATGGAGGATGATTTGATCGATCGACTCAACAAAGCTGGCTTCTCTGAAGTATTACCTACTGAGGTGCATTTTATGAGCAAGTATCTAGTTGCAAAGAAATAGTCGATTCTCTTCCAGAGACGCTATGCGAACGCAATTGTCAATCTATTAAAATTAGCTGTAACAAATAGAGGGTGAACATTTTTCACCCTCAAAATGGGAATAGTTTGTGTTGTGCAGATCGAGCCTTGAGGCATAATAAAAGTAAGACTTTTGGAGCATGTTACAAATGGTTCAGACCCCAGTTAGACAAATTACCTTAGAAGAGTTCCTAGAACTGCCAGATACTAAGCCTGCTAGTGAATATATCGACGGTGAAATTATTCAGAAACCTATGCCTCAGACTCAACATAGCGTCATTCAAGGTCGTTTGTTTTTGGAGTTTACTCTTGCTTGGAGCGAAACAAATATTGCTCAAGCATTTCCAGAGCTACGATGTGTCTTTGGTGGTAGAGCAGTTGTGCCCGATGTGGTTGTTTTTGAAGAGGCGAATATTTCCTACGATGATAATGGGGACATCGTTAATGCTGTTACTATTGCGCCCGATTGGACAATAGAAGTACTTTCTCCAGAACAAAGCACGACTAGAGTTCTAAAAAATATTAATCACTGTCTGGCTCATGGCACTCAAATGGGGTGGTTGATAGATCCGAACGATCGATCCATCTTTATCTGTCTGCCCGATCGAACCTTTCAAATTATCGATGAGCCTACCACTATTCTGCCAGTACCAAAATTCGCCACCGCAATCGAGCTAACAGTAGGACAGATATTTAGCTGGATTAAGAAAAAGAACGAAAAGTAAGCAAATTCTGGATAATCGGTTATCAACACAATCCCCACCAGTCGCCAACAAGTTACCATAGATACATATAAAGTGATGCTAGTGGAATAACGATATGGTTCAGTCCCAATATTCAGGCGGCGGGGATAGCTACTACCGGACTCCACCCCCAGATTTACCCTCATTATTACTCAAAGAGCGGATTGTCTATATGGGAGGACCATTAGTCTCTTCCGATGACTACAAACGGCAGATGGGCTACGATCCGACCAAATTGATTATCGCTCAGTTGTTGTATCTCCAGTTTGACAATCCCGATAAACCGATTTACTTCTATATCAACTCCACAGGAACATCTTGGTACACGGGCGATTCGATCGGCTTTGAAACCGAAGCGTTCGCGATTTGCGATACGCTGGGCTACATCAAGCCACCCGTGCATACGATTTGCATTGGGCAGGCGATGGGCACCGCCGCGATGATTCTCGCCGCAGGCACCAAAGGCTGTCGGGCAAGTCTCCCCCACGCCACGATCGTCCTCAACCAGCCCCGTAGTGGCGCACAGGGTCAAGCCAGTGATATTCAGATTCGAGCAAAGGAAGTCATCGACAACAAAACTGCGATCTTGGATATCTTCGCTCACAGTACTGGACAGTCGGCGGAGAAAATCGCCAAAGATACCGATCGAATGTTGTACATGACTCCCACCGAAGCCAAAGACTACGGCATCATCGATGTCGTCCTCAATAGTGCGAAGGACTTGCCAACCGCGATTCCTGTCTTAGTTTAAAGGGACTTAGGATTGTGAAGTAAATAACCTGCGTAGGTTGGGTTGAAGAATGAAACCCAACGATCTAGAAATGTTGGGTTAATGCGTTCCGCAAGGCTTCGCCAACGCTATCGCGCTACCCAACCTACAATTTCCTATTCCCTATTCTCTATCCCCATGTCTATCGATCGAATCTTAAAAGTACCCTATAACATTCCTGGAAGTTCGTATTGGCAGTGGGTAAACATCTACACCCGCATGAGCCAGGATCGGATCATCTTTCTCGATCGACCAATTACCGATGGATTAGCCAATAGTATGGTGTCATCCTTGCTTTATTTAGAGTCAGTCGATAATACCAAACCGATTTATCTCTATATCAACTCCCTCGGCGATCCTGTCGCTGCGGGAATGGCGAATATGGATGCGGGGATGATGTCGGTGATGGCTGGACTAGCTATCTACGACACGATCAAGCATATCAAGTCGGAGGTATATACGATCTGTCTGGGTCAAGCAATGGGGATCGCCACACTGCTGCTATCTGCTGGTAGTCCTGGTAAACGGGCAAGTCTACCCCATGCCAATATCGGCTTGATGCCTGCCCGTGCAGGTACTAGAGGACAAGCATCGGACATCATTGTCAGTGCTGCTCAAATCTTGGCGAAGAAAACAGAAATTATTGATGTCTTTTCCAAGACAACCGGACAGTCCCCCGAAAAAATCGAGCAAGACAGCGAGCGCATGTTCTATATGACAGCGCATGAAGCCAAAGAATATGGACTGATCGATCGAGTCCTGGAAAGCTCGAAAGAACTTGATCTAGTGGTTTAGTGGTTTGGTGGTTTGGTGGTTTAGTGGTTTAGCGAATAGTGAACGCAGGCGTTCTTTTCACTCCCCACACTCCCCACACTCCCCACACTCCCCACACCCCCCACACTCCCCACACCCCCCACACCCCCTAAATCCTATGTCAATCGGCGTACCCAGCGTTCCTTATCGTCTCCCTGGAAGTTCTAACGAACAGTGGATCAATATCTACGATCGACTATTCCGCGAACGGATTATTTTCATGTTTGAGGAAGTCGATGCAAATATGGCTAATGCGATCGTCGCATACATGCTGTATCTAGATTCTGAAGACTCCAGCAAACCAATCTATCTCTATATCAATTCCCCTGGTGGCGAAATCACTGCGGGAATGGCAATCTATGACACGATGCAGCACATCAAGTCAGAAGTCGTAACCATCTGCGTGGGATTAGCTGCTTCGATGGGCGCATTCTTACTCGCGGCGGGAAGTCCTGGCAAGCGGTTGGCACTGCCTCATGCGCGGATCATGATCCACCAGCCTTTAGGCGGTACCGGACGGATGCAGGCATCAGATATCCAGATCGAAGCCAAGCATATCTTAGAAACTCGGACGCTGCTCAACCAACTCATGGCTGATAAATCGGGTCAAACTCTAGAGCAAATCGAGAAAGATACCGATCGAGATAACTTCATGTCATCCCCAGAAGCGATGGCGTATGGTTTGATCGATAAGGTTGTTGAGACTGCAAATGTTCGCTAGTTTCAGTTGCAATATATTGTCAGATTGAGTCCAAACTACCTAAATGACTGTCCCTGCTTGTGCTGGTAATACCATGCTAATGGCAGGGATTTTTGCAAGGATTAAACTAGTTCATTACAACTATAGCAACCGCCAAGGTCGTTAGGACATATTACAATAGATTATTTATTGCCTTGGCGGTTGCGGGCGGGTTTTGTTCTGAGGTTATGAGTGTACAGCCGAAATTTCTAGCATAAACCCGCCCCTACAATCGATGTCCTAA
>JANNDL010000141.1:0-59387 GCA_031387665.1 Chamaesiphon sp. OTE_75_metabat_95 | reverse complement strand
TTTTATACATTGTTTGTACGGATATGTCGATGTCTTCACTAATTTTAGTTGATTTTAGCCGATTTCATTGAACCTAAGTAACTTTTTACAGCTTATATCTCCTTCTGTGTCTGAGTTTTGGCTTTTATCAGCAACCCCTATACTATTTCCTTTCAAGCCGGACGTATTATGTCGTTGAATACCGGACATAAGGGGCTAATCAAGATGATCGCCCAGCGACAGTGGCTTTCGGCTGAACAGATCACTGGATTATCATTTCATGCGAGTAAGCTCAGTCAACCACTGGGTACACACCTCAAATCTTGTAACCTGCTAGATGCAGATCAGCTTGGGTTACTATTTGAGGCTCAAGTGGTGGCGGGTATTTGTACGTTATTCGACGAACATCATAACGGTCAATTTCGGTTCGATCCCCAAGCACCGTTAGTCTACAAAGAAATGACTGGAATTAGTGTACCCGCCAAGGAAGTATCTTTGCTAGGACTGAGAATGCTCCACGATTGGAGTAGTTTGAATACAAAGTTACCCACGCCAACATCTGGACTGCTGCGATTTACGACTTCAGCTCCCAAGCTGCGATTGGACACAGCAGAGTCAAAAGTCTGGAATCTGGCTCTAGGAGAGCTATCGATCGACAAAATTGCCGTTCAAGCAAATGTACCTGTCGAAAAAGTGCAGCAAATTGGCTTCCGCCTAATCGCCATTGGCTTGGTGCAAAATGTATCGGTGGATCCACACCAGCCAGCCATCGATAAGATGATGAATCTACCAAAATTAGTGGTTAGTGCGAATGAGAAAGTGATTGCACCAGTTTCCGCTTCATTTTTAGGTAGATTGATGGGTTTTCTCAAGCAAAAGAGTTGATTAATAATTATTAATTAGGTTCAATACTGGATAAATATCCACACTATTAGAATTGAGAAAAGGATATTCCAGGCTAATCCCCATGTTATCAAAATTTTGGACGATCGCCGCTAACTTAGTTGCTGGGGTAGGAGCATCTTCACTATTTGCTTGAATCAAGGCATTAGCGATAATCTGACAGCGATTCAATCCAAAACTTTCAGCTTCACCAAACTTGCAGTCTGGCTCTTCAGCAACAGCCAATCCTGGAGCAATTTGTTTCGTAAATAACGGAATTGCCGATCTAAAATATGCTTGCTGCTGGGGATATATTTGTTCGAGGATGAGATGGACTACCCGATAATAACCACGCTGAATGTATAGTACTCCAGGATCGTATCGATCGTAATCAGTAGGATTGTAGAGGACTTTGAAATTGAATGGTATATTTGCTTGATTTAATTCAACCGTCAGGGCTGCCATTAGTGCCACTGCGCCATCTGGGGTAATATTGAAATAGAATCTGACAATTTGACTATCTGCCAGAGCTAGAGATCTATCAAAACTACCTCGATCGCTAACTGCAATATAGAAGCCATTCTGAATCAGATTGTGAGGCATTTTTACCGATACCATAGATCCAACTGGAGCATTAAGTTCTGTCGGTTGGAGATAGCTGCCTCGATCGATATACAAGCTCAGTTCATTTTTATTAATCTTGAGAATACCATCATTTTCTTGACTAATAATTTGCCAATCTGGATCGTAAAATCCCACACCATGATTGGCTGTCTTGAGTCGATCGTAAAATTGGGAATCCATTCCCATAAAAGAATTATTTGACCAGTCAGCTTTGACAATACTAGATCGATCTAGAGTATCATTTGATGCTGATATCGATCGCCAGGAGCCATTGTAATAAACTCCATATAAGAAGCTTTTCAACTGCCAAGCTAGATATTTTATCTGAAGTTCAGGTGATAATGTCTGAATTTGAGATTTGAGTTCGGGTGGTAATTCTAACGATCGATACTGCGGATGAGCGATAGTAAGTCCATCCCTAATTTCTAAATTAGTTGCAATATCCTCAAGCTGCGATTTAAGTAAGTGATCCATATTTAGATTGTCTGTTTATTAGCGATCGAAGGACGACCTGTCGCAAACAATTGACATAGATTCTATGGGACGGCACAGCAGACTTTTCGCCACCTGAAGTGTCGCAATACCGCTATTGGTAAAAACTTTCTGATATTGAATACTAGCCAGAACTTGAATAATCAGACTCACTCCAGCAAACTGAATCGTCTTAGTCGCAAAATCTGGATCCAGATCGATTATCGCTGGAAATTGTTGGATATATCCACTAATAAAAGCAGATATAGAGGGACGAATTGCATCAAGGGGAACTACAGCTAATTGCAAGGTTTCTTCAATCTTCATCGTCCGCTGCACCACCAAACTATCTAACCATAGCAATAAATAACTAGCAATTAAACTACCCAGATCTAGAGCTGGATCCCCCCAAGTTCCGCGTTCCCAATCGATCGGTCTCACAGCCAAAGCTGCTGGATCGAGTAAAATATTATTGAGCTTAAAATCTCCGTGAATCAGACAGCTAGATCTGCTGCGCGAGATCAGATTATCAATGGCTTGCTCCAAGCTTTCGTACCGCTGATACAGCATATGAAACTTAATGCCATCAGCAGGCGTATCTGCAAAAATCTCTGGAGTTAATCGACCGATTTTGATGAAACTGACCTGCAATTTACCACCAAGTTCTTTCATGAGCCAGTCGCGATAATCTATTCGATTCCAAGTCGATTGATGAATAGTTGCAATCACTTTACCGAGTGCTGTCGGAATTGCTAATGACCATTTGAGCCGATCTCCGGTATAGATAGCTTCAAGATTTTGATAGTCCTGTAAAAACTGAGAAATAATGACCGAACGTTGGGGATCTCGATCGATTATCTGCTGACAAAAATGATTATTTATCCCTTCTGCTGCTGCGATTTTCTCGAGCAGTTGACAAACAGCCGACTCATTTAACAGTTCACCTAATGTATCACCATCCCAATCGAATCGCTCCTGCTTGAGAAATATTCCTGCCCCTGCTAAATTACGAATAATCAGATTAAAGTTTTTACCACCGCTGTGCTCTACTTTCCAATCTTGAGCTGATTCTGATGGTACGATCTTGCGATCGGCAAGATAGGCAAAGATATTATCAGAACTTAATGATAGTGACATCGATCGGTTGTTTAAAGTAATAACTGAAGATTGGAAGTCGGCGATCTCAGAACTATGTTTCGATCGCCAACTTCCAATCTCCATCATTCAATAGTCCATAATTGCTAACATCTTGGACTAGGCATCATGTCCCGAAAAAACAGGGTGAATTGGGCGAGGATAACGCACAGGGTGGTGTGGGCGAGGAAAACGAATAGGGTGAGGTTTGTGCAAGAAGATGGTGGAACGAACCCCGTGAGGAAACTCATGTTCTGATGGAATATAGACGGTAGTTGTCATGGCAGTTTGTTGAAACTGCTTATTGCTGCTACCACCAATGATGTTTGCCGCATCATCACCCAAGTCTTCTAGAAAGCTCTCGGTATCTGCAAATAGTTCAGTGCCGATCGATCCGCTCAAATCTTTAAATTCAATGTTAGGCATGGGTAGATATTTGTTAAGTTGAAGTTTTCATGTTTCAATTTTAGCCCTAAATTTTACCCGTGATAACTCGATCGACACCCGATCGTCAATTTAAAAAGACAATATACTAAACATTTTGACTTCCAGTACCAGGTAATTGTTGGGGAACACCCTTGGTACGGACATCTACCTGCACTTTTTGATCGATGATTGGGATGGTAAAGTATAGCCCTGGACCTTGGACTTTTTGAAAGCGTCCCAACCGAAACATCACGCCGCGCTCGTATTCTCGCTGGCGTAGCCTACCCTACGATTAGATTCCGATGCCGAATTTTCCGGCTAATTCTGGACTGAACGGAATGATAATTGCTGCCATTACAAATAGCGCAATCAAACCCAATGCAGCACGAAAATCGTTAGGTTCAGTGATTTCATCTAGGCTTGGACGTTCGAGCGATCGTTGCAAAAAGCCAACTAAGATCAACCAATAGAGAATTACCAGATTTGCCGGATTGAAAAACGCCACAAATCCTAAAATCACTAGGGTAACTAGAGTACTGCGTTGGGCTGTTTTTCTACCATAGATTGCTTGGACAATTCTACCACCATCCAATTGTCCGGCTGGCATCAGATTGAGCGCATTGATCACCAATCCCAACCAACCAATAATTACCAGTGGATGAATTGAGATTGTCGCCTGACTAATAGTTGCGCCCAATACGAGTTTGGCGATCGTGCCCACCAGTAATGAACCTTGAAAAAACTGCGTTGGAATCTCCAATCCACCGCCAGACTGGGATAAAAATAGACCAGCTAGCAGCATTACCAGAGAAAATAAACCACCTACCACAGGGCCAGCTAGAGCGACATCAAATAGGACAGTTCGATCAGGTACGAGTGATTCAAATCTGGTAATTGCACCAAATGCACCAATTTGTCCCGTTGGTAAAAAGAAGGGTAAACCAATTTTAACCTGACACTTTTCGGCAATTACTTGGTGTCCCATTTCATGAGCGATTAAGATTGCCCAAATGCCTAATGCTAAGGGGGCAACTTCTTTAAATCGATCGGTATGCTCATAAAAATCAAAGCCTAAGAATGCACCCATTGCTTCCAAACTAGAGGCAATAGTCGCAATCAACATCACGATTCCTAAGATCTTTTGTCCTACTGTAGCGGGCTGTGGATCGTTAGCACTTGGCAGTACCACTACCACCGGACGATCTTCAGGATCGGGAACGAGAAACAACCGATATTTATCACCGACTTTACTATAAAGTTTGTCTGTCAATTTCTGATGAACATGAGCAGCATCACCGCGTAAATTACCCTTGAAAATCGCACCTTGTTGATAGGCTAGAGTTTCTGTAGCGTAGAAAGTATCAATTCCAAAGATACTTTTAACACTGCTCAAATCTGGATCGGGCATGTCTAGATTTGTGTGATCGATGGCGATCGCTTGTCCAGTAAGTTCAGCAGATTTGACCGCCTGTTTACCCCGCAATTCTACTAATCTATTCGCAATTTTGACCGCTGTTTCTGGATCTTCGGCTGCGACTCGAACTTTGCCACCCAACCAAATATACAAGCCACTAGAAATTACCAACAGCAGCAGGATTCCAGCCAAATTAATGTACACTCCAGCCACCAAAGCTCCGAAGCTCAACAGCCACGGAATCATCAGCACCGCCGATTGCAGCCATGAGAGCATCCCAAATTTGCCCAAGTCGCGATTTCGATAATAACCCCAGCCCAGAATCCCCAGTGAGATAATTAGGAGTGCGATCGTTGTTGTATTTCCTGCTGTAGTCATTTTTAGTAATTCTTCCGAGTGCCAAGTTAGACAGCTAAAGTGGATGGTGAATGGCTTGCACTGTTCGCGGTAGCGGAGTGTTTGCGTAAGCAATAGCGTCTGCCTTAGCAGAGCGTAGCCGTTGGTGAAACCTCTCCGCAAGGAGAAGTGTGGATGGTGGATAGTGAATCAAGACTGTCTATTTTTTGGGTGGGCAGGGAGTCGGTGCGATGGATTCAGTGACCCTATTTACTAGGATGACAGTTATATTCGGGTGTGGCTAGTACGGGGTTCAGTTGGGAGTTGGGAGTTGGGGGTTGGGGGTTGGGAGTTGGGAATAAGAAGTTGGGAGTTTAGAACGGTAAAGCCGACAAAACTCTTGGGAACGCAAGCGTTCTGGATCTATCTTCCACGCAACCTTCCTCTTCCTGTCTCCCAACTCCCAACTCCTCACTCCCACACTCTATCCCAGCACCCAATTCACCAGCGTCCGTACCGGATGACCCGTCGCGCCAGCGTTATTCACGCCATGCTCCTTGTCGCTCCAAACTGGCCCAGCGACATCTAGGTGCGCCCAGGGCGTATCTTTGACAAACTGTTTGAGGAATAGAGCAGCGGTGATGGAACCGCCGCCGCGAGGACCAGTATTTTTGAGATCGGCGATTGGGGATTTAATGCCATCGAAGTACTTTTCAGCGAGAGGCATCTGCCAGAAGTTTTCACCTGCCAGCTCGGCAGCGGCGAGAATGCCATCGGCGAGAGCCTGATCGGGACTCCACAAGCCGGAGATATCGTCACCGAGGGCGATAATACAGGCACCTGTGAGAGTAGCTAGATCGACGATCGCATCCAGCCCCAATTTATCCGTATAGACCAACGCATCAGCCAGAGTTAATCGCCCCTCTGCGTCGGTGTTATTGATTTCGATCGTTTTGCCATTGGAAGCAGTGAGGATATCCCCAGGGTGCATGGCGCGACCGCTGATCATATTTTCAGTCACGGCACTAATGAAGTGAACTTCCACATCAGGCTTGATTTGACCGATCGCTTTTGCCGCCCCAAACATTGCGGCTGCACCGCCCATGTCCATTTTCATCGTCTCGATTCCACTCCCTACCCCTTTGATATTCAAACCACCAGAATCAAAGGTTAAACCCTTACCAATAATCGCGATCTTCCGCCGTGGTATACCTGCGGGGGTATAAATCATGTGAATGAATTTTGGCGGCATCTCTGAGCCTAAAGCCACACCTAGAAACGCACCCATGCCCAAGGCTTCACATTCTGCCTGTTCGAGGATTTTGACCGTGAAGCCATAGTCTTTGCCCATCTCTTGAGCCGTTGCTGCCAGACTCATTGGTGTCACCACATTGGCAGGTGCTGCAACTAGTTCCCGCGCCAAAATTGTCCCAGAGGCAATCGCTTGCGCCTTGGTAATCGCCGGATCATTACCAGCTAGATCCAAGAGGTGAACTTCTGTTAATTTGAGCTGATGTTTTGGCTCTACTTCCGATTTGAACCGATTGTCTTGATGCAATGCGAGTAGTAAACCTTCACTAATTACTTGCGCCGTGACTGCACTATCTCCATTCCAGACTGGCAAGCTAACTCCCAGAGTTGTTGCTTTTTCCCGCTTGGCAATTCGGGCGATCGTCGCCCCAGCCCTGCGAAGAGTGTCCAATTTCGCGCCCTCAGTTTTGCCTAGTCCCACTAATAAGACCTTCTTAATGGGCGTATTCACCCCAACACGAGTGACCGCCGTGCTGGATTTAGCACCTTTGAATTCAGTCTCAGCAATCAGTGCGGCGATCGCACCTGCTGATTTGGTATCGAGTTCGGCCAGATCGCCAGTTAGTTCGACCGTATCCTCATAAAACCCAATCGCCAAGAGATCTCCAGTCCAGTCTAGACGAGATGTAGCGATCGCTTTGATATCCATATTTTGCGCTGTTGTAGAGGTACTTTTAGTTTTTCCAATATATTTTTATTGTAGCAAGTCAGGGTATTTGGGGGGATGGGGAGTGTGGGGGCGAGAAATCTCTGACAGCTTTAAGTTTTATCTTCGCCCTCCAACGCTACCGCCCATCGCCGTGTGCAAAGTCCGCCTATGCGGACTAGAGAATTCAGTCCGCGTAGGCGGACTTTGCAGCCTTAGCCACATAACGCCAAAGGCGAGGCTACGCCAACGCGGAGCGTATCCGTCAGGATGGTTTTAATCGTGGGCATTCTATGGGTAGTAACTTGGGTTAGTTAATTTAAACAGCAACAGCTACTGGCCTTTCACTAAAGAAAGCATTGCGAACAGTATCGGCGATTTTGTCGCTGGTTAAGCCGAGACTGGCTAGTGACTCATCGGGAGTCGCATGTTCGACAAGGATATCGGGGACACCAATTCGTTTGATTGGTACTACCACATTTAGATCCATTAGTGACTCCGCGATTGCGGAACCGAAGCCACCCATCAGACAGCCTTCTTCGACTGTTACTACCTTGCCGATCTTACGAGCGAGGGGTGCAAATAATTCGGTGTCTAGGGGTTTAGCAAAGCGGGCATTGATTACCGTGGCGGAAATACCATGCTCATTCAGGAGTTGAGCGGCTTGGAGGGTTGGATGTACCATCGAGCCATAGGCAATCATCAGCACATCATCACCTTGGCGGAGGATTTCAGCTTTACCGATCGGGAGTTCTTCCCAGCCTTCTTCCATTAAGGCTACACCATAACCGTTACCACGCGGATAACGCATGGCGATCGGACCTGCTGTATAGTTAATTCCAGTAACTACCATTCGCTGCAATTCGGCCTCGTCTTTGGGAGCCATCAGCACCATGTTGGGGATACAGCGCAGATAGGCTATATCATACATCCCTTGGTGGGTAGGTCCATCAGTACCGACGACTCCGGCCCTGTCGAGACACAGGAATACAGGTAGCTGTTGAATCGCGGCATCATGTACAATCTGGTCGAATGCGCGTTGCAAAAAGGTGGAGTAAATTGCGGCGACTGGGCGCATTCCTTCCGTGGCGAGTCCAGCAGCGCAGGTAATCGCATGTTGCTCGGCGATGCCGACATCGATGTATCGCTCTGGGAATTTTGCCTGGAACTTATCTAAGCCTGTTCCGGTACCCATTGCGGCGGTAATTGCGACAATTTTGGGATTCTGTCCGGCTAGAGTGATTAGGGTATCTGCAAATACCTTGGAGTAGGTTGGTGGCTTGGGTTTAGTTGCAGGGGCACTTTTGCCTGTAGCTAGATTGAAAGGGGTTTGAGCGTGATAGCCTTCTTGGTCTTTTTCAGCGATCTCATATCCTTTACCCTTTTTGGTGACAACATGCACCATTACTGGCCCAGCGTGCTTGTGAGCACCTTCAAAGGTACTAATCAATTCTGCCAGGTTGTGACCATCCACAGGGCCGATATAGGTAAAGCCTAATTCTTCAAATACGGCACCGACTTTAGGTACAGCCAGCCGTTTCATCCCTTCCTTCACCCGCGCGAGTTCAGGTGAGATTGTTTCACCCACAAACGGAATATTCTTGAGCTGTTCCTCGATATTGTCACTGAGGAATTGAATCGGCGCACTAACGCGGAGTTTGTTCAAATAACGGGGAATCGCACCCACATTGGCAGAGATCGACATCTCGTTGTCATTTAGCACTACCAGCAGATTGGTTTTGGGTAAATGTCCAGCGTGATCGATCGCTTCTAGAGCCATCCCGCCCGTCAGCGCACCATCGCCAATCACCGCCACACATTTGAAATTTTCGCCCTTGAGGTCACGGGCGATCGCCATCCCCAAGGCAGCAGAAATGCTCGTAGAGGCGTGTCCCGCCCCAAAGTGGTCAAATTTACTCTCTTTTCGATTGAGGTAGCCAGCAATCCCATCCTTCTGGCGCAGTGTGTGAAAGCGATTGTATCGACCCGTAATTAACTTATGGGGATAAGCTTGGTGTCCGACATCCCAAACGATTTTATCTCGATCGAGATCCAATGTCTGATACAGTGCCAATGTCAGCTCGACAACACCCAAACCAGGGGCTAGGTGACCACCACTAGCCGCCACTGTCTGAAGATGTTTTTCCCGAATTTCCAGAGCAACCTGCTCTAACTGCCGAACAGATAAACCGTGCAACTGGTTTGGATGGGTGATTTCGCTTAGGTGCATAGCCAGTTTTCCCCGTTTGATACGATTTCGATATATGAGTACCTCTTCTAAGGGTAATTTATTTAGCAGGTTTGAGGTTAGTAAGTTTTAGTGTTGTAACAGTTATCAACAAGAGGGCAGGGGTGGCGATTGAGGGTGGGTGCGCTAAATCTCCTGTTTTATTATTTACACATCATTGTCCGATCGAAATGGACGTTGATAGCCAGGTTTGATTAGCTTCCAAATTACCTGTTCATAGTCTCTTTTGTCTAACATCAGGAATAGAACGCCAGGATATTTTTGGGTTTGAAAGTACATAGCTGTTTCTCTTCTATTGCCCAAATCTTTAAATACTCGCTGGCATTCAGTTTCAATCTCCTGATACTTAGTTTCCAGTTCTAATTTGGTATCCTTGACCCAATTGTAAAATTCATCGGGGACAGAATCGAGAAACTGGGTGAGATTTTGATGTTCACTTAGGCATTCCCAGATATCTTTGGCTTGAACCCTAGTGATAATTCGGTGTAGTCGCACATAGTCAGCAAGTTTATACTTCAGCCTAAAACCACTCGGCCATTTGAGGATAAATCCTTCGTGGTTATTGAGTTCGGACTCCTGTTCGTCAATTGATTTCAACCATTCAGGTAAAGCGGTGGCTGGATAAGTCTCAGCTCGATCGATCCAGTTGATGCTAGTGTGCTCTAGTTCTACCCCTGTCTGGGTATGGACAGCAGCCAGCAGCACCAATCGCTGGGCGGTTCCGTAATCAACCACAATCCGATTGCTGGGATAAATAATCTCAAATAAATAGGTGTGCGCTCGATCGAGTTGTTCTACATCAGCTTGATAATTAGCTAATAATACCCGTGCCATTTTTGCCTGCTCCGAGGCAAAGCTGCCCCGTGAAGCTACTTCCCACTGTCCTTGGTAATCAAACAGAATAATCAACGATCCATCGAGCTTCTCGTAGATATTTGGCACCCCATCGGGTAGGGTCCCTTGATACTCGCTCAGGTTGAAAAATTTGGGTAATGGTCGAGCTACAATCTGGTAATCTCGATCGAGTACCAAACCACGACAGGCTAAAGTTGCCTCCACCCAATATCGATCGAATTGAGCTTTGGCGGTGTAGTTATAAATTGTCAGCGGTAAACTAGGGTGAACTTGGCTAATGATATAGCCCTGCTCAATCAGTGCTGGTAACGTTTGTGGATCGAATGATAGATTAGTCAAGCAAGTTTAAATCTTGAGTATTAAATTTTTACTAAAGCCCAAAGCCTAGCGAGGAACGGGGACTCGATCGATCGCGCCAGCAATTACTTTGTCGATTTCCAAGCCATCTAGCTGCGCCTCTGGGCGCAAGACGAGACGGTGACGCAATAGTGGAATTGCAACTTGTTTGAAATCATCGGGAATTACAGCCTGACGACGATCGAGCCATGCGGCGGATTTACTGGCATGTAACCAGGCGATTGCTGCTCTGGGAGAGGCTCCGAGACTGAGATCTGGATGATTGCGGGTTTGTTGAACGAGGGCGAGGAGATAATCGATGGCATTATCATTTACAGTTACCTGCTGCACCGATTTACGAGCCGCCAGACAGTCTGCGACAGTGGCAACTGGCTGCAATTGTCTAGTGCCAGTTGTTCTTGCCCCTGGCTGAGTCATCCGCGCCGTTGACAGCAGCTCTCGCTCGGCGGCGGCGGCTGGATAATCCACGATTAGTTTAAATAGGAATCGATCGAGTTGCGCTTCAGGCAATGGATATGTCCCTTCAAATTCTAGCGAATTTTGGGTGGCGATCGTCCAAAAAAGATCTGATAACTGCATCGTCTCACCATCCAGGGTGACTTGTCCTTCTGCCATTGCTTCGAGCAGGGCTGATTGAGTCTTCGGCGGAGTCCGATTGATTTCATCAGCCAGTAATATTTGCGTGAAAACTGGCCCTTTTTTAAGGATAAATTCTTGGTTCTTGAGATCGAAGATATTTGTGCCCAAAATATCGGCTGGCAAAATATCTGGAGTCAGTTGAATCCGCTTAAAGTCAGCCTGAATTAGTTGTGACAGTACCTTAACCATCATCGTTTTTCCGGTTCCAGGTACGCCTTCTAAAATAACATGTCCGCCAGTTAAGAGGGCAATTAGAAGCTGGTTGGTTGTTTCTGCTTGTCCGAAAACAACTTCTTGTAACGCGCTACCGAGTCGTTGAAAAATTGCGTGAGTTTCATTCATTTAATTAGGATTTAGGAGTTAGGGATTAGGGATTAGATAAGTAGTTAAGATCGGTTAGTTGTTGCATATTAGTGCTAAAGCCTAAAGCCTAAAGTCTAATTCCCAATTGTCGATCGATCTCGCGAATTTTAGACAACCAGAGGATCAATTCAGTAGAGCTTACACGATGTGCGGCTGCCGTTAATTGTAATACGAAGCGGAGATCGTCTGTGGGCAGTTGGATTTGATTTTCCCAGGCAGTAATTAGAACTTGAGTTTCTACCAATCGTTCCTTGCCTAACCCTAGTTTTTGTTGCCAGGATAGTTGTTCGGCTTTGCCAATATTTTGGAGCACAAATTCACTACTATTTGCTTGGCGGAGGACTCCACCTAATGCCTGAATATAGGCTTCACTATTATCAACTTCTGGTAGTTTGGGAATCACTACTTTACCAAATCGGCGATTTTGTTGCCACGCTAATACTAGGATTCCCAGTAATAGATTGATAAAGGCAACAATTAGCGGCGTGGATGCTAAATAACCTAAAACATCATTATTATCACGGTTTTCATCATCTTTTTTAACTTCGCCTGTAATTGGATCGATGATTGGCTTACGATCGATATATCCGTGGATATATTCGTCTACTAATACCTGTTGGCTATCTTCAGTAACAAGTTCAGATAGTAACTCGTTGTTAGGTTGAAAATCTTGATAGGCATTGGCAGCTAGATGAGGTGTAGTGGCAATAATAATCTTACCACCGCCCAATTCAAATTGAGTAACGACACTACCCGATCGATCTGCGAGAATTACGATTTGATCTGCATCTTTCAGGGATTTAGTATTATTGATACTAGCTCTAAATCTCCGAGTAGTTTCAATTCTAACATTTCCCTGCGGACTCAGGATATCTCGCTGAAATGTCGTTTCAGTTGCTGGTGCGTCTATACCTAAAATTACCAGGGTATTCCCTTTACTCACCCATTCTTGCTGTTGATTTGTAATGTCTAATTCTAGTAGCTGAGGCTGGATTTGAAGCAATGTTGTGTCTCGATCGTATTCAGATAATTGGGCAAGTTTGGGAAATGACTTTTGCCAACGATTGATTTTGACACCTCGATCGATCATCATCTTATACCAATGACTATAACCATTAGCAGCGTTATTATAGCTCGATCCGGCTAGCCGACTATCACCACCGATTGCACTAATCACAGTTACTAAAACAATTGCAACTATTACCAGTAGTCCCACTTGCCAATACTGCTTCAATAACTTCTTAAAGTCTGCCATAAATAACTAAATATCTAGAATCCAATCGCAATTAACTACTCACTAGTTCCACTACTTACCGCCAACTGACGTTCGATTTGCTGATAAGCGTGTTGGCATCTGTCGAAATCCGCGCTATCAATTTGCTTATTACCGAAATGGAGTTGTTCGTGGATTAATACCAATATTTCACCAATATCAATAATTGGAACTGTGCGTAATAACTGAAGATACTCTCGATCTGTTCGACTAAATTGATGTGGAATCAGATTTGCATCATTCAATTGCTGCAACATCGCAAGGTACAACCATCGACTCGCTTGAGTATAATCACCGCTCTGTTGAAATTGCTGAGACTTACTCAATAATTCTCCTGCTGTATATGTTGGAACTGAGACTAGATCTAGGGATAATTTAGACTGTTTATTCCGCTCTAACCATCTTTGGAGATAAGGATAAATAACTCGATAGCCAAACCAAATAATTAATACCGCTAGCACCAGCCAAGTCAGTCGCACTAATAATGCCCCTAGCCAGGATGGAAAAATATCGAGTCGCAAATCTCGATCGTTCGATCTTAATTTTACCTCAATCCATTCACCTAATTGCTGTTGAAGTTGCTCCAACTGCCATCGCCAACTCGTTTTTTCAGTAGAAACAGACATTTGAATTAGTGAATAGTGAATAGTGAATAGTGGATAGTGAATTAAAAATATTTAGGTTGGGTTGGCGAAGGGAACCCCGACTTCTTGGAGAAGTTGGGGATCTGATCTGTTCTAACTATTACGATAGTTGCTATCCATTAGAATTTGTCTGCACTAGTTAGCTCTTTTTCCATTACGTCAGCTCGAATTCCCACTAAACGGATCACCTTTTCGAGATTGTCACTGGAGAGATCTGCACTCACTTTCGCATTGAATGCTGCCATCGAAGTTCCACTACTAATGCTGATTGACTCCCACGAACCGATCTTGCGTTTTTGAGAGTCTTTCATCAATTGATTTGCAACTTCTACAGGGAGGTTGCCGTTAGTTTGATAAGCAACAGAGTAAACTTCCCGAATCTCCATATTCGTTTCCTTAAGCTTTTCGGTGTTTGAATTAATCAGGATTATCTGTGTTCTAGTATCATCAAATCTGACCAAGACTTTAAAGTCACCATCAGTAGTGATTTCATATTTTAAGCCTGCTTTATCTAGAGCTGTTTTGATGCGGGAATCTGGAGCACCAGCATGAGCAGGCTGAAAATAACCGAGTACGAGTGATAATGTAGCAATTGTTGCGATCGAAAGGGGTTTAAGATTGAATAAGCGATTCACGTTTGAGCCTCGAAAGTACTGTGATCCAGTGGTGATATTAGAGGTTGCTGTACATATGAGCAGCAACCTGATGTATATCATACAGATACTAGAGGATTTATCAAACATTTATGTATTTTAGTGATGTTCCAAATGTACCCAAGCTTTAAATAATTGGCGTTGAAGATCGGTGGGATGTTCTATTTGATACAGTTGATATCGATCGGGTTGTGATGGGGCTAAGATCATTGGTACTGTGATTAATCGATCGCCATGAAAGATTGTTAGTTCAATTTGATCTCCAACCTGATATGATTTAAGCCTGTCGATTAGTTTGTCAGCACTGATTTTAAATCCATCGATTGCTAGTAGCTCGTCACCAGGATCGACTCCAGCCAGTTGTGCGGGGGAATTGCTCGCAACTGATTTAATCATCTCTCTGCCATATTCGCTTTTGACAATGATGCCTAGAGTTGGGACACTATTAGTATCGATCGATTTTAGCTCAACTCCAACAGCCGCTAAGTAGTCATTGAACGGCAATTCTGCTACGCCATGAATATATCGATCGTAAAATTCGGTCAAATCATGGTTAGCAATTGACTCGATGATCTGCTTTAATTGAGTTTCGGTAAAGCCTATTTCCTCTTTACCAAACTGCTCCCACATTGCGACTAATACATCATCAAAAGACTTATTTCCGTGGGTCCGATCGCGGACTAATAAGTCTAGTAAAAGTGTCACCATTTCGCCCTTAAGATAGTAGGACATCTGAGAATTAGAACTATTAGGATCGGGGCGATATAGCTTGATCCAAGCATCAAAACTTGACTCACTCAGTGGTTGCACCAGTCTTCCAGGAGTTGTCATAAACCGCGTAATTTCTTTGCTCAGTTCGGCGAGAAATTCTTGCTCATCATAAATCCCTGCCCATCGCGGAATCAGGAGATCGTAATAGCTGGTGGTGCCCTCACTAAACCAGAGCGACGGGGTATAATTTTCTCGCTCATAATCAAACTTTTCTAGCGCAATTGGGCGGATACGTTTAACATTCCAGAGATGAAAAAATTCATGGGCAACTAGCTGCATAAATCGATTGTGTTTCTCTCCAGCTTGAAAACTAAAACGCGGATATAACAGTGAGCAGCAATTTTTGTGTTCCAAGCCACCGCCGCTAGCAGGTGATAAATGCAGCAAGAAAATATACTGTTCATATGGCAATCCGCCAAATATTTTGGCCTCGACTTCGACGATTTTTTTGATATCATTAATCGCAACTTGTGGATCGAGATTACCTTCACCCCAGACAACTAATTGATGCGGCTTATCTAATACCGTAAAGTCATAGATCTGCTGACAACCAATTTCAAATGGACTGTCTACTAATGTATCAAAATCAGCCGCCAAGAAAGTTTGAGCGTGAATTTCTGGTAATGGGGTGGTAACTTTCCAGTTGGGTGCTGGTGGGATAATGGTAATCTCGATCGGACAATGCTCATAGCCAGGTACATAAAAACATAATGCTGCTGGATTAAAATATCCATGAGTAGCATCCAAATGATTTGTTCGCACAGTTAATTCATTTGCAAACATCCGATAGCTAATCATGATGCTGCTGTGATGATTAGTTTGAATCTGCCAATGATGCTTGGCAATTTTTTCAGTAGTTAATTGTTTACCTTGACTATCTACCGCGCTAAAATTCTGTAGTTGCTTGGCATATTCTCGAACTAAATAAGATCCAGGTGTCCAGACAGGCATTTTGAGATCTAACAATTCTCGATCCCAGTTGTGTACTGTTAACTCTATCTCAAATAGATGTGTCTGCGGCTGCGGCATCGCTATATTATAGACTAGCTGCGGCAAATAATCTTGGGCTGGAGTTGGGGTGATAACTGTAGATTGTGTCATGAAATAAAAGAATTTATAGCTGTTTAATTAATTTAGACTATTTGTTAATCCGTCAATCCTAACTGAATATTAATCACATCAGATCGATCGTTATTAGTTCCAAATAATCGATCCCACCAGCTTAGGACACTGCCATAATTAGAATTAGTTTCTGCAACTACTTCAGAGTGATGAATCCGATGAAGATTGGGAGTAACAATTACCCGCGCTAATAGTCGATCGATCGATCCAGACATCGCCAAATTACTATGATGTAGAGCGACGACAATAGTAAATACCAGCTCATAAACCAACACAAAATTACTCGTAATTCCCAGCAACCAAATTAACAGCAGCTTTGGAACACTCGAACTAATAATCTCGATCGGGTGAAATCGATAGGCTGTAGACACATTCATCGTGCGATCGGTATGATGTAGCCGATGAAATCTCCAGGCTAATGGTATTGTGTGCATCGATCGATGCCAAAAATACATGTAGAGATCGATAATTAGGAAGGATAAGATCCCCGCAATCACCGGGCTGGAAATTGCGCCAACTAGCCCTCGATCGATCTGTGGAATCGTGACAAACTGAGTAATCGCGATCGTCCAAATGCTCGCCAGAATCGAATTAATCGCCCCTAAGCCAAAATTAGCAGTAATTCTTGACCCCAGAGAGTTCTGAAATCGAAAAAATGGTAGCTTATTTTCCAGAATCAGCAGACTGGCGACTGTAGTAATAAGAAGAACTAACTTAACTGTCATTGAGTGGCTACAACTGCTTACTAGAGTTAGAATTAGATTCTAACGTGTTTTGAAATTCAGCTTGCTGGGTAGTAGTGATGAAACAAAGAATTTGCCTTAGCCTCTGTGTATTGGCGACGGTTCTAATGACTGCTTGTGGACAAAAAAGTCAGCCACCAACGGCTGTAGTTACGCCAACCCCTACGCCCATAGCGGTGACTCCACCACCAGTCACGACTACCCAGCCAACGCCAACACCTGCCCCAACGGTAGCAGTTGCACCTGCGCCAGTGAAAACCCCTAAACTGCAACCACCTCCAAAAACAGCACCATCCACGCCGATAATTTCAGCTTTACCCAAGCCCCTATATCCCGAACCAGCTCCGGTGCAGATTCCGGTGATCCCAGATCCGGATAAAACCAAAGCGAATCCCAAACCCGATCCGATCTCCAAACTCAAAGTCCCCACAAGTCCAGCACAGCAGATTACGCCTGTTGGCATTGGTGGGGCGAAAATTGGGATGAGTTTCAAGGAACTCAAAGAGCAGATGGGCAAAGGGTTTCAATTTCCGATCAAAGCTAGTTTTCTAGAAGGATTTGATGCGATCGCTGTCACTAAAGCAGGTACAGTACAATACTATATCCCCTACCCTGCTGGCACCCAATTTACCGATGCAGACAAGATCCAGCATCTGATGACTGACAATCCCAACTACCGCACAGAGCAAGGTGTTGGTCCAGGGACATCGATTCAGCAGGCGGCTACCGTCTATGGTGGTGCCACCCTCTCTCTGAGTAAAGAGAATGAATCCCGCGAATTCATCAACTTTACGCAACATCCCAACGGTTTAGCCTTCCGCCCCAAACCAGTTGGCAAACAAAACTTTGCGGGCGATTATCCCGAAAGCAACGACGAGTATCTCAAAACCCAAAAATACGACAACAAAGCCGCTATCGGTCAGATTACCGTCTCCTGCACGGATGATCAGTGCGAACAGGCGAATTAATTTAGTGGATGGTGGATGGTGGATAGTGAAATTCCCATTGCTGTCAACACTCCCAACTCCTAGCTATCAACTATCAACTATCAACTATCAACTCCCCATGACCCCCCTCCGCGTTGGCATTGCTGGACCTGTTGGTTCGGGTAAGACGGCACTACTTGATGGATTGTGTAAGCAACTGCGCGATCGATATCAGCTAGCAGTCGTCACCAATGATATTTATACTCAAGAAGATGCTCAGTTTCTCGTCAGGAGCAAAGCCCTAGAGTCAGCGCGAATAGTTGGTGTCGAAACTGGCGGCTGTCCCCATACAGCCATTCGGGAAGATGCTTCGATGAACATAGCAGCCATCGAACAACTAGAACAAAAATATCCAGATCTAGATATCGTCTTTCTCGAAAGCGGTGGCGATAATCTGGCGGCTACTTTTAGTCCTGAACTAGTAGATGTCACCATCTACACGATCGATGTCGCTGGTGGTGATAAAATCCCCCGCAAGGGTGGTCCAGGCATTACCAAGTCGGATTTACTCGTAATCAATAAGATCGACCTTGCCGAGCATGTTGGAGCCGATCTAGGCATCATGGAACGAGACAGTATCAAGATGCGCGGCGTTCGTCCGTTTATTTTCACCAATCTCAAAATTGGCACGGGGTTGGCTGAAGTCGTTAACTTTGTCACCAGTCATATCGTAGCGGGTAGCTAATATCGACAAATTTAAAAAACAGCAGCAGCTCTAAGAATTCTTGGAGTTGCTGCTGTTTTTACTCAAATGTGTTGGGTTGTCTCCAGTTGGGTGCGTTGGGTTTCATCCTTCAACCCAACCTACAAATCTGGCAATTGATAGCTATCAACTATCAATTATCAATTATCAATTATCAACTACCTAGCTGTCTTGAACTAAGTGAATGTGCTTGTAGCCTAGTTTGATGCTAAAAGTATCGCCCTCTTTTAAGCCCATTTCTTTGGTGTAAGCAGCTCCGATCAACAGTTGACCGTTTTTGTGAACTGTTGCTTTGTAGGTTGCAGTTTTACCGCGATTGTCTCTGCTAGTTTCATCTAGTTTGACACCTTTGGCTGTGAGTACAGCGTCATAAAATCCAGATAGATCGGTGCGGGTAACGCCTGCTTTAGTAGTCTTAATATAGCCACACTGGGTAGCTGTTTCACGCTTGGCAAGATGCGAAAGTTCTTTGACTTTTTGAAGCAGAGCCTTCCCAGTGAGTGGGGTAGTAGATGGAGTTAGTTCTGCTGCGGAATCGACTTTAGACATGGTTTGATTAGTGGATACGACGGATATTTTTGGCTAAATATGAGGTTTCCTCCATATATTAGCCGTGATGAAGCTGACTTTATATTAGTCTATTATGCACGCAATTATAATAATAGTTCCAATTAAGTTTACAGTTAATTGAGAAATGACCTCGATCGATCTCAATTTACCCGAACTGGTGGATCTCGATCTTCAAAATCAAAGCCCCAATCCTCATCATCTGAATTTTTTGAATTTGTAGAACGACTACTCACTGGTGGTTTGAGGAATGATCCGCTGTCGAAATCATCAGCTTCATCTATTTCAGTGTACTCAAAATTGGCTGATTCTCGATCGTCATCAAATTCAGTTTCGAGCGGCTGTTTATACGGTGGCTGAATCAATCTAAAGTCGGCATCGTAGACTTCTCTTCGAGTTTGTTCTGGTTGACTGTCAATTTTTTGGCTGCGTCGCTCTGGATAAATGGGATCGGGATCGCTCTTGGTACTTCGATTTGACGATTGGCTATTTTGCTGGCGGGGCGAGGTTGAATCTTCCCATTCTAATTGACGATTTGAGACTGGTTCTACTTCCCAATCATCGCTGTCATTGACGATGGGTTTGGCTGAAGGTTTGTGAGTAGATCGATCTGCACTTGCGGTGGTGTCTTCGACAACTGATGGAGGGCGATAACTATTAAATAGACTTTTTTTAGGTTTGGAAGTGTTCTCGTTCTGTTGCGGGGGCTTTTGATTATCTTCAGGATCCGATCTAACAGTCTTTTTTTGAGATGAGCGATCTGATTCAGGTACTGAGGAAGTGTATGTAAAGATATCTTCCTCTTGTTTCAATCGCGTTTGTAATTGACGAATGTTTCGCTGTAATAATCTGCGATCGACAAATATCGCCAATTGAATCACAATACTAGACAGTAATCCTAGCCCGATCGCGATTAATAACCACAGTCCAACTGGTAATGTTATTGTCGGTTGACTGAGCACAATCACCGTTATTTCTGGCGATAAATTCGATCCCACCAAAATTCCCACCAAAATCAGCACTAGCAGAGGGAGGAGGATTTTCATGGAGGATGGGGGGATGAGAGGACGAGGAGACTGGGAGACGAGGGGACTGGGAGAATTAATATTAGCTAGCTATCAACTATCAACTAAACCCCTATTCATCAACTTTCCAGCGATTAATCGGAATGCAGTCGATATCAAGTCTATCCAAGGCTCTAGCGATGACAAAATCGACTAGATCGTCGATCGATTGGGGCTTATGATACCACGCGGGGCAGGCTGGAACGATCGCGGCTCCTGCCTCTGCTAGGGCTGTTAGGTTGCGAAGATGGATTAGGCTCAAGGGGGTTTCGCGGGGGACAATTACTAGTTTGCGCCCTTCTTTGAGCTGGACATCGGCGGCGCGTTCGAGCAGATCGCCGCTGAGTCCAGCGGCTAGTTTGCCGACGGTGCTCATACTACAAGGCAAGATAATCATTCCCTGGGTGCGGAAGGAGCCACTGGCGATGTTTGCGCCTACGTCACCCCAGCGGTGACAGCGGAGTTTACCAGCAGTGGGTACACCAGCTTGTTCGCGCCAGAAGGCTTCTTGTTCGTCTGGTTCGCTGGGTAGTCTAATTTGGTCTTCGGCTTGGAATACCATGTAGGTGGATCTCGATGCCACCAGTTCGATTTGGTAGTCGGCTTCGAGCAGATATTTGATGGCGCGAATGGCGTAGATTAAGCCGGATGCTCCGGTGATGCCGAGGATTAGGGGTTTCAATGGGGTAGGGGTGTGGGGGACTGGGGAGACTGGGGATGGGGAGTGTGGGGGGTGTGAGAGGAAGGATTAATTGCCCACCAGCTAGGTTTCAGGCACAATCTATTTCGTAAAAAATTGCACTTACTCACATCTTGTACCAATGCATAGATACTATTACTAAGCGTAGATCTAGGGTACCCATTAAGGGCACCCCTACAGATAACTTGTAGGGGTGCCCCGTCTTGGCGTTTTTTTATTCGGGGGGAACCCCCGTTGGCGGAGCCTCTCCCCCAGGAGAATAAAAACGCCGCTTGTGGGTACCCTAAAATCTATGCTTAGTACTAATAATTTTAGACTGATGCAAGATGTGAGCTTACCTATTTAATCGAAATATATCCCCGACTTCTGCT
The DNA here is from genome assembly GCA_031387665.1 of Chamaesiphon sp. OTE_75_metabat_95. Lineage (GTDB taxonomy): Bacteria > Cyanobacteriota > Cyanobacteriia > Cyanobacteriales > Chamaesiphonaceae > Chamaesiphon. The sequence goes on along the minus strand of JANNDL010000141.1, from coordinate 38,105 downwards.
CTAGAAGTCGGGGATATTTAGAACCTTTATTTTAACCTTTTTGTTGTGTTGTTATTCTTCACTTACAGGTGCAAAGTCTGCGTCCATCGGTGAGATTGGATTGACTACTGCTGCGGCTGCTTCATCGGCGGCGGCTTCAGAGAGCATACTGGTGACGGTGACGAGATCGATTTGCTGACGATAGTAGTCTACACTCTTGACTTGGACTTCAACTCGATCGCCGAGGCGATAGGAGGTGCGATTTTTGCGTCCAACGAGACAGGCGTATCGCGGACGAAATTCGTACCAGTCGTCTTTGAGGGAGCTGACATGGACTAGTCCTTCGACGAGGGAATCTTCGATTTCGACGAAGAAGCCATAGGACTGTACACCAGTGATTAAGCCTTGAAAAATCTCGCCAGTGCGGGCTTTCATTTTCTCAGCTTTTTGCAGTCCAGCGAGATCGTTTTCGGCATCCTGAGCGATCTTGGTACGATCGTTGAGATGGGCGATGGATCCTGCAATTTGGCACTCTAGTTCTTGCTGAACTGTTGGGGTGAGGACGTTCCAGGTGATTTGTCCGTGACAACTGCTGCTACCGAGATTAATAATTTCTTTGGCGCGAGAAGTTTTGCGATCGCGTCCACTAGCAAATATCTCATGCAGCACCCGTTGGACTAAAATATCAGGATAGCGGCGTAATGGTGAAACACAGTGAGTATAGCCATTTTCGATCGCTAGCCCAAAATGAGTGCTCGGATTGCTGCTGTAGACAGTCGTTTTGAGCAGAGATTTGAACAGGTAATTGAGCACCTGCGGTACGGGTGAATCAGCAAATTGCAGGCTCAAGCGTTGCAAGTCGGCGACGCTGATTTCGGTTTCGACTTCCCCTTCAAAGCTCAAGCCGAGGTTAATTGCCAGCTTGATCGTATCATTGACTTCTACCAGTTCAGGATGATGCTGAACTGCATAGATTCCTGGTACCTGTAAAGCCTGAAGATGGACGGCGACGGCATAATTTGCCATTACCATCACGTCTGTTAATAAAGATTGTGGATCGTCGAGAAAAATTGCCCCCAGTCTGCCTTCGTCTACAAAGGGTGCCTGCTTCTGGATAAAATCAACCTCCAAACCGCCCCTAGATCGCCGCTGCGCTCGGAAAGCAGGCGCGATCGTTTCCCAGATCGGTTTGATGATTTCGATCGCCTGTGGATCAATATCAGTGGATTCACCAGCCAATACTAATTGAATCTGTCCAGGATGCAATAGCCAGTCCAGCCGGATTCGACTTGGCTGAATATTAAATTCAATTAACTCGCCTTGATCGTTGAGTGAGAGAAAAACCGACATTGCCAGCCGCTCTGCTCCAGCACTAAATCCGCATGCCTCGTGGACAGCCGCAGGTAGCAAGGGAATCGTGTCTTCACCTAAGTACACGGCGGTACCGCGTTTGCGAGCATCTCGATCGAGTCTATCGTCAGCGACAATATAGCTAGCAACATCCGCAATATGCACGCCTATGCGCCAGATCTCGCCTTCTAGTCGTTCGATGGTGAGGGCACTATCTACTGGCGTGGTTAGCTCACTCACAGCAATTGTGGGTAAGGCGGTGAGATCGACTCGCTTGTCAGCGATGGGATCTTTCAATCCCGCTGAAATTTTCTGAGCAGCAGCTTCGACTGCGGGACTGAAAGTCTGGTGTAAATCGTGTTTGCAGGTGACAATATCGATATCTGCTGCTGATTCAGCAGTGGTACCCAATACTCGCACAACTTTACCCAGCGGTAACTCTTGCCCAATCGCATGACGCAGCACATCGATATGGACTAGATGATCGATAATTTCATCAAGATTAATCTGTTCATGACCGTTTGTTACCGGACTGCTATCTTCGGTGACATTTAGTTCAAATAATAGTCGATCGTCCAGCGGCGTGGCTCGATATTCTCCTGTTTCTAGCCGTTTGACTCTAGCCAGGATCGAAGGATTTGCTCGCTCCAAAATCAGCTTCACTGACCCTTCTGGACTGCGCCGCCGCGTCCCCTCTTTGATCGTCTCAATCAGTACTCGATCGCCATTCCAGGCATTGCTCAGGTGACTTTCGCGGATGTAAATATCATCGGCACTTTCCGCGTCTTGGATCGCAAAGCAAAACCCCTTACTCGAACAGCGCAGCTTTGCTTCGACAATTTCATCTGTCGAATCGCGGCGAAATTTTCCTTTCTCTTTAACTAAGATGCCAATCTTTTCTAGTAACTCCAATGCCAGATCCAACTGCTGCACACTCGATGGTGTTTCACAACCTAGTTTCTTTTCGAGTATTTTCGGGGTAACTAATTTCTCAGAACTAACATGGGACAGCAGCGTTGCGATCGAGAATTCCATATAGTTTAATTTACCTCCACCCAAGAACATATTCATTGATTAAGTTTGTAATATTGCTAACTTACGACACATTCATGCGAGGATACCCTTCCCACAATTTTAGCAACAATAAAGTGTTCTGAAGACATGGGCTGGTGCGACTGGATCGATGGGGTGGTTGCTATGCCGATTCCGTGCGATCGAGGCGGTGCCAATGAGGGTGTAATTATTTTAGTGGTGATTTATTTCCTAAATTACGGCATCGCTAGCCTGAGTAGCAGTGCTCTATCTCTACCTTTTATCATATTACCCGTGAATGTCACCTTCGATACCATTCCTGGCTGTGGTTTTTGGGCTGTCAGTGTCGCGAGCTGGAGTGTGGGAGACTAGGATCGTGGGAGATGGAGAAAATAATCAAATTACACCGTTCAATCTTAGATGCTAGTGGGCAATAGTAAGATAAATCCCTTGGCTGTAGCTGTATGCTCTCGACGATCTTTACCACCTGTATTCCTAGATCTGAAATTTCGACAGGAGAACTATCGCTCGACTTGTTTGCAGCGAAATTGCGGCTGGTGGTAGAAGGTAAAGCACCGCTGGTATATCAGGATGCTAATGCTTTTATTGCAGGGAAGCGATAAAAGTGGGATTGCGCCTGGAACTTCCGTATTAGAGCGGCTGGTGGAAGGGAAGCCGAGCGTCATTGTTTTAGATGAAATTGCCTGTTATTTACGCAAGGCAAAAGCGAAACAGGTAGGGAAGAATAGTAATGCAAGCGAGCAGTTGGTGGCTTTTTTATTCGCGCTGATGGATTTAGCCGCTGCTGGCGATAATTTGGTGTTTGTTTATTCGCTGGCTTCGACGGCGGACACTTTTGCAGAGGAAACTAATGATTTACAAGAATTGCTGCGCGCCTCGGCTCGACAAGAGCGGGTATTGAGTCCATCTACCGATGTGGAAATTTATAATATTGTCAAACAGCGGCTATTTACCAGTGTCGATGAGACGGCGGCTAAATCCGCAGCTTCGGCTTATTTGAATAGCTATCGTACCACCCGCGCCGATCTTCCCGATGCTTGTAAAGATGCTAGTTATGTTACCGCGATCGAGCAAAGTTATCCCTTCCATCCCGAATTATTCAATCTCCTGACAAAAAAGATTGCTTCGATTCCCAATTTCCAAAAGACTCGTGGTGCGTTGCGATTATTTGCTCAAGTTGTCCGATACTTATGGCAACATCAAGCGGAACTATCCGATCCGACTTGGATACCTTTAATTCATCCTCATCATATCCCGATCGGTATCAGTGAGGAAATTACCAACGATCTCACCACCCGACTCGAACGATCGGCAATGCGGCAATCAATTGGCGCAGACATCTATAATCCTAGTGGGCGCGAAGCTTATGCTCAAATTCAAGATGCTGAATATATCGCTGCGGGTAAACCTCCCTACAGTAGTTGGGTAGGGCGGACAATTTTCCTGCATTCTCTCACACAGGGGACTTCCGCAGGGATTCATCGATCGGAATTAAATCTATCCCTATTTACACCTAATCTAGAATTAGGCTATGTCGATACTGTTTTAGCTAAATTGCAGTCTGTCGCTTGGTATCTAGATAGCGATCCGATTACTACAATTTCGCGCTTTCGGGAAGAACCATCAATCAATAAAATCATCACTCAGGAACGCGAACAAATCGGGCGCACAACTGCTAAGGATGACTTGAGAGACAGGCGGGATAGTATTTTCGCCAAAAGAGCATTTAACCTCGTCAGTGCCCCAGACAGCCCCGCAGATGTGGATGATACACCGGATAATGTAGTGCTATGTTTAATTGATTTTGATGAAGCTACCGTCACGGAAGGCAATTCCCCACCGACGTCTTTAGTCGATCGCATTTTCAATCATACCGGAACATCTGGAACCTTTCGGAAATATCGCAACCGCCTGTTATTTCTAGTCCCCGATAAGCAACAATTAGAACGCGCGATTGAATTAGGGCGAGAATATCGGGCGATTAATAATATTCTGAGTAGTCAATCTCGATTGGAAGATCTATCCGAGAGTCAACAAAAGGAACTCGAAAAACGTAAAGGGATTAAAGATCTAGAAGTAAGAGTCGCTCTGACAAATACCTATCGTCATCTCTTTTATCCCGCTCAAGATCCAGTTAAAGCACCGCAAGGTTTATTGCACTATGTTTTACCCGCCCAGGATACAGGCAATATTAAAGGTAAAAATAATCAGCAAGATGTAATTCTCAAAGCTCTCAAAGATTGCGAGAAAATTCGTCAGACTGAAACAGCTAAACCTTTTGCACCAATCTACATCTTACAAAAAGTTTGGTCGGCGGGATTAGATTCATTGAGTACCAAATCTCTCCGCGATACTTTTGCCTCTAAATTAGAGCTAAATATTTTACTAGAAGGAGAAATCAGTTTACTCCGAGATACAATTCGTCAAGGCTTGCAAAATGGTGATTGGGATCTCAAAGTTGGGGATAAGTTATTTATCAAAACAGGCGATACTCTAACCCTTCCCGCAAACATTGAGTTCTCTGATGAGATGATACTTTATCATCGCGGCATTTTACAACCACCCGCACCCAGGGAAATCGAATTGAGTGCCCAATTAATTGCGAATAATATTACCAGAATCAAATGGAAAGCAAAGGGCGCACTAAAAGTTACTCTTTATCAGAATGAGGTATTAGTCCGCGAGTTTCGTCCGTCTGATGAATATGAGACTGGTATTGATAGTATCACGATTTTCAAGGCGATCGCCGACTATGGCAATGGAGAAACTATCAACAAGGAAACTCGTTTAGTTCCGCCATCTTTAGTCGATCCAGACAAAACTGATTATCGCGGCGAACTGAGCGAAATCGCTCAACTATCACCACTAATTGAATTAGATGGAAGTATTAATACGGTATTTACTGAGTTTAGTGATATCTGTAGCGATCGACAAGTTAAAGGCATCGAATCTCTAGAACTATCAGTTGATCGAATCTTAGATTATCGTAAACTAGGTGTCACTCTGCCCCAATTAAGTAAACTACCCCTGCAAATCGATCAGACTGTAGCGATCCAGACAGGTGAGCAATTTGTCAAGCTAGAATATCAAGGTACAGCGCGAGGTTTTCAATCTCTATTTTCGACTATTAATAATCTGCTTAATGCTCCCGATACTCAGGCTGATGTATATCTAAAGGTATCTCTAGATCTAGCGACAGAAATCGAGCCGAATGGAGTAGAGATGCAAGCGATGAAGCAAGCACTCGATCGCAATCAAATCGAACGATTGAGATTTAAAGCTACGATCGTCGATCGGCACTAATAATTCAGGTAGGGGCAATTCATGAATTGCCCCTACCTGAATTATTAGCGCAACGTAAATAAGATATTAATTTGAGATCGATCGATGGGTATTCTAAGATATCCCCGAATTATATCGATCGATGCAAGCCTTTGAACTCCGTGTCGAACCTCTCGACAATAATAACTTTGAGATCGCACTTTGGCAACGCAGCTACAAAAAAGCTGGAGAAAAATGCTGCCCTAAATCAAAACAGATCGGGAAAATTCAAGGACAATCTTTAGTCTTAGTTAGACAAGTAATTTATGATGCCTTGAAAGCTAATAATTACGATCCGAAAACCCTATCATACAAACGTCAGTCTGCTTACATTATCACCGAAGAATTTGGTGTGACTTTAGCAATTTTATTTCAAGTATTGCAACCAATTTCTAAACCCGATCGCATTATCAAGATCGCTCAATCGATCGCAGCTATGAGTTATGAAGAAGCTAATTATTGGTTTGCATTGATTACCAATGGTCGATCTAATGCACTTAAAGCGATGAGGGTTTTGTTTGATTAGTGGCGGAGATCTACCCACCCCGCCCTACGGGCACCCCTCCGAGGAGGGGACTTTGCACGCTAGACATTGCATTTTCAAGCATACATCTCTCTCGAAAGCCCCCCAGGGGGCGATTTAAAAGCCCTTTCAAGAAAGGCTAGCATGAAATCCCCTCCTCGGAGGGGTGCCTAACGGGCGGGGTGGGTAGATCTCCGCCAAACACCAACACCCCCGCATTTCCCAAACCCCAATGAAAAGCCAAGAAAACAAAGTAAATATTGAAAAACCCACACCCATCAAAATGCTCGACGAGCGGGTGCAGCGTGGAAATGATAATAACTCAGTTGATAGTTCACGACAAACTCAACCATCGATTGAAGAAATCATACTTATAAAGAGTTCGCTACGAACTCAACTCTTCATCGAAAAAATCATGCCCGTCAAAATGCTCAACGAGCAGGTGCAATATGAAAACGGCGGCAACCCCTTCAAAGGATTGCATCGATGGTACTCCCGCAAACCGCTGTCATTTTCCCGTGCGTCGATATTGGCTTCCCTGTTACCTGCTGACGTGACAAAAGAAGAATTCGCGCAATTATTAGGCATCGTACCCTTCGGCTCCGCTCAGGGCAAGCCGAATGGGGATACCAAGCTCTACAAAACCACTCCCAGCGATGTAGCCAAGGAAAAAGTCCATGCATTATGCGAAAAAACTTGGGGAAAAAGCAATCCCGTCGTACTGGATGCCTTCGCCGGAGGCGGAAGTATCCCCTTTGAAGCCGCGCGGTATGGGTTGAATGTCATTGCATCGGATCTCAATCCCGTGGCGGTAGTGACGATGAAAGCCGCGATGGAATATCCGCTCAAGTTTGGTGCGGGTTTGCAGGTGGATATCGATAAATGGGTGAAGTGGGTAGGCGATGAAGCCGAAACCAGGTTAGCAGAATTCTTTCCTAATCCCGACGGCGAGACAGCGCAGAATTATCTCTGGGCGCATACTGTGGTTTGTCCCTGTTGTGAATCGATCGTACCATTAAGTCCCAATTGGTGGCTTTACAAACGTCCAGAAAAACAGAATTTACAGAAGTGGTGCGCCGTTAAACCTATTCCCAATCCCCAGCAGAAACGGGTAGATTTTGAGTTGGTGAAGGGTGTGAAGGGAAGTGGAGCGACAATAGTAACTGAAGATGAAGAATACGATCCTGATACTACGGTTTCGATCGCACGCGGTGTGGGAAAATGTCCGAATTGTAGCAGTGTAATTGAAGATGATGTTATCAAAGCTCAAGCACAAGCGGGCAAATTTGGGCATCAACTATATGCTGTCGCTTACAAGCGCGGAAAAGGTAGTTTGGAATTTAGAATCCCTACTGATGCCGATCTCGCAGGGGTAGCGAAGGCAGAAGAAGCGATTAAAAATGGTTGGGAAAATCTGATTCCTGACGTGGAAGTGTATGCTGGATTAAAGACAGATGAGTTGCTGCGATATGGGATCGATCGATGGTCAAAATTATTCAATCCTCGTCAACTGCTGACTCTTGTTACCTATGTAGATATTATCCAACAAGCGAAGGCAAAGATTCGACTTGCCCTGAGCGGAGTCGAAGGGGCAGAATTGGGTAAGGATGAATTAGACAGAGCGAATGCAATTATTACTTATCTGGCATTGGTACTCGATCGAAGTGTCGATACCAACTGTAGATTATCTTGTTGGGATTCATCAAGAGCAGGATTTAAAAGAGCGTCAACACAGCACGCACTAAATTTAATGTGGAACTACCCAGAAACCAACGGTGCTGGTGAATTGTGGAAATTATGTGCTGACGTATTTGCATCTGACTATCACACCCTCTGCACCTACTTAGGTGCCCCATCCACCACAAACCCCACCATCCCAAACTTCCAAGAAAACTCATTACTCCCTCCCCTCCCTCAAATCTCCCAATCCACCGCCGACAGCCTCTTCCACATCCCCGATAACTCCGTCGATGCCATCATCACCGATCCACCTTACTATGGCACCATTCAATATGCCGAACTATCCGACTTCTTCTACGTCTGGATGAAACGGGTACTCGATGACGTGTATCCAGAATTATTTTATAGCGAACTCACCGACAAAGATCGCGAAGCCGTCGCCAATCCTTCCCGCTTTCGGAACATGGGCGAAAAGCCGGAAAAGTTGGCACAGTTGGATTACGAAGCCAAAATGCTCTTGGCTTTTAATGAATACCATCGCGTATTGCGTCCCGATGGCGTGATGACAGTCCAATTCAACCACAAAGATCCTGGTGCGTGGGATGTACTGGCAAAATCTTTGATCGATGGTGGCTTCGAGATTACCGCATCTTGGTCGGTAAGTACCGAAAATCCCCAAAATCTCCATCAAGCCAAGAAAAACTCCGTCGCCAGTACCGTCCTCTTAGTCTGTCGCAAACGCGATCCTGATGCTGGATTAGCTTGGTGGGACGATTTGCGCCCCCAAGTCGTCAACATCGTCGAAGCACGCGCCGTCGAATTTGAAGCCAATGACATCACCGGAATCGACCTCTACCTGAGTGCATTTGGTCCCGCCCTAAACGTATTTTCGAGTGCTTATCCCATCCTCGATAGTAGCGGCGAACCCGTGCGCCCAGAAGTAGCCTTCGCCGAAGCCCGCCGCGCCATCGCCAATTACCGCTTCCGTAAACTCGTCCAAACCGACACCGCCGGATTCGATCCCCTCACTCAGTGGTATCTATTAGCGTGGGATGCCTTCAAAGCACGAGAATTTGTATTCGATGAAGCCCGACAATTAGCCCTAGCAATTGGTGGTTTTAATGTCGAAGACTTGAGCAAAGTCTACAAACTCATCACTTCTACTGGCGGAATGTGCAAACTTTTAACCCCCAAAGAACGCCTAAAAAAACGCGCCTTCAGCGTCGAAGAATCCGACTTTTCCTCACTCTATCTAGTCGATTCTCTCCACGCCCTAATTGCCATTTATGAAGAAGAACACAACCCCCAATTAGTACGCCGCTTCATGCAAAACACCGGACTAATGGAAAGCGATGCCCTCATGAAAACAATGGAAATCGCCCTCAAAGTATTCCCCACCAGCACCTCAGAATACGACGCGCTAGTTTCGTTGCGATTAGCAATGGACGAGATTAAGGCGAAGGTTGTGGTAGAGCAGTTGAGTTTAAGTTATGGGTAGGGTGGATTAGTTTGCAGCGGAGATCTACCCACCCCGCCTGCGGCACCCCTCCGAGGAGGGGACTTTGCACGCTAGCCTTGGCTTTTTCAAGCAGACATCTCTCTCGAAAGCCCCGAAGGGGGCAATCTAAAAGCTCTTTCAAGAAAAGCTGGCATGAAAATCCCCTCCTCGGAGGGGTGCCCAACGGGCGGGGTGGGTAGATCTCCGCCACAACTCAAGACGATATAATGAGGATTACATAGCCGCAATTTCTGAATACCGTAAATTTGTAGGATAAATTTATGACAATCAAAGAACAATTACTACAAGAACTCAATTCTACGCCCGATCGCTTAATTGTTGAAACCCTCAATTTTCTACAATTCATCAAAGCCAAAGAACAATCGAATCGATCGACAGAGGAATCTTTACTCGCCGATTCAGAATCAGTAGAATGGTACAAGCTATCTTTACAAGGATTAAATAGAGCTTATAGTGATGATGAACCAGAATATGAACTGTCTTCATAAGCACAGACTTTTGGTACGCTCGCGCTTCGCGATAACACACCCTACTTATTCTTATTATTTATTACTTCTCACTTCTGAATACTATGAATACCCAACTGATAGAATCCTTAGCACAAGTAATTCGCGCTCTGCCTACTGAAGAACGCGCTGCCTTAACAGAACAGCTTTTCTTTAATCTTACTTATCCTACAACAAAAGAACTCACTAGCCTCGCTCTAAAATCGGGTAGTTTCGACTTTCTAGCTCAAGAGCCAGACCTATACAGCATTGCAGATGGAGAGCCGATCCCATGCCAATAGCCAAAGGCGATATCATTTTAGTGCCTTTTCCATTTACAGATCTCAGTGAAACCAAACTAAGACCTGCTGTTGTATTGTGGGTTGATAATAAAGGTCAAGATGTCACTCTGTGTTTTATTTCCTCTCAGTCGATCGATCGAGTTACAAATGATGAGTTTGTCATTTTACCCAGTGATTTAGAATTTGCTCAAACTGGTCTTAAAAGCCCTTCCAAAGTACGAGTTGCCCGTATTGTCACCCTAGAAAGATCGCTATTGCAACGTCGATTAGGTCAACTTAGTTCTCAACATCTTCAGCAACTGGATCTGTGTTTAGTTAACGCTTTCCAAATCAACTCTTAAATCTCATGCTTCCCGATCGATCCTGGCGAATTAGCTACTCTAGTAATGAAAATAACCCGATCGTCGAATTCTACATTCCCGCGTTAGAATGCGCCGTACAATACGATCGCAAGTCTGGTTTTTTCAATAGTGCAATTCTCAGTAGAGTAGCGAGAGGACTGGGCGCGATGCTCCACAATCAGGGTAAAATTCGGCTGATTATGGGCTGTCAATTTAGCCCCGAAGATCTGGATGCGATCGAGAAAGGCTATGCTCTACGAGAGATTGTTAACGAAAGACTAACCGCCGCTCTCCAGCCACCCGAAAACTTCGTCCAACTCAAACACTTAGAAATCCTCAGTTGGCTGATCGAAACTGGTAGTCTAGATATTAAAATTGCCATTCCCATGAAAGCCAACGGGATACCGACAGATGAAAATACAGCAACAATAGACAGACATCATATCTTCCATGAAAAAGTCGGCATCTTCACCGATACCGATGGCAATAAATTAGTATTTAGCGGCTCCAATAACGAATCAGTAGCCGGATGGGAATACAAAGTCGAATCCTTCCACGTCTATTGCGGCTGAGAAGGCGGTAGAGATGGCGAGAGGGTAGATGAAGAATTAACTAGATTCGATCGACTGTGGCACGGATTAGCCCCCAATGTGAGCATCTTCGATCTACCCGAAGCCGTACTCCGCAAGCTGCTCACCCATACGCCTAAATCCATCCCCGATTGGAACCCAGAAGACGAAGTAATAAGTAATAAGGAACAAGTAATAAGTAAGAAAGAAGATCCGGAAAAAAACTTATTACTCATTACTCATTACTCATTACTCCCCCCCACCCCAAACCCTGAAGAAAAAGCACTTTTCGATCTCCTCGCCAATTTACACAACCATCCTGGCTGTCTAGATTTCTGCCTCAAATCGATTCCGATTTCCCCGTGGGCGCATCAGCTCAAGATTCTGCGCCGAGTTGCCAATAATTTCCCCTGCAATTTCCTGATCGCCGATGAAGTAGGATTGGGCAAAACGATCGAAACTGGATTAATTCTCAAATATCTACTAACCAGCAAAAAAGTTCAGCGCGTCTTATTATTAGTACCCGCCAGCGTTCAAAATCAATGGCAACAAGAATTACGCGAAAAATTTAACCTCAATTTCTGGAGCTATAGTCAAGGAGAATTTACAGATCCGCATGGAGATTCGATCGCACCTACTAGCAATCCGTGGAATACAACTAACCTTATTCTCGCATCATCCCACCTAATTCGGCGCAGCGATCGAGCAAAAGAATTACTAGCCGCTGAACCTTGGGATTTAGTCATCTTAGATGAAGCTCACCACGCCCGTCGCCGCAGCCCCCAACAACGCAAAGATACACCCAATCGACTATTAGAATTACTCCAAAAATTAAAAGAGCGCACACGCTCTCTAATCTTACTTTCTGCCACGCCGATGCAAATAGATCCAGTCGAAATCTTCGATCTATTAAACCTGCTCGGATTGTCTGGACATTGGAGCTATAGCGAGAATTTTTGTAACTATTTCGCAACCCTCAGCGGGGAAATAGACAGAGATACTTTAACCTTCTGGCAACAGATGTCTACCGATTACTTTAAACGTGGTGGTAAACCTTGCCCTAGACTAAATGCTCATCTAAACCAACAGGATAAATTACTCGCCCATCGCCTCCAAGATACTTGGCAAACAGGCAGAAAAAGTATCGACTATAAACAATGTATCCAAGATAAAGAGTTTATCGCCGCATCGCGCCAATACCTTACCACTAATACCCCGCTCAAAGATCTAATGTTCCGCCATACCCGCGATACCCTGCGGGAATACTATCGTCATGGTATCCTCGATCGAGATATCCCCACTCGAATTGTCAGTGATAATGCGATCGTACTAGAACCCCTCCGAGAAGTAAAACTCTATCAAGTAGTCAGCGATTATGTCCGTCACTTTTATCAACTCGCCCAAAAGGAAAATCGCAAAGCATTAGGTTTCTTGATGACGCTCTATCGCAAACGACTCACCAGTTCATTTTACGCTGTCAAAGAATCTCTCAAACGTCGTCTGGAAGGAATCAGTATTACCCCCGACGATCTCAACGATATCGATGATGCCGATGATAATATTATTCAAGGCTTAGAATCTTTCTTTGCCCAACCAACAGATCCCAGAGAAATTGCCGAATTAAAAAAAATCCTCCGACAATTTGAGAATACAGGCGAAGATAGTAAACTTTCCAATTTTCTGATTATTCTTCGCCAAGAACTCAACCAACGGGAAAGTGCGATCGTCTTTACTCAATATACCGATACGATGGATTATCTCTGCGATAATCTCTATCAAATCTATGGTACTCAAGTAGCTTGCTACTCTGGGCGCGGCGGCGAAATTTATCAAGGAGATAAATGGGTACAAATATCTAAAGAGAAGATCAAATCAGCATTCCGCGCAGGTGAAATCAAAGTTTTACTCTGTACCGAATCGGCTTGCGAAGGCTTAAACCTCCAAACCTGTAGCGTACTCCTAAACTACGATATGCCGTGGAATCCGATGCGAGTCGAGCAGAGAATTGGTAGGATCGATCGCATCGGGCAATTAGCCCCTACAGTCAGGATTCACAACTTCTACTACGATGGCACCGTCGAAGCTAAAGTCTACCGCAAATTACGCGATCGCATCAATGCCTTCCAATCCGTAGTCGGCAATCTCCAGCCCATTCTCGCCCAAGTCCCCAACTTTATCGAACAAGCCGTCATGAGTGCCGATCCCGACGAGGAAGGCGTGTTGTTAGCCGAATTCGATCAGATCTTTGACGCACCACCCCTGCGCCCTGCTGTAGACGATTTAGTCGCAATGGACGTAGTTGCAGATCTAGCGGAAATATCACAACCCTTACCGCCCAGCCCGATTACCTCAGCCCAAATCGAACAATTATTTACTACTTCTAGTATTCTTAAATCTCATCATATTAACTTCGAGTTAATTAGCGAGGGAGTCTGGAATCTATCATTAGATAGGCAGCAGTACCAAATTACCTTCAATCCAGCCACCGCAGAAGCTCAAGGAATTAGACTGATGAGCTATGGCGAACCACTGTTCGCTCGATTATTCAGCCTTACCACTATCTAATTCTAAGTAGTTGACCTATCACTCTCCTTTTTCTACAGTAATTCGTCAGATTCTCCACCGATTGCAGCGGATAGTATCGCGTAGGAGACTAGAAAACTTGAGGCTTGACACATTATGGTAATTAATACCATAATAGAGAAAAGCTATTTTGAGTAACAGATGAATCACTCGATCGACATATCACCCGCTAATTCAATTCCGGCAAAATCGATATCTTCGCTATCTAGTCTAGATTATAGCCTGTTGACAGATCTATATCAACTGACAATGACAGCTTGCTATGTGGGCGAATCACTCGATCGATCTGCCGCTAGTTTTGAGCTATTTGTGCGAAAACTACCAAAAGGGTTTGGATATTTGATTGCGATGGGGCTAGCTCAAGCCCTGGAATACCTCGAACAACTTCAGTTTAGCCCAGCTCAAATTGCCGAACTCCAGGCTACAGGTATTTTTAAAAACGCTCCCGATAGATTTTGGGAGTTACTTGCCACGGCTAAGTTTACAGGTGATGTCTGGGCAGTGCCAGAAGGAACGGCGATCTTTGCTAATGAACCAATCCTGCGGATTGAAGCTCCGTTGTGGCAAGCACAACTGGTAGAGACTTACTTACTCAATACAATTAATTATCAGACTTTAGTTGCCACCAGAGCCGCTAGACTGCGGGATGTCGCAGGTGCTGATGCCACATTACTAGAATTTGGTACCCGTCGCGCTTTCAGCCCCCAAGCATCAATTTGGGCGGCGCGGGCGGCGATTGCAGGTGGACTTGATACCACTTCTAATGTGCTGGCTGCTTTGATGTTAGGCTGTCAACCGAGCGGGACAATGGCACATGCATTGGTGATGGCTATTAGTGCGATCGAAGGTAGTGAGCAAGCGGCATTCAGAGCTTTTCATCGCTATTTTCCAGGTGCGCCGCTACTAATCGATACCTACGATCCGATTGTCGCAGCAACGGAGCTGGCGAAACAGGTAGCCGCAGGAGAAATCGAACTCTCAGGCATCAGACTAGACTCCGGCGATTTAGTCAGCTTATCTAAGCAGATAGCCGAAATATTACCGAATGTTGATATTTTTGCCAGTGGGGATTTGGATGAGTGGGAAATTGCTAAATTACGGGCGGCAAATGCGCCAGTTAATGGCTATGGTTTGGGGACTAAACTAGTTACAGGCAGTCCAGTAAATGGTGTCTATAAGTTAGTCGAGATTGATAATATCCCGACGATGAAACAATCTCCAGGTAAGATGACTTTTCCAGGTAGAAAGCAAATCTTCCGCGAACTTACTGACGGGAAAATTACAGGTGATACTTTGGGTTTAGCTGCTGAGGGTGATGGACTATTGCAGCTTGTGATGAATCAGGGTAATCGAGTTCAATCTGACGATAGTTTAGTCACAATTAGACAACGCGCTGATGCAAATGTCGCGAGTTTGACTACGGAGATTCGAGATATTAACTACGATAAGCTTGCTCCGGTAAATATTTCGCCCTTGTTATTAGAATTAACCCACAGCATAAAGACTTGAAATAGCTGAGATCTTACCCTCATCCCCAGCCCTTCTCCCCCAGGGAGAAGGCAGCAAGATTAAAGTCCCTCTCCCTGAGGGAGAGGGATTTAGCGGCTCACCTTTGGACGGGTTCCCCGTCAAAAAGGGTGAGACAAGACAGGGTGAGGGTTATTTAGATTTGCTAAACTACTAAACCACTAAACCACTAAACCACCAATTAATGAAAATTGCCCTATTTGGAACCAGTGCCGATCCACCGACGATTGCTCATCAAGAGATAATTAGTTGGTTGGGATCGCGATTTGATTGCGTGGCAGTTTGGGCGGCAGATAATCCATTTAAAATACATGGAGCATCACTGGAACAGCGATCGCAAATGCTGGAGTTATTAATTGCAGAAATCGATCCGATAATTAGTCAACATGCCCAAGTTTATCGCAAGTTAAGCAGTCAGCGGACGATCGAAACCTTAGCAACTGCCAAAACAATTTGGCAGGATAGTGAATTTGTCCTCACAATTGGTGCCGACTTAATTACCCAGTTGCCACAATGGTATCAGGCAAAACAACTATTGAGCCAAGTTGAACTATTAATTGTGCCCAGAATCGGCAATCAGATCGATTCGACAGGTTTACAAAGGCTAACAGATCTAGGCGCGAAAATTACGATTGCTCCATTAGCTACACCCCAAATTTCATCTACAATAATTCGCACCAGCCATTCGATCCAAGGCTTAACTCCCAAAGTAGCTACATATATTCATCAACACAACTTATATTCCATAAGCAAATAGCAAAGGTTCAACTATCAATTATCAATTATCAATTATCAATTATCAACTAATTACCGATGACTCCTTCGATCGACAAAAACTCAATCAAACAGATCCTTGCTGACTTTAAAGTAGGGGTAGATAATGTCATTTTCTCGATCGATACCCAGCAGAATCGATTGCTAATTCTATTAGTCATGCGTCAGGATGAACCTTATTTAGGTACCTGGTGCTTGCCAGGTACACTAGTGCGAACAGGGGAAACTTTAGAAGCTGCTGCCGATCGTATCTTGGCTGAAAAAATCCAGGTTGATAATTTATATTTAGAGCAACTGTATACATTTGGTGGGCCAGATCGAGATCCGCGTGAAGCAGTCGATCGCTATAACATTAGATATCTATCCGTGAGTTACTTTGCCCTCGTTCGGTATGAAGCTGCTGAATTAATTGCTACTGGCGTGGGTGGAATTGCCTGGTACCCGATCGACAAGCTGCCTGAACTCGCCTTCGATCATCAACAAATCATTGAATACGGTTATCGTAGGTTACGGAGTAAATTAGAATATAGTCCGATCGCTTTTGATATCCTTCCCGAACTATTTACGCTTAGTGATATTTATCAATTATACTCGACAGTTTTAGGTGAAACTTTCTCTGACTATTCCAACTTTCGTAATCGTCTAATCAAACTAAAATTTCTGGAAGAAACAGATCAGAAATCAGCCCGTGGCAGTGGTCGTCCAGCTACATTATTTCGATTCGATCCAGTTGCATTTGCACCATTAAAAGATAAGGCACTATTGTTTGTATAGCTAGTGAGGTTGGGCGGGTTTGAAATAGATTTCTAGTGAAATCTCTACTAGTTGCATAAATCTGCCCCTACAGATTCTATATTTTACAGCTAACTATCTTATAAATTATCTAAAACTAAATTATTATGAAAATAGCCATAGCTCAATTAAATCCAACGATTGGCGATCTTCAAAAGAATGCCCAAACTATTCTAGAAACAGCTCATGAAATAGCAATTCAAGGAGTCAAACTACTGCTGACACCCGAACTATCACTGTGTGGCTATCCACCGCGAGATTTGTTACTTAATGCTCATTTTATTTCTAATATGGGGCAGACACTTCAGCAATTAGCGATCGATCTACCACCAGATTTATCAGTACTAGTTGGACTAGCTACGCCTAATCTCAGCTCTACAATTACAGGTAGCAAGCCACTATTCAATAGTATCGCGCTCCTAGCGGCTGGAAAAGTTCAAAACATCTTCCATAAACGCCTACTACCTACCTATGATGTGTTTGATGAAAACCGTTATTTTGCCGCAGGGAGCGAGGCAAATCATTTTACTATAGACGGCATTAAAATTGGGCTGACAGTCTGCGAAGATCTGTGGAATGACGAAGATTTCTGGGGTAAGCGGAGTTATATTGTTAATCCGATCGCAGAATTAGCAGATCACAATATTGATTTGTCAATCAATCTATCAGCTTCGCCGTTTAGTGTTGGTAAACAACAGGTGCGTGAAGCCATGCTCAAACACACGGCAATTAAATACGATCGACCAGTTTTATATGTTAATCAAGTAGGTGCAAATGACGACCTGATTTTTGATGGTGGTAGCTTGGGATTCGATCGATCGGGTGAATTAGTCTGTCGGGGTAATTCATTCGATCGAGACTTGATCATCATTGAATATGACGAATCAAAACAAGATCTGAAAGCAGCTAAAATTCAATCGGCAAATGATAGTACTGATGCCGAAGTTTGGCAAGCATTAGTATTAGGTGTCCGCGACTATATTCAAAAATGTGGTTTCCAAAAAGTAATCTTGGGCTTGAGTGGCGGCATCGATTCAGCATTAGTTGCAGCAATTGCGGCTGAAGCGATTGGAGCTGAAAATGTTTTGGGCGTATTGATGCCGTCGCCCTATAGCTCTGAGCATTCTGTCACGGATGCGATCGATCTAGCTGCTAATCTGGGAATTAAGACTGAAACTATCCCAATTGGAGATTTGATGCAGGGCTTCGATCTCAGTTTAGATTCACTATTTGCAGGGACAGAATTTGGACTAGCCGAAGAGAATATTCAGTCGCGGATTCGTGGGACATTATTGATGTCAATGTCCAATAAATTTGGTTACTTACTGCTTTCGACTGGCAATAAATCTGAAATGGCGGTAGGTTATTGTACGCTCTATGGTGATATGAATGGTGGTTTAGCTGTAATTGCTGATGTACCAAAAATGCGCGTTTTTTCGATCTGTAACTGGCTTAATCGAAACAGCGAAATTATCCCTCAAAATATCATCACCAAACCCCCTAGCGCAGAGTTAAAACCTGGACAGGTAGATCAAGACTCTTTACCCCCTTATGAAGTTTTAGATGCGATTTTAGAGGCGATCGTGTGCGAACATCAATCTGCGGCACAACTGATCGATCGAGGTTATGATTCACAGGTAGTAGAAAAGATAACTAAACTCGTCAAACGCGCCGAATTCAAACGTCGCCAAGCTCCCCCAGGATTGAAGATAACCGATCGTGCTTTTGGTACTGGCTGGCGAATGCCGATTGCCTCGAAGTGAAGCAGATGAACAACAATATAAGATTTGTTGACTAGATACTCCTTCTGGTCGTACAATAGGTAGGATTATTAGTAGCATTGAGAGCAAGGTCGTGAAGATATCTATATCATTGCCCAACGAAATGGTGCAGTACATCGACGAGCAAGTAGATAATCGGAGTCAATTAATCGAATCATTGCTCTCGGCTTGGAAGAGAAAACAGCACCAACAGGCAATGCTTGCAGCTTGCTTGTTTTTAGACGAACAAACATCAGTAGAAGATCGAGAATGGGAACAAGCAGCAATTACCGATTGGGAAGTATCTGGCTAGTGAATTTTGACCCTTCAATCGGTACTGAAATTCGCAAAACTCGTCCAGCCATGATTATTTCTGGTACTCTCTTTAATCAGCGACGGAAAGTAACTGTATTACCGATCACTTCTAGCAATCCTGACGATAAAATGTTACCCATTGTCGTCGCGATCGATCCAGATCAAACGAATGGTTTAAACACCGATAGCTTTGTTGTCTGTATCGATCCGATGACTTTTGATAAGCAGCGGTTGGTGAAGCAGCTAGGAATATTAAACATTGAAAAAATACGCCAAGTCCAATCCATTCTGCGTTCTTATCTAGAATTAGATAATTTTGATAGAGATGTGGCTGACTTATCGGATGTTTCTAATTAATTAGAGATAGCCTTTTTACTAGGGCAAATGCTACTCGAACTGGACATAACATTAATTGGACACATAATTAATAATCAATGGGCATTCAAAAATATCTACAAGCTAGTGAAATAATTGATTGGCAAAATCCAGAAATATTAGAACTTGCGCGTCAGCTTGCTGCAACATGTCAAACCACTGAAGCAACGGCTAAAGCCTGTTTTGAATGGGTACGCGATGAGATTCAGCATAGTCGCGACTATCAGATGAATCCGGTAACTTGTCGGGCATCTGATGTGCTGAAATACCGAACAGGATATTGCTTTGCTAAAAGTCATTTGTTGGCAGCATTATTGCGTGCTAATCAAATTCCAGCCGGATTGTGTTATCAAAGATTGACTATTGATGAGCTACTAGAACAGGACTCTAATCCTAATCCACCCTGTACATTGCATGGCTTAAATGCAGTTTTATTGCCAGAGTTTGGCTGGTATCGGATGGATGCGCGGGGTAATAAGGAGGGAGTGAACGCTCAATTTAGTCCGCCGCAAGAACAACTAGCTTTTGAGCTGAAGTTACCACAGGAAGCTAATTTTTCAAATATATTTGTTGAACCATTGCCCATTGTTGTGCAAGTTCTACAGGAAAGTAGGACATGGCAAGATGTATTGACTTCCTTACCTGATATTACGCCAGAAATGTGGCTGAAGTTCTAAGTTCAGTAGACAGCAATTTTAGTTTATAATTACTAGTAGAACTCAATCAGATTGAGACTATGATTTCTGACTATCTCAACCGCACTTTACCCAGCACCGAAGAACTTCCTTGTTCTGATGATATACCCGTGGATAATGAGGATCAAAATTTTTTACCCAACGTTCTACTATTCCTACTAAGCTCAATCTGGGCAGATCGATTTGACTGGTATTTCGGTGCAGATATGGCGATTTACCATGAAACGGGAAAAAGTCTCCGCGTACCTGTTGTGCCGAATGGATTTCTGAGTTTAGGTGTCGAACGCCAGAAAGGTGGTAAGTCCCGCCGCAGCTATGCCGTCTGGGAAGAAAATGAGATTGTACCGATCCTGACGCTAGAAATGGTGTCTCACACTCCAGGCAATGAATACGACGAGAAAATGGCAACTTATGCCAAGTTAGGCGTGCTGTATTACCTCATCTACAATCCTGAATTTTGGCTGCGAGACAGACATCAACCATTTGAACTATACAAATTGGTAGATCGCCCAGAAGGAGAGCGGAGCTACCAACTTCAAATTGGTGAACCTTACTGGATGCCCGAAGTAGGCTTGGGAATTGGGCGATGTCAGGGCGTATTTAATGGGATCGATCGAGAGTTATTAGCGTGGTACGATCGAACTGGAACTCGCTACCTGATGCCAGAAGAAAGTGTGCAAATCGAGCGACAACGCGCTCAACAAGAACGTCAAATCGCTCAGGACGAACGGCAAGCTGCCCAAAATGAACGGCAAATCGCTCAAGATGAACGACAAACTGCCCAGAATGAGCGACAAATTGCTCAGGAACAGAAACAACGAGCAGATCGATTAGCTGCCCAGCTTCGCGCTCTAGGTATCGATCCGAATCTCTAAATCCACCAAATTTGGTTGGGAAACTCCTGTAGCTGTATCATTTGAATATCCCCGTTAGTTTAATTTCTAGCGGGGATACGCCTGTCTATTCGGAGTGCATAGTTTAAATGTCAGTAGCCACCAAACAAATCCAGTCGATGCAAGTGCCAAAATTGTTGGCAGATCACCTGCGGTGGATGGTGGTGCTGGCGCAACTCAGAGAAGTAGGTGGCAAGGAGCATCGCTATCCTGTTAAGCAGTTGGTGGCGGATTTGCAACTGACTAGCCTATTTGCCAAGCCGACTGGCGAAATTGAGCGAGAACCATTTGTGGGGATTAGTAAGAAAGCGTGGGAAATCTGGTTTTGTGGCAAGTCGGTAGATAAGGGCGAAAGTCCGCTCAATTCGATCTATCAGTGTCGGAGTTTCTATAGTTTAGATGCGCCAAATAATCTATTGCAACGATTGAATAAACTGCTGGATGAGGCGATCGATAAACACAAAACGATCGAACCAGAAGCTCGGCGGGGCAAGAAGGATAGTAAGTACGACAGGTATCTCGAACAGTGGGGCGACTATGCAATTGAATTAGTCGCTCTCAATGGTGGTTGGGATAATTTTAGTAGTCTAGAAAGTCTGGATCAAATTAAAGATTTGTGGACGGGAATTGAACAACCTCGAATAGATCTAACTGGTGCGGATCGAGAATCACTGATCCAAAGAATTATCTACCTTGATACCGATCGATACGTCCAAGTTGTAACGACAGCAATGGGTTCATTGTATCCACTGTGGTTCTTCAAATCACAAGAGCGCAAAGAATTACTCGATCGGATTGCTAGTCAAGATCGAGGGATCAAAAAAGCTCTGCCTAAGCGCGATTTGTACATCGATGTCAATACTCAAATTGGTCAAATGGCAGGATTGCCCTACCCGTTTGGGGTGGCTGATGAGCTGCTAGCTTATTGCTGGGATGTAGAGCTAGAGCAGGTTAGTAGTCACTTGGGTGAAAGTGCCTGGTGTCCGGTGGCGATTAGATCGATCGCGAGAGAATTGCAAAACGAATATTGGAGTCCACCGCTACTATTTACGATGTGGAGTGATGAATTTCCCTTACCTGATGATGACAAACACAACTATTCAATTCCATTAATTACCCTGACGCAAGGTGGTAATAAATTTGGAGAATTATATCAACGCATTGCACTTGAACCAAAACTATTAACTGATTTGAGTATTGGGATTGAAGCTGATACTTACGGTGAGAAAATCCTCGATCGGCTAGAAATAGCTAAAATTAAAATCCCAAATCAATATAATCTCAAACGCACTCAGATTTTAGTCGAAGAATTAGAAATAGATCTAATTGCTAGTTATTTTCCAATTAGTCTTTCATTACAGATCAATCCCAATTATCACCAGTTAAGTACTGCCGACTTATATCAGAAGTGGGAAGAAGTCGGTGACGCTTTTAACTATACTTCACCGCAATTAGTATTAGCAGGTGGAATGTTTTTGGCACGACAAGCAAAGGCCACAGATCTAATTATTGATTTAGCAACTTATCTCCATACCGTCGAACTATTAATTCGCAATCTCCGCCCAGAATGGGACTCGATCGAGCGTTATTTTCCCCGATTGGCTAGTAATGATGTCCAGGCAAAACAAGCGGCATCAGAGGCGATCAGAGAGGCTTGTCAGGCAGTTGCTAAAAAGAGCAAACTAGTCAAGGGTGGGGATGTCGTCAGTGCCAATGCAATCGCTGAAATACTGAGTGCAGTTGCGATCGAAATGCTCACAGCTTTAATCCCCGTCGCTGCCGAAAAACATCAGAATTGCGTCGAACAAATCGATGATTGGGGTTGGGCAAAGCTATTGGAATCAGTGCAGTCTACCTCTGTGTACATTGCCTGTGAGCTGTTCACTGGCTAAAAATTTTACAATTCTTGCGGAATCGCCCACTGATAAAATGTAGCTGAGAACAGAGGCTAACCTCACGCCGTAGTCCTACCATTCACACTTCTCCTTGCGGAGAGGTTTCACCAACGACTACGCTCTGCGAAGGCAGACGCTACGCGAACAGTGCAAGCCATTCACCATCCACCATGTTTTGATGCAAGATGTGAATTTAATCAACACACAATATGACACCAGCAAGGAGCGAGAATATGTCACTGCAACCCGAATTACCTCCAGACGACTTAGAAGTCCAAGCTCAGTTAATTGACAGCCTCCTTGCCTCGTCTACAGCCAACTATCCCTGGAATCCTAGCGATCCAGATACCGCTGATTATTACCTGGAAACCGATCGCCATTTTAGCCTAGATGGTTGGTCAGAGACTGAGATTGTGCAAAGATCTCGATCGTTTTTCGCGCAGATCCAATCCTGCTGGGCAAGTTCTCCCACTCCTGTACTTGAACTCAGTCCACTGGCAGCACTAATTGAAAAATTTGGAGCCAGAGTCCCCCAACAATGGTTAGCCCAGATTGCTGAAAATGTAGCTGGTTTAGCCACCAGTCAGCTCGAACCGATCGATCGATTAATCCAATCAGTCCAGGATTTATTACCCAATTGGGATGCTGAAGATCTATGTGTAATTGCCCGCCCATACGCCTATGCCATGCGCGGCGATACTGGTGTGGAGAAAATAGATAATATCGTCAGACCCCTCGCCTGGACAGAATTATCCGAGCTAGAACGGGCAAAATTAACCATTGCGATCGCGCAATCTGTAATTAATAATTATAGCAATCCTATTTGATTTCCTTACAGTAAAGTTAACCTGTAGGGGCGGTGCTGTCTTGTCGTTTTTTTATATCTCCTGGCGTAGCCTCTCCCCCAGGAGAATAAAAACGCCGCTCGTGCCCGCCCTCTAGTACTAGACGGCGGAAGTTTCCCCTTGCTTTTCCACCGCTCAATTCGGCTCCGCTCACTGAGCGAAGTCGAAGTGAACACCCACCCTATTTATGCCGCTCAGTACTAGAGACTATGCTGCTCATTTAGGATTGCTATATTAATTAATTGTCAGATCTAATCGTGGGTTAAATGATTCAATTTCCCGCAATTTTTCGTAGAGTTCGCGTTCGGCAGGGAGGAGAGTTTTGGGCACGACGATTTGAATTTCGAGCAATTGATCGCCGCGCCTACCATCTTCGCCAGGAAAACCCTTGCCTGCTAATCGCAATTTTTGACCAGAAGTAATGCTCTGAGGCAAACTAATTTTGACTAACCCATCTAGGGTTGGCACCTCAACAAATCCACCGAGTACTGCTTCTGCTGGAGTAATCGGCAGTTGACAATAGATATTGACACCTTCAAGTCTAAAAAATTGATGTGGTGAAACATTTATTTTGAGATACAGATCGCCCCCGCCAATTCCTTGTCCACGCAGACGGATTTTCTGTCCTGGAATCATGCCTGGGGGCATGTCTACTTCCAGAGATCGACCATCTTCTTGGATGGTAATTCGTTCCCGCCCGCCCAGATAAGCTTTGTCCAGGGGCAGTGTCAGTTCAGCTTCGAGGTTTTTGGGATTTAATCGGCGTTGAGGTTCAGTGAAATTGTTGCGATCTGGATCTCTAGCTTCGCGAGGATTACGACGTTCATTATCTCGAACATTTCGATCTGGTTTATCTTCAGATCTCGATTCTCTGTCCCTACTATTCCTGGTGCCCGATTCTTTTTTGCGCCCTAATAATCGATCGATAAAAGTATTGAAATCATCGCCAAATTCTTCTTCCTCATTCGATCGATCTCGCGGTTCCCGTGGCTGACTAGTGGGAGCCTTGGTGCGATTTTTGCGCCAAAATCCAGTGAACTTATCATACTGAGACCGCTTGGATCGATCGGACAGGATTTCATAAGCTTCACTAATATCCTTAAACTTATCCTCAGCCGCTTTATCCCCAGGATTGAGATCTGGATGATATTGTCGAGCCAGTCGCCTAAACGACTGCTTGATATCATCAGGAGTAGCGTCCCGCTTGACACCTAATAGCTCATAATAATTGGGAATATCTTGCATGGCAGGGGTTAAGCTTTCGGTATTTTAGGGTGTTAGATTTTAGACATTGAAAATTAGGACTTGTGGAGAAAATAGATTCTTTACATTTACCCCTTATACGCCTATCTTTTCCCTAACTATCAATTATCAACTATCAATTATCAACTAATTCAATACCATTCATCTTCATCATCCCAATCATCGCGAACTGGCTGAACGGGAGGGCGGCGATTGGGCGGGTTGTCGTTGGCACTGGGGCGACGGACTTCAGGGCGTGGGGGTG
Source organism: Chamaesiphon sp. OTE_75_metabat_95 (assembly GCA_031387665.1). GTDB lineage: Bacteria > Cyanobacteriota > Cyanobacteriia > Cyanobacteriales > Chamaesiphonaceae > Chamaesiphon. The sequence continues at coordinate 13,022 of JANNDL010000141.1, read as the reverse complement.
ATGACTCGTCTGGGTAGCGAGGATTGGTGGGGCGAGAACCTGGCGGATTGGATTCGCCGCTGCGGGGACGATTTTCGGGTGGTCTTTGGGGACGTGGGGCTGGGCGCGGTTCTGGAGCTGGATTGCGACGAGATGGCGGAGTTTGTGGTTCATCCCAGCGATCTTGCTCTGGGGCATCATCTAGATAGTCGCCATCATTTTGGCGGAATCGATCCACGGGCGGGTTATTTGCTGGAGGGCGACGGGGATTGGGGTTATAGTTATCAGGCTGACGATCGGGATATCGATCGTCACGAGTATAGCCTTCATTATCATAATCGCGGGGACGAGACTGATCTGATGGCGGATTGCGATTAGAGCGATCTTGGTTAGGGCGCGGATTCGATCTATTGTCATCCCATCCATCTCTAGGGCTATTGCCGTAGGGATCTCTGGGTGGGTTGTAACCCTGGTTATAGTTTTGGGGTGGCAGTGCGCCACCTCTGGGGTAGTTGTTGCCCCGATTATCGTAGTAATTATCTTGAGGATTGCCGTAGGGATTGTAGATATCGCGGTTGTTGTAGTTATCGCGATAGCCGTACTCCTCATCGTCGCCGATAAAGATATCTTTGAGCGTACCCATGATCCCTTTATCTTCTTCCGCCGTTAGTAATTTCACCTGACGACTAAAATCGTAGAGTGCGTCATCGAGTTCATTTTTGATTTCGTCGATGAGTCGCTCGTCACCGTCGGCTAGAGCTTCCCGAATTTCGCGAACTAGTGCTTCGATTTGTTTGCGTTGAGCATTGGCAAACTGCATCCCAAATTCCAGAGCAACTTCCCGCAGTTGCCGCTCCGCTTGGTAGGATAAGCTTTCAGCCCGATTGCGCCTGTCGATTTTGTCACGTTTTTGCTTATCGCTGGCGGCAAATTGGGTTGCTTCCTCGATCATCCGCTGGACTTCGAGTTCGCCCAGAGTGGAAGCACCCTGAATTGTCACCGTCTGCTCTCTGCCAGTGGTGCGATCCATTGCGGTGACTTGAAGGATGCCATTGGCATCAATATCCAGAGAAACCTGAACTTGGGGAATACCTTTCGGCGCGGGTGGGATGCCAGTGAGTTTAAATCTACCCAGTGATTTGTTGTCATTTGCCATTTCCCGTTCGCCTTGCACAACGTGGAGTTCCACCATCGTTTGGTTATTCTCAGAGGTGGAGAAGATATCTGACTTCCGCACAGGGATAGTGGTATTCCGAGGAATGAGCTTTTTCATCACACCGCCGATGGTTTCTAGCCCGATCGACAGTGGAGTCACATCCAGCAGTAAGATATCTTTAACCTCACCAGCAAGGATTCCTGCTTGAATTGCGGCACCAACGGCAACAACTTCATCAGGATTGACGTTTTGATTGGGGCGTTTATTAATAAAACTCCGAACTAGTTCCTGAACGGCGGGAATCCGCGTCGAACCACCGACTAAGACAATTTCATCAATGTCATAAGCGGACAACTGAGCATCATTCATCGCCCGCTTAACTGGCCCCCTGAGCCGACTAATCAAATCCCCACACAACTCTTCAAATTGAGCGCGGGTGAGTCTAGTCTCAATATGCTTAGGGCCATCTGCCGTGGCTGTGATGAAGGGTAAATTGATATCTGTAACCATCACGCCAGAAAGTTCGATCTTGGCCTTCTCAGCCGCTTCTGTCAGCCGCTGGAGAGATTGACGCTCCTTTCGCAAGTCGATATTTTCAGTCGCGAGAAACTGCTCTGCCAGCCAATCGACGATCTTGCGATCGAAATCTAAGCCACCCAATTGAATATCGCCACTGGTAGACTTGACCTGAAACACCCCATCGCCTACTTCTAGTACTGAGACATCAAAGGTACCACCCCCCAAGTCAAAGGCGAGAATAGTCTCGCTGCCACGTTTATCTAGACCATATGCCAACGAAGCCGCCGTCGGCTCATTTAAAATTCGCAGCACCTCCAGCCCAGCAATCTTACCAGCATTTTTAGTTGCTTGACGTTGAGCATCATTAAAATAGGCAGGTACGGTAATTACGGCACCAGTTACAGGTTCGCCCAAATATCGACTAGCTTCATCAGCTAGCTTCTGCATAATCATTGCTGAGATTTCTTCCGGTGCGTATTCCCGATTTTGCTTGGGGCACTTGATCTTGACATTCCCCTCTTCATCTTTGCGGATGGTGTAGGGCACCTGCTTAGACTGGGGGCTAAGTTCCGCATATTTGCGCCCCATAAACCGCTTGATCCCATAGAAAGTATTCTGGGGGTTTAGCTCAATCTGCCGCCGCGCCATCTGTCCCACTAGACGCTCGCCGTCTTTACTAAAGCCTACGACGGAGGGTGTGGTACGCATACCTTCGGCATTGGCGATTACAACTGGTTTTCCGCCTTCCATGACAGCTACCACTGAATTGGTGGTACCCAGGTCGATGCCTACTACTTTACCCATCCGTTGCTTTTCCTAGATGACTAATTTGTCACAATTATTGGTTTCATTTTATCGCATCGATCCCCTCATTAGGTGGGGATAGCCCTACTATGACAACTCTCCCCAGCCCCAAAGGACTGAGTTCATCCAATCAGCTTCTAGTTTTAGCATCGATCGCTACAGATCGCACTATGCGAGGCATATAGGAAAATACATTGTTGCATACAACAAAAAGGGGTAGTCAGATCGGCTACCCCTTTTGTATTGACAACTTACAATATCTGCAATAAGGTTAAATTAGTCTTTAAGCATTTTTGTTATGGGTCGTCATAAATTGAATCGAGTTCCATTCCCTGGCTGTAAGGTCAAACCAGAAACATTAGACTCAATCAGGAAAACAGCTATAGAATTAGGTTATACCTATGGAGATGGTGCGGCATTAGGTGAATTTTTAGACAGAATTGCCACAGTTGATCGCGACTTACTCAAATTAGTTTTTTCTAAAAGCAACTAATTTATCGACAGGTAAATTCGCCTCAGTTATTATAGGTACATAGCTAAACGTTTCTAGAATTAAAAAAATGACCACTGAATTACAACAAGTTCTAAACTCAATCGCTGAACTGAAAACTGAAGTTAAAAATTCTGAAACCAGACTAGAAGCAAAAATTGATTCTTACAAAATGGATGTTAAGCTTTTCAATACTAAATTTGACTATTACCAACAAGCTACACAGTGGGTAATCATTCTAGCCTTTACCTTAATTCTTGCAGCAACGGCAATTACGATATTCTCATCTGTTTTTGCTTTTAGATAGTTCCCAAGCCCCGAAGAGCTGATGTCACCTGGGATAATAGATTTGTGGATGGCAGGGAAATCCTTACAACCCTCACCAGCCCCGAAGAGCTGATGTCACTCAATTGGTATCGACCTTAGGTTTACTGATTCTCGAACACCTTGGGTAAACCCAGTGGTAGTTCGTTTTAAAGAGTAGCTGTAACTTAATCAAAAGCCAGCTCTAGAACATCTAGAGCTGGCTTTTTGGTTGGATAGTGCGAAGGATGGGATTGTAGGAGTCGCCTTCGATGTTTTGGAGTAGCAGCATGGTAAAATTTCGGGGTTGATTTACTTTTGGGTGAGTTAACCAACGATCGAGACTTTATGCTGTCCAGGCGGAGTCTCGATCGTTGTATTTGGGGTTTGTTCTATTGCTGTTCTAAACGGTTGATGCGATTTTCTTGGTCTTGTTGGCGTGCATCCAATCTAACGATTACTTGAGTCAGTAGCTCGATCGAGTCCACAACTTTTGATGTAGTTGCTTCCATCCGGTTGCGAAATTCTACTGATTCGTTTGCCCAAGCCTCGATCGCTTTAGAGTTGGACTCTACTAGCTTTTCTAATCGGTCTAGTCTGTCTGACATTCGTTTACTCCTAATAATGTAGGCTGAATTGCTCTACCCTTTAATAATAACTGACACTGAGTTATTTGTCAACCCTTGTCAATAATTATCTTTAGCAATGCACGATCGACTTTAGCTAGCCGTTCTAAAAATGCACCCATAGCTGCGGTGTCACCATACTTAAAGCCACATTCTATCGCTGCTTCTTTGAGCGATTCGGCGGCGTTGCTATCCATCCTAAAGTTGATGTGCGTGGTATTGTCTTTCTTTTGTCTGCCCATGATAGTCTTTTAACGCTAATTTAAGTGTATGTCACAAAAAGAGTAGCGTCAAGCAAATATTGTGGTAGAATAGAGATATTAAAACCCAGTCGCGAGTTTGGTGTTTCAAGCACCGAAAGCTCCACTGGGACTAACCTACAACCGAGGTCAGCATCTTACAACCCTCACCAGCCCCGAAGAGCTGATGTCACTACGCCTAATTAATCAACTCTTACGCTGGGTCAAATGCTTACAACCCTCACCAGCCCCGAAGAGCTGATGTCACGGCAATGAGCAAAGTCGTATCAACCCCCGCACTCGCTTACAACCCTCACCAGCCCCGAAGAGCTGATGTCACGCTGACGATATCGAGGGAACGTATGAGTTTAAAATCTTACAACCCTCACCAGCCCCGAAGAGCTGATGTCACGTGGTTGCACCTTCAATCAGTAGATTAAACAGGCTCTCTTACAACCCTCACCAGCCCCGAAGAGCTGATGTCACTTTAAGGGCATTATCGATGACTGCTTGCACCGGATCCTTACAACCCTCACCAGCCCCGAAGAGCTGATGTCACTTGATAATTACTGGTTGGAGTGGTTCGTTCATTCTTACAACCCTCACCAGCCCCGAAGAGCTGATGTCACTGTCAGACGGCAAAATGACACCAGCTAAGGCTAAGACTCTTACAACCCTCACCAGCCCCGAAGAGCTGATGTCACAGCTCGGTGATGGTGGGCAGCCGATTATTGGCGATGTCTTACAACCCTCACCAGCCCCGAAGAGCTGATGTCACCACTTAGAAAGAACCAAACAATTAATCTAGATTAGTTCTTACAACCCTCACCAGCCCCGAAGAGCTGATGTCACCACACCAGCAGCCTCAAATCCAAATGCGGTGGTACTGTTCTTACAACCCTCACCAGCCCCGAAGAGCTGATGTCACCACAATAGTTGTACTAGTTGGGCTGACGGTTAAAGGACTACTTACAACCCTCACCAGCCCCGAAGAGCTGATGTCACCACTTCATGCCCCATGAGGACATTCTAATCAAATAACTTACAACCCTCACCAGCCCCGAAGAGCTGATGTCACCACACCAGCCAGCTACAACGCTTATACAGCAAGCATTACACTCATGTAAGTCGCGAACCTGTAGTTTGGCTGATAAATTCATCCCTTTAGAATAACATCTAAATGTCCATAATCTTTGCTGTGTATGCGATCGCGAACCTCCCAGAAATTTGACCATCACTAGGGGTTCGCGCTGAGGATTACACCCATGTCATAATCACCAACCCATTCCTTTAGACCTTTTATTTGACTTTCGACAATACATCGATCTTTTTTCGCTTGTTGATACTTACCCTTGTACAGACCAACACAGTGCCGTTGTAAAATTCGATAACTAGCTATTCTCATTGCTTCATCGTATTCAGCAAGAATACTAGACGAGGCACCCCACAGACGCGGATTGATTAGTGCTGGAGTTGTCGGAGAAATCATTTCCCATTTTTGGCTAACAGTCTCCCATTCCAACTTTTTAAGACCCTCTAAATAATTATAGACATGGGGACTTTGCTGTGATGAAAGTGCATCTTGAAAAAGTAGCTTACTATAAAATTTTAAAACGTCTGGTGACTGTAAATCTGCGCCCATTGCCATTGCTCGCAACGTGTGGGCAATGCGTCCATCATTACCAGGTGGGGCTGGATAATCTTTTGCAGCCTTAAATATGGTCACAGGGCACTCACTATCTTTCTTGTTGCGATTAATTCGTCCGGCAAATTGCACGATCGATTCTAATCCAGATAGTTCACGATAACCCTGAGTACAGTCTAAATCTACGCCAGTTTCGATCGCACTAGTTGCACAAATAACTACAGAATTGCCACCCAATTTTGCTTCATCAACCGCTGCTTTAATCGCTGCCAAGATTACGGAACGATGAGCAGGAGACATACTAGCTGTGTACTTATAGATTAGATAGTTTGGTAGCGGTTGCATTACAGCATGAACATCATCGCAAGCCGCCACAGTATTGGTCACAATCAGGGTGCTAGTCTTTTGAGATTGGACGATTTCAGCAGCGATGGATTCCCATGTTAGGGGCAATTCAGCCCATCGATACTCGACTCGTTGAGTTCCTGCAAAATATTCATCAACTTTAGTCTGGGGGAGTGCTTCGATCGGATTAATGCCCAAAAGCTGATAATCTGGCATGGTTGCCGTAGACAGAATAATTGAAACTCCGTGGTCTTGCACTAACTGGTCGAGGACTTTGATACAGGTGATGAGTAGCTCATTCGGTAGTCCCTGCACCTCATCCAAGACAATTACCGCATTTTGCAAACTGGGCATCCGTTGTGCTGTCCGCGCTCTAGATCCCAGCAGCACATCAAAAAGTTGCACCATTGTTGTCGCGACAACGGGAGTTTCCCACCACTGTCGCGATTTGCGAAGTTGCTCAGGATCTTGAGTATCAGGATCGACCAACGTACTCCAGTGTCCAAGGACATTATCCGCGCCTAGTACCTCCTGATACTGGTTGTAAGATTGCCCCAAAATTGCCGTCCAGGGCACACAATAAATCACCTTTTGTTTATCCCATGCGGCTGCATGATCGAGAGCCATTTGCATCACGCTCCAAGTCTTGGAGATGCCACATGGCCCGCGCACTGATAACCAGCCTGGTTCGAGCTTTGCCGCCTTCCGGCATTCAGCATAAAAATCACCCCGCAATATGTCTAATGAATTACTGGGTTGGCTAAATTTTGACTCGTACCAAGTAGCTAATTTAGTTGCCAGCATTGTCATCGAGGAGTAGGCTCCAGGTTGCCACCCATCACTCATGGCAGCATCCTGCCTGTCGGCAGCAATTAGCGCACCATACAAAAATCGCAACCGTTGAGCTGTACGATAGTCACCAGGGAGTATCCAAGTATCTAAATCGCTATAGTTAGCAGCAGCAATTGTCTTTTTTACTTCTCCTAGATACTCGTCTTCAATCTGCCAGTGACGACGATCCATATCAGGCAGCGGACGAGCAGCATCCTTTCCTGCCAACCAATCTAGACTAGGCTTCAGATCGCCCAGACCACCGTGGTGAGCGGCAATTAGCAATGCCAGCACTCTCACCTTAAAATGAGATTGATCGGGAAACAGCTCGATTAGATACAGTGCCCCTTCTGCTGCATGATAAGGAAGCTTTCCTGGCTTTTGCTGATTGATGCCTGCCACCCATTCAGGGCGATATTTGCCGTAGTCATGGAGCAATCCAATTAATTTTGCCCAATCGGATTGAGACGAACATAATTGACTAGCCTTATAACCCACTCCTAGTAAATGTTTCAAGAGTGTTTGACCAGGACGTGCTAATGGGATAAGAGTCATAAGTTAGATGTTTATTGCGATCGATTTGCTGTTGCTCTTTTAACTACAAACATAAAGAACCAGTGTTACCTTAGAGCTTAAAGTAAAAATGTTAACCTTTAAGCAGTGACACTTTTATAAAACCCATTTGAGATCCTGGCGGAGAGGGTAGGTTTTGCTCAAGATCAAACCGTAACATCGATAATTGTTAGCATGAAGCGGCGTTTTTATGCGGGGGTGCCCCCCGCATAAAAAAACGACAAGACACCTACCCCTACAGATCTATCGACAAGACAGAAGATCTCAAATGGGTTCTATAGAGTGAGGGTTGTAATTATTTGATACTCGCGAAAGTAAAAAACATCATTCATGACATTGTGTGGTGTTTTTTATTGCTTTTCTCTGATTGTATCGCTATTATAAAATAGAAGTTAGCAGTGGAATAAGAACAGTGTGAAAGTAATCATCAGTGCCCCCTTCGGACACTTTCAAAGACCTGGCAACCCAGGTGAACCGAGTACTTACCCGATTATTACTCCCACAGCAGTGGAAGGGACAATTAATGCGGTGTATTGGCATCCAGGGCAATCAGTTCAGGTCAAATCGATTTCGATCTTAAATCAGATCGCATACACAACCGAGACTGTCACCCAACTCAATCATCAAACGGGCGATCCTTGGTTACGCACGTATGAGCTACTCGTAGAACCTAAATATTTAGTGGATTTTTGGTTAGAGTGTGACAGCGAAGTTGACCCAAAGGAACGCATCGGTCAACTAGCCCGCAGGCTTCTGAGCGGACAACACTATTACCAGCCGAGTATGGGCATTAGCGATTACCCTGCTACCGTGGAGCTACTAGCCAAAAACGCTGTCGAGCCGAAATCGATCGATGTCAAAGAACTGGGTTTGGGGAGAATGCCTCATTACTGGACTTGGGAACCCACCTCGAAGCCTGTCAAGAAGACATTTGCGCGTCGAACCACAGCACTGTTAGCAGATCGACCAATGGAACGGGTCACGGGTGCCGCAGTGATGTTTGAAGCCAAGATCGTTGATGGAGTAGTCACAGTTCCGGCATATCCGCGACGCGGACAGGGTGGCTATGCAAATTAATTTAGTCGTTTCCCCTACTGGGATCGATCGTCCCTATGGCTACGCGCCGATGGATGTGGGTATTGAAATTTTACTTGGTTCTAGTGAACAGATTGGTCCTGCCGATTTGATGCCATTAGAGGTAGATAATAAAACTCGCAAGCGTTTTTGGTTGCCAGATCTGCCCCGCACGTCAGGGGTTGCACCAATTGTGGGGTCGGATAAATTAGATTATTACCATCCGAATCGCAAGCCTCAAGCTTTTGCGGCGATGGTTGACATCTTGCGACAACGCTGTCTAGAAGTTCCAGAGCTACAGTGGATAATTGATTGGATGCAGTCGGAACGTCCATTAGAATTAGAGCGACAGATTTCTGAAAGACCGAAAGCAGATATTATCTCGATCGAAAGTGGGCGAATTGTCTGGCGGCTGGAAGATGGGACTTACATTCACGATATACCAGCGATTCGATCGGCTCATGCGGATCAAACGATAGCACGAGCGATCGGTAATGGTGATGGAGATCTACTAGGAGCGTTGCCCAGAATCCACTCCAAGAAATTAGCCGCACCACTGTTGGGATGTAATGATGACATGTTTCGATCGTGGGGACAGCATGAAAAATTACCGCTTAATATCTCCGCCACACAAGCCGTAATTGCTACCCAAAAATACACAGAGTTATTAGAAGCCAGAGGACATAACATCTGGTTGGGAGACGGTCGGTATTGGGTTTGGGGGGCATTGCCAGAGATGGCAAAAATTAGTGAAGCGGGTAGGGATATTGCCGCTTTTTTGGATTCGGACGGAGCAGCCGATTTAGATCCGGTTCAGGCATTAGAAGATATCATCAGCAGTGTCAAAAATGAGGCTAGAAGCATCGGGAAAGTGCCAGACGATCTCAAGATCGCTTGTGGCTATATCGGCATTGGTGGGAGTGGTAAGGGGCGGGCGGCGATCGGGCAGATGACCGAATTATCTGCTCTGCAACTGCTAAATAATTTACTCTTCTACCATCAGCAACAGCGTCGCTATTTGACAATTTCCAAGCCCTATTGGGTGTTTGGGGGATTGACAGTAGCAGAAGGTAGTAGCAAAAAAGCAGTTGCCAAAGCCAATGAACAGATTTTTGAAGCCATGATTGGCGGTCATTTGCCGCCCCAAACCATTACCAATAGCGTTACCCGTCGGCTCAAAATTGAAGGAGTTCCCAACTTCAAAGGAAAAAAAACAAATCGAGCATGGGCACAACTTGCTTATTTAGCTTGGCTTTCCCCTAACTTTATCGAAAACATGAAACCAGACACAACAACAGATAATTTATTAGCTTGGCACGTTGGGCGAGTCTTTGCTGCTTGCAAAACGCTGTCCTATTTTTATGCACATCCTAACAAGGAAAAAGCAGAAACTGAGCATAATGACTCTAAAGATGATGGCAAAAAAGCAACGCAACCGTCGTGGAAAGATCCGCTTGATGCTTATCGCCAAAACCTTTTTAGTTCACCAGCACAGGGATTTACTCAAATCATCACCAAGATTAGCCCCTACTTAGCCGCAAGACCTGAAAAAGCAATCTGGTATGACAAAACTCTAGCTGAACTTAGCCAAGATTGCCCGAATGTTTCTCCACCCAAGCGTTGGACTGATGAACAAGTCTTTTTCTTAGCTCTTGGTATCAGTGAATTTCAGGTAGAAAGACGCACAAAACAAGCTCAAAACACTGCCCAAGATCCTTAATCACTTTTATTCGAGGAGTTTTATTTATGACTAACACAACGACGATCGTTACTAATCCAAATGTCCGCCATGACTATGTGATTATCATGGAAGGACGGATCTGTAATCCCAACGGCGATCCCAATGCCGGAAATGCACCCCGTCAGCTTCCCAATAGCCATATCTATGCTACTCCCACAAGTATGAGCAACCGCATTAACCAGACAGCGGAATTATTATATGGTGTCAATAACTTGTACCATAGTGGCAATAATCTAGATGATATCCAGCAGAAATATATCAAGGAGAAAAAGACTCCCAGCGATCTGATGGGAGATTATTGGGATCGACGCGGTAATGGTGGTTTATTTGCCAGTTTTGGTAAAGATAAAAAAGAAGTACTTGAGACTGGATTTCGCGGAATTTATCGACTCTATCCTTCTGTTTCAATTAATATACCTGCTGCGATCGAACAAGCCGTCACCAGTGCGACAACCAATGCTCAGGGCAAGCGGACAATGGGTAATGCTTCTTATATTGATTGGGTAATTACGAAGGGAACAGGCACTTTTAATGCCTGCATTAATAAGCAACGTAACAATATCATTGATGCTGAATATATGGGCCAATGGCTGATTTGTCTATGGCATCATGCAATGCAAACCGCTAGCTTGCAGCGTGGTGAATGGGATTTAGTAGAATGTGTAATCGCAACTCATAGTACTCCTTACGGCAATGCTCAATTGAATAAAATTTCTAATTTGGTAGGAATTAACATCGATGAGCAAGCACAGACTCATAGCCTCGATCTAGGGAATGCACCAGAAGGTATAGTCTTAACTAGGCTGAGTGATGCGATCGGAGATCTCCAAATTCAGTATCCACCAAACGGAAAATAAGTTAGCTGAAATGGTGTAATTGAATTATTTGATGTCAGTCTTCTTCCTACCGTTCGGTTAAGCAAATCTCTCTTTTGTGTTAGTCTGCATAGGCAGACTTTGCACCACTAGCAGCGGTTTAAACCGCTGACTAACTTTTTATAAGCTCCCCAGCACTAAACTACTACCGATGAATCTTGACGAACAAATACAAAAACTAATTGATGGCGCACCAGACGTAGAGAGTCGCAAGAGCGTCAGGGAAATCGCGCCAGTTTTGCAACAGGCTGCCGAAACTTTGCCCCAGACGACCTACTATATCTGTCAAAGCCAGCAGGGTGAATCGGTAATTACCACCCTCAGACACCATCGCCAACCCGATTTAGAAATCAAAGTTATTTACGCATTTGTTAAGCCTGAAGATATCAGTCAATTCGATGGTGGTTCCCTGGCAAATGATTCAGCAGTGGAAGTTCCAGTGATTCAGCTATTATTTTATCTACTAGCATTTCCTGAGATCGATCGAATTGTCTTCCTCAACAACTCCCAAAATCTCGATATCGGCAAAGAGATCTCCCGTCAGAGCTTGGAAGATTCAATTGAGCAGCGGTTAAAACAACCGCCGAAATCTCAATTACCGCCTGATGTGTGTTAAGAATTATGCCCACTTAATCAGAGCATTGCGATTGACTTTATAACCCAGCTTTTCTAATTCAGTAAAAGAGCTACTACTTAGTGTCGAACGTTTATCTTGGTAATGAATTGCTCCCATCAAGCTGTCAGCAGTGTCATGATCCAATCCTAGTGCATGTCCAATCTCATGCATCAGCGTGACGACCAAATCAGTAGTACTAGGCTTTTCTTGGAGATAGTAGTAGTTGATATTAATTCTATTCTGATAATCAACTCCATTAATGTCTACCGGACTTGCTGCTGGTACTTGAGTGTTGTCGAAATTCTCGCGACCATTAACTGTTGGATCTATAAATGCTTCTGCTCCGGTGGGTGTGCCTGAATAACTAATGCCATTAAAATCATTTTTAGATAAAATTGCCACAATATCTAAAGTGCCGCTAGCATCTTTATCGCGGGTAATAATTCTTTCCCAGTTACTCACAGCTATTTCAAAAGCTTGTTTCTGCTGAACTGAAAAAGCATTGAATGGATCCGCTAGTCTGATATCCAGAGCTAGTGGCGTAATCACCACAGGCGTAATCACCGTAGGCGCGGCAATTACAGGTTTGATCACAATCGGGTTGATTCCCAAGGATTGTGTAAATAAATTACTGGTTAAATTAGCTTTATCAATGGCAACTGCATTCAGTTTATAGTTACCAGCCGCAACCCCTGTGAGATCGACACTATAGGCAAACTTAGCAGATGTAGCATCCTGGGTGGTAAAAGTACTGACATCAGCTAGCTCAATTCGTTTTCCTTGAGCATCAGTTAGCCAGAAATCGACTTTACTAATGTCTTGCCAACCATTATTATCTGATACCAAACCACTCTCGATCGATAGTCTAGAATTTACCTCATAGCTGGATTTAACTCCGGTAATTGCCAGGGATTTTGGGGCAATATTAATCGGCTTGATGACGATCGATTGGCTAAAATTATTACTGATCGCTCCAGCTTTATCAATGGCAACTGCATTCAGTTTATATTTGCCAGCTCCGATAGTAAGGTTGGTACCATAACCAAATTTAGCAGATGTGGCATCCTTGGCGGTAAAAGTAGTAGCATCAGCTAGCTCAATTCGTTTTCCTTGAGCATCAGTTAGCCAGAAATCTACTTTGCTAATGTCTTGCCAACCATTATTATCTGATACCAAACCACTCTCGATCGATAGTCTAGAATTTAC
>JANNDL010000122.1:0-8278 GCA_031387665.1 Chamaesiphon sp. OTE_75_metabat_95 | reverse complement strand
CTTAGTTAGCGTCCCCGTCTTATCAAAGGCGATCGCTTTAACTCCTGACAAAGTATCGAGAAATGTCGATCCCTTGACCAAGATTCCGTGTTTAGCTGCCCCACCAATGCCGCCAAAATAGCCGAGGGGAATACTAATCACCAATCCACATGGACAGGATATTACCAATAGCACCAATGCTCGATATACCCATTCCGCATGAGTAGCACCTGGAATTACTAGCGGTGGAATCAATGCCACTAGTAATGATGAAATCACCACAATTGGCGTATACCGACGGGCAAATTTAGTGATGAATTTCTCAGTTTCGGCTTTCTTACTACTGGCATTTTCAACCAAATCGAGAATTCTCGCGATCGAGGATTCCCCGAATAACTTAGTAACTGTAACTGTCAATACCCCAGTTTGATTAATCGTTCCGGCTAATACAGTCTCACCCACATTCACCGTGCGCGGTACTGATTCCCCAGTTAGTGCCGATGTATCGACTTGAGAATTACCATCGATTACCTGACCATCGAGGGGCACTTTCTCCCCTGGCTTGATGATAATTGTATCGCCGACTTTGACCCGCTCTGGAGCAACAACTTCAATCCCGTTTGCTGTTTTGAGATTGGCGGCATCGGGACGAATTTCGAGTAGTGATGAAATCGATCGACGCGATCGACTGACGGCTGTTTCCTGAAACAATTCACCGATTTTAAAGAATAACATCACCCCCACAGCTTCAGGCAATTTATGAATTGCGATTGCTCCTACAGTGGCGATCGTCATCAAGAAGTTTTCATCAAATACTTGTCCGCGTAAAATATTGCGTCCCGCCGTAGTTAATACCGTCCAGCCACTCAATAAATAAGCGGGAATAAATACTGCGTACTCTCCGATCGAATAAGGCGTATTGTGTAATGTTTCCTCAAAGACTGAACCTATTACAAACAGCGTAATTACAACCCCAACTAATAAACCTTCACGCTTGAGGCTAAACTCTTCCCCACTATGATTATGAGCATGGTCATCGTCATCATCGCCATCATGACTACTATGGTCGTCTTCATGACTGACTGCTCGGCTACTATGGTCATGACTACAACAGTCAGAACCGTTATGTTTAGCCAAAGATTTCTCTTCGATAATGGTATAGCCCAGAGCAGTTACCCGTTGTTGAATATTTGCTTCACTGACTTGTTCGGGATCGTAGCTGACAATCATCCTCCCAGTTGCTACCACCACAGATATCTCAGCCACCCCCGCTAGCTTCTCTACCGCACCTTCAATCTTCATCGCACAGCTCGTGCAGTCCATACCGCCAACTTGCAGTCGTTGGGTTTTAAGTGCTGGTACCTGAGTCATATCTGTTAGGGCAAGTGTCAATCTAATATTCTAGATTGTACCTTAAAGTCACAATATCTGAAAGTATATTCAGATATTGAATGATTTCCATTATTGCCTTGTGCCCGACTGTGCGGAGTCGATCGCAGCAGTCTTTCGATAACCGATACAATAAACAAAGATCGAGATCGTTGCTCCTGCCTCATAATTATATGACTCTCAACTTACTTGACCGCATCACTCATAATCCCGATCTTTGTCACGGTAAACCATGTATTCGTGGGCTGCGTTATCCGATCGAATTCATTCTTGAATTGCTCAGTTCCGGTATGACTCATGCAGAAATTTTGGCAGACTATGAAGATCTAGAATCTGAAGACCTTTATGCCGTTCTCCTGTTTGCAGCGCGGTTGAGCCAAGTCAAAAGCATCCACAAACTTGCCTCATGAAATTTATCGTCGATGCCCAATTGCCCCGCCGTCTGGCTAGATTTCTGCAAGACTCAGGCTATGACGCGATTCACACTCTCGATCTTCCTCAGCAAAATAGCACTCCAGATTCTAATATCAATACGCTCTCGGTCGCACAATCGCGGATTGTTATCACCAAAGACTCTGATTTTGTGGACTCATTTCTCACGATTCAACAGCCGTACAAACTGCTACTCATTAGTACTGGTAACATCAAGAATGCCGAATTAGAAACATTATTTGCAACTTATCTCCCTCAAATTATCGATCTTCTCACCCAGTACAGCTATGTCGAAGTTAGTCGAGAAATGCTCATCATCCATCAATAGGCGGCTAATTTATCCTCTCCATCAACACAATTTTCTAAGTATGGAGCAAAACCAGAATATCTGAAACCAAATTTAAGTATGTAATGATTCTCATTATTACCGCTATAATTTACGTAGCAGATCGTCTTCAACTAAATTTTTCATGACCGAGCAGGAATATTCAGACAAATCGATTCTGCCTTGCAGACACTCCGTGAACGAAGATACTCAGGTACCTAGTTGTGAAGAGCGATTGGTACATTTAGATAATGTCCGTCAACTGCAACTGGACATTTTGCCAATGGCTGAAGCGCAACTTCGAGCAGAATTGTTTAATGTCTTGGCAGATCCCAATCGGTTGCGGTTGCTCTCAGCATTAGCCAAACAAGAATTGTGCGTCTGCGATCTGGCTGCGGGTTTAAAAATGGGGGAATCAGCGGTATCTCACCAGTTACGAGTATTAAAATCGATGCGAATGGTCAATTATCGCAAGGAAGGGCGGAATGTCTACTATAGTTTGGCAGATAGTCAAGCGATCGAAATATATCGGTCGATCGGATCGAACTTTAAATTCATCTAAATGATCAGGTTGATATTCTGCTAGCTGCTTTCTAATGAATCGCCTAATGTTTCGCAGATTGACTCGACAAGTAAAAAAGGACACCCTGATCTCCTTTTTTAGATACTGTTATTGCTAACGAGATCAGCAGATAACTATTTAGGTGCTTTAGGTAAGCTGCAACTGCCGCTGCCACCGCAACCGCAACCGCTACCACATTTACCACAGCCGCAATCAGCCGCAAAAGCTGAACCAGCAGTAAATACTGTCACTGCTACAACAACTAAAGCTGCTTTTAAAACGTTCTTGTAAGTCATCGGTTTTTACCTTTACGATCGGATTTGTTTAGCTATCTAATAGTTTAATGTCTACAGTTGACTGTAGAGTCAAGTAACTTCTGCTATTCCTGGCTAGTGAACTTTTGGCGATCGATAAGCAACTTCATCAATCATGCTACAAAGTTCCTGCCGATTCGGTTCATCAGAAGGTCGTTCTTCCCAGGATTCTTGGTAAGCTGATAGTCCTTCTCTCAATGATTTCATCAGATATATTTGTCGATCGAGATCGGCTATTTTCTCTTTTAGTAAATCCTTAACCAGCGAGCAAACAGGACTACCATGAGCGCGAATACCAACTACTTGCTGAATTTCGGCAAGAGAGAACTGTAAGGATTGGGCTTTCTTGATAAATTGTATTCGATCGATCGCATCAGTATTATAATAACGATATCCTTTTTCACTTCTTGTCACTGGCGTTATCAATCCCAAACTTTCGTAGTAGCGAATCGTTCCCACTGCTACATCCGTTTGTTTAGCCAAATCACCAATTTTCAATAGCTGTTCGAGAGATATTATTTTATTGTCCACTTTCCATTAAAGATCGTTAATTCTTGAATTCATCTTAGCGGTTAAGCCACCCTGAAAATGTCTGGAATAATAACCAGCCATTCAAACCGACAATAATTGTTGCGACGGCACAAGCCAGCACCTTGAGCCAAGTAGGATTGACAAATTCGCCCATCAATTTGCGATCGCTAGTAAACATAGACATCTTGTTTGCCCGAAAAATGGAACACCGACGCTGCTAAAATCAAAATAGCAGCATTGATAAATAAAGCTAAAGATAAAGCAATCGTTGAATCGATCGTCCCAAATTTAATCGCTTCCCGCTTCTGTTCTGGAGTATCTTCCCAATTGCGAGTTTGAACGATCGATGAATGTAGATATAGATTGTGCGGCATCACTGTTGCCCCTAGAATCCCGATCGCGATATACAATGCCTCTGGATTTCTGACTACTTCTACTTGCGGAATAAAACCGCCGAGAATCCCACCTAAATCTGGCTTGGCAAAGGTTAATTCAGCAATGAAACAAGCACCAACGACAGCGATAATTGCGATTACTAAAGCTTCAATATATCGAAAGCCCTTATTTTGGAGAAACAGGATCACAAATACATCCAAAGCCGTAATACATACGCCCACAGCTAGGGGAATACCAAACAATAATTGTAATGCGATCGCACTGCCAACTAATTCGGCTAAGTCACAAGCTGAAATCGCAATTTCACATAACACCCAGAGCGCGAAACTAACAGGCTTGCTGAAATTGTCTCGACATGCTTGTGCTAAATCTCGTCCAGTTGCCACTCCCAATTTGACACAAAGTGCCTGTAACAGGATTGCCATCAAATTTGATAACAAAATGATGCTCAACAGGCTGTAGCCGAATTTAGCACCACCAGCTAGATCGGTCGCCCAGTTACCTGGGTCCATATATCCGACCGAAACGAGATATCCTGGCCCCGCATACGCCAGCAGCTTTTTCCAGAAGCTGCCGTTGGTTGGGACGGCTACTGTCCGATGTACTTCTGGTAGTGAAGGCGTTTTGTCAATTTCTGACATAGATTAATTTTCATATTTTTCTCATAATCTTTAGACTAACACACTAATAGTCCGATCGACGATTGCAGTGGTAATCCAAATTGGTCGATGTTAGAGAACGATTATCATTATATGAATATCGATCGTGAAATAGTGAATTCGATCGCACAAAATACTTTTAAAAGATCCGGATCGCAAGTTAAATCTTTGAATATATAAATATCTACCATCTTGCCTCAGCTAATCATAGAAAACTTTAGCAACAGATTAGCTCGATCGACATTATCGTTATATTTGTAGATTACTAAGATGAAATTATTACCTCTAAAATACTTGTTGATAGCGATCGCGCTATCATTATTTACTGCGACTTTGAATTTAGCTACACCTGTTAGTGCCGAACAAATGGCTCGATCGCGCAGTATCACTACTAGATTATCTAGCGATGAAGATCTTATACCCTCGGTGACAGATCTCAATCTTTCCGTGCCAGTAGATCGTCAAAATTCGAGCTTGGAAACTCCCGTTCGATCTAATCCTAATCGCAAAAACTCGGCGACATCGCCCAATGATAAACATCTACATAGATCTATTCCCACACAGACTATAACAGAAGCCGCACAGCCGACGAGAGCTAAATCTAAGTCTAACCAAAATAGCTTGGTAACTCGAAATATCACTCCTGCTACCACAACTGTAGATGAAGTAAGTAATAAACCAAAGTCTAACTCCACCCGCAGAATTGCTGCTGTATCGCCACCACCTTTGAGCGGTAACTATCTACGCCTAGTCAGAGATCCGCGTAATCGGACTAACGATCTTGGTAATCCAATTCATACGTTGGAAATTTATCGTAATGGCATCATCTATCAAAGATTTAGTGCGACATCTGGGACTGTAAATAGTCAAAATAGAGATCGATCTATTCCTGATATTTCAGCACCGATCCAGGATGGTTTATATAAGGTTAGTGGTCAAGTGGTACCTGGTACTATTGCTGAAGTTGGCAAAACTTTTATTGCAGTTTTCCCTCGATTTGAAACTCGTCGGACAGATTTAGGTATTCATGTCGATCCGAGTTTTAATAAGCGAAATGGATTTGATGGGACGGCTGGCTGTATTGCTTTAACAACTTTAGCCGATCGAGATCTGGTCAACGAATTTGTGTTAAAGTATCAACCCCGTAATTTATTTGTGGATATTATGTCCGAATGAAGCTAAGACCTATTGAGTAATAAGTAATAAATTGATTTACGGTGAGGCGATAAACTCGATCGTGAAGATACTACCCGTATCTACCTTACTAGATACCGTTAATTTGCCACCGTGAAGATCGGCGATCGATCTGACGATCGCGAGTCCCAATCCCGTACTGTGCTGAGGTGGTAAGGATTTAGATTCAATCCGATGAAACCTGTCGAATATCAGTTCTAGATCGACATCAGCAATACCGATACCAGTATCACTAACTTGAAATGAAATATTATTCAGAGTACGAGTTAGTGAAACATCTACTTTTCCACCTGTAGGGGTATATTTAATTGCATTATCAATTAAATTTGCACCCATTCGGTAGAGTTGTTCGGAATTACCATTAATCAAAATTGGTACATTGGGGTTGATATCGCTAGCGATATCGATCGACTTAGCAGTGGCGGAAATGGCAAATTCTTCGACCAAATCTAGGATGATTTCGGTTAGGCAACATGGCTCTAAGTTTGGCTTATTGTCTGGACGATCGAGACTAGATAGAAGTAATAGATCGTTGACTAAGCTAGCAATCCGAATATTTTGTCGCTCGATTCGATCGAGCCAATTAGTTAATTCTGGAGCTAGATGTTGATATTCCGCTCGACCATTTTCAATAATTACTTGTAATGTAGCTAAGGGCGTGCGTAACTCATGGGCGGCATCAGCAGTAAATTGTTGCATTTGCTGATACGATTGAGATAGTGGGCGCATCGCTAATCCAGCTAAATACCAGCTAGCAATGGCAACAATACAGCCGATGCCGATCGTTCCCCAAATCAAAATCAGATGGATGTTGCTTAGATATTCTTGGATATCTGTTAAATTTCTCCCTACTTGTAAATAGCCCCAAACTTGATTATCGGGGGTATGAATTTCTAACGTAAGTTGCTGATAGTGTTTGCCAGATCGATCTTTGAAATGCTCCCAACGTAAATTTTCTAAGGAGCTTAATACAGGTTTTGGGACATTTGGATAGATACCTAAAGTCGCTCTAGGTTTACCCCAGTTATCTAGAAAGTTAGCATAATATCGATCGGGATTAATTGCTTCATGACGATGTTTTTGTTCCCATTGAGTTTGACAGTTTAAGTAACTCGGACAAAGATCGGGAATTTTAGCATACATATCTGCGGGTATTTTTCCAGGAGTAGCTAATTTATATTCAACATTATCATGAATACTATTCGCTAGTGATGTTATCTCTTTTTCTACCGATCTATAGCTGAGATTGGTAACGATTCGATCGAACGCATAGCCGACTAATCCTAAAGTGCAGCCCATCACGCTAGCATAGGTTAAAGTCAACAGCCAGCGTTTGCGTTTAAATAGTCGATCTACATTTCTACTAGTTTCCACAATATTACTCTTAAATAGTAGTTGAAGCGTTCGCCTTGAGCTGTTTTATTAGGATACAATCAAACTAGTAACCTTATCAGTCTTAGCCATCCATGAGCCTCGACGAACTTATTAAGGCAGCAGATCGACTGGATTCAACCGATCTCGATTCATTGCTCCAACAAGTCGTATATCTTCGTGCCCGTCGCAAAACTCCAGTGCTTCGAGCAGATGAAACTCAACTCTTGTTGAAAATCAATCAGGGCATTCCTGCCGATCTTCTTGCTCAGTATCAAATCCTGCGTCAAAAGCGGGAAGCTGAAACCCTGACTGATTCCGAACACGATCGCCTGATCAAACTCAGCACTCAAATCGAACAAATCGGTGTCCAACGTCTTGAAGCCCTCGCTCATCTCGCCCAACTCCGTCAGGTCTCTCTCCTAGATCTGATGGAAACCCTCGGTATCCAGCCTGTGAGCTATGTCTAGTGAATATATTCCTGTTGCTTTGAAGCAACTGGTATTCGACCGAGCAAACGGACTGTGTGAATATTGTTGCTCTCAAGCTAGGTTTGCCATCGATCCTCTAGTCATCGACCACATCCAACCAGTAAGCCGTGGTGGTAAAACCATTGCCGAAAATCTCGCCCTCTCTTGCCAAACTTGCAACAATTACAAATACACCAAAACCGAAGCACTCGATCCAGTGACCGATCGATCTGTGTCTCTATTTCATCCTCGCGAAATGTTATGGGAAGAGCATTTTACTTGGAATGAAGACGTAACTCAGTCGGTCGGGATTACCCCAGTTGGTCGTGCAACGATCGCGCTGCTGCGAATCAATCGTGAGGGTGTGGTTAATATGCGCCGAGTTTTGGCAATTATGGGTTATCATCCACCAGATTGATAAAGATTTCTCTCTGAAAAATCTGTGAAATGATCTAATCGATTGCTCTGGGCACGCTTCGCGATAGACATTTCTACTAGTTTCCACAATCTTACTTTCAAATAGCAGTTGGCGGATTTAATCGATAACCAATGCCGTGAATATTTTCAATTTCTAAACCGATTGGTAATTGTGATAACTTCTTGCGTAATAGTCTAATCTGAGCAGTTAAAACATTACTCGCTCGATCTGTTTCTAA
>JANNDL010000081.1:0-9831 GCA_031387665.1 Chamaesiphon sp. OTE_75_metabat_95 | reverse complement strand
TCGATTAGCTTGAGGACGCTTACTGGCACCTGTTCCCACTCTTCTGGGGTAATTGCTGCTATTAGTTCGGGCACTGTTTTTTCCATCTGCCTTACGTTAACAGATTTTCTCTATTTTTGTTACCCCCCGTGAACTTCTACCTTATAGTTCAGGGCGGTGGTTGAGCGAAGCAGATCAGTTCTCTCCGAACTTCAACTTCAGGTAGATCGGCTTCTTCCCCGCCAATAGATCGAGTTAGAATTACAATTACTCGATATCAAAGTTAATTGCGATCGATCGTGAAAGTAAATACTAAATTATGGCTTATAATAATTTTTCTTTGCAAGATGTAATAGACAAATTTGAAATAAATTTACTTGAGTCAACCTTTTGTGATTCATTACCATCAATAACTTCACAACCTGAATTTTTAACTATTTTTGGACAGTCTTTGCCTTTAGCCCAGAGAGCTAGATCTGAAAAAGCTAAATCAGAATTGCTAGTCAGTCCGATTTTAGTTGAAGTGCAACGATTGGTTGGCGATCGAATTCACTTATTTTCTGGCGAGGAATTCAATGTAGATAAAGATCGAGGCTTGAATGGTTTTTGCGAATTTCTATTTAGTCGATCGAAAACATCTTATATCATTCAAGCTCCTGTGCTGATGTTAGTGGAAGCAAAAAAAGGGGAGCTGGATGTAGTACTGGGGCAATGTATTGCCGAAATGTTCGCCGCACAGATTTTTAATCAAACTAAAGATAAAGTGATTCCAGTTGTTTATGGCTGTGTGACTAGTGGTAAGTTATGGCAGTTCCTGAAGCTAGAAGGCAAAGATGTAACGATCGATCCTACTGAATATCAGGTTACTCCTGTCGAACGGATCCTCGGCATTATCCAATGGATGGTGAGTAGCTCGCCGTAAAATTCAATTAGTAGTCCAATAATTATTCTATTTAGAGATCGTGATAAAATGCGAGAGTTATCGATCGATAGTTATGCCCAATCGATCGATAGCTGGGTGTAATTTTGATTTGTTGATAATTTATGTTGCTAGGTCAGTGGTTGGGATTTGTGGCTTTGGTGTTGTCGCTATATATTTTGTGGCAAATTCGACAGATGTTGCTAATTGTGTTTGCGGCGATAGTCTTTGCAACAGCACTAAATAAATTGGCCAGAAAAATTCAGTATCGATTGAAGCTGCCGCGAGCATTAGGCATTCTTACTGCTATTTCGATCTTTGTTGGGATCTTAATTTGCTTCTTTATTCTAATTGTACCGCCATTTATTACTCAGTTTCAAGAACTAACCACAACCAAGCTACCAGCAATTATTAAATCTTCCAGTCAGTGGGGTACCAATCTGGCTGCTTATATTCCTGCTCCATTGATTCCTTACTTGCCAAATATTCAGGATTTAACAAAGCAGATTCAACCGTTATTACAGTCTTTTGCTGGACAATCCCTGACAATATTTTCGAGTTCTCTCGGTGCGGTGTTAAACCTACTATTCATGGTAATTTTGACTATCATGTTATTGGCGCAACCAACGGCATATCGTCGAGCCTTTATTGCTTTGTTTCCCAGCTTTTATCGACGGCGGGTGGATGGCATTTTAGCCGAATGTGAGCTGTCTTTGGGCAAGTGGGTTGGTGGTGCGCTGCTGAGTATGGTGGTGGTGGCAGTCCTGAGCTTGATTGGGTTATTGTCGCTGGGTATTCCCCTGCCTTTGGCACAAGCTATTCTGGCTGGATTACTCAATTTCGTCCCCAATTTAGGGCCGACGGTTAGTGTGATTATTCCAGTCGCAATTGCCCTAATGGATGAACCCTGGAAAGCCGTGGCAATATTTGCAATTTACTTTTTGATTCAACAGTTTGAAAGTAGTTTACTCACGCCATATATTATGGCACAACAGGTATCACTTTTACCTGCAATTACGTTGATTGCTCAGGTCTTTTTTACAACTTTCTTTGGTTTTATGGGCTTGTTACTTGCTCTACCATTGACGGTGGTTGCTAAAGTCTGGATTAATGAAGTGTTGATTGAAGATATCCTCGATCGATGGAAGCATGGCAAAACTAGTCATGAGAAATCTAGTTACGATCTGGAAATTACCGATCCCTGGCACAATCCACCGATGGAGACAGAACTCGTGCTGACTGGCACAGATGAATCAGTAGATTCTGTATAATTAGTCTACGGAAGACTAGTGCTAGCTAAAAACCCGACTTTTCAGAAAAGTCGGGTTTTTGTCACATCTAATATGGTGACGGCTATAATTCAGCTCCGAGTTGCACTAAAGATGTTAATTGAGCTTGATTCAATCCCTGATTATTACCAAGGCGCATCATTTGATAAGGTTTGGTAGATTCGATCGAGTCTATTTCTCTAAGCGTATACTTTTGCAATTCCCACACTTTAATTGAGCCATCAACGCTACAGCTAACAACTTGATTTGTCTGAGCAATAATTTCAATCGATAGAATTTCTTTGTGATGAGCCTGAATTCGATCGATCCAAGTTTGCAGCTCCAGATCCCAGATCGAGATCGTACCATCATCATTACCGCTAATTATTAAATTGGGGCAGGTGGGATGGGCGGTAACGGCGGTGGCATCGCGATCGCCAATCTGTGCGACAGTATGGTGATAATCGCGATCGAGATCCCAACGGTTGAGGTGTCGATCGTCTGTAATACCAATAATCGATCGACCATCTTGAGTAAATAGCAGCTTTCTCAATCGATTGCCCACAGCCGGATAGCTAGTAATTTTACCCGTTGGGCGATGTAATAAAGTCAGTGTAGGACTATCTGAACCAAACGCAATCCACTGACAATCAGGATCGCGAGCCAACACCATCACCCATTGAGGGTGTAGATCGGTAAAAATCTTGTTTTGCCCAGTAACCAAATCCCACTGGCGGGTAGTGGCATCATAACTGCGACTGAGTAGAGTGTGGTTGTCGGCAAATAGTAGCTGAGGCGTATAGTCGCTATGCCCAGTCAGGCTCTGTAAATGCGCCCCCGTAATTGCGTCCCAAATCTCGATTGTGCGATCGCTACCCGTACTCGCAACTAGTTGACCATTTGGGCTAAAAGCTAGTCCTGCCGCTAATCCTTGATGCGCCTGGATAATAATTGGGATTGGTGATATTTTTGTGCGGAGGTTGACTGCCCTCATCCCCAGCCCTTCTCCCTCAGGGAGAAGGGAGCCGGAGTCGGAGATAATCGCAGATTCAAAGTCCCTCTCCCTCAGGGAGAGGGATTTAGGGTGAGGGTTCTCTTCCGCTTCCCCAAAGTTCCACAAATACAAGCTGCCATCATCCCGACTACTTGCCACAATTTGATTCTGGGTATTAGTCGCCAAACTCATGATCCGAGGAGCGCAACCGCCTGCTGTCGAGATACATTTTCCGGTTTCAAGATCCCATACTTTGACAGTGCCATTATCGCTACCTGTGGCGACAAATGGAGCTTGATAGGCAACTCCTTTACCACAATCAGCGGCGAGATCGATCGCGCGTAAACAAGCACCTGTCTGGAGATTCCAGACTCTAATCTGTGCCAGACAAGTGGAAATAATTTGTCCAGTTCGATCGTAATTTATTTCGCCGACTTGAGTTGGATGTCCAGCTAGATCGAATAAGTGGGTGCCAGTATCGACATCCCAACAATGAATCGTACAGGAAAAATTTGCACCAAAAATCTTCTTGCCATCAGGACTAAATGATACCAACCGCAGATGCAAAGCACGCGGATCGTCAATGGCTTGAATCTTTTTACCCAGCCAAATTTGCCAGATTTTAATACCTTGTTCGCCGCAGACAGCTAATAGCCGTCGGCGTGGATGAAATACCCCATCTCGCACCCGCAAATCGGGTACCTTGAAGGTTAGCAAATTTCGCCGATGTTTCCACCACCAAATCTTAACTTGGCGATCCGCACTAATACTTACGGCGAGTTGGCTATTGAAGATAAAATTTACTCGCCACACCCAGTCTCGATGCCCTTTGACAACCTGGAGACATTCACCGCTAAAAATATCCCAAATCCTGATTGTCTCATCACTACTACCACTAATTAGATATTTACTATCATGGCTGAATTGGACATCCCACACCCAGCTCTGATGCCCAATCAGCATCGCAATTTCGCAATTGGTAGCTACTTCCCAAATCTTAATCTGAAACCGTGTATCGCAGGCGGCTAAGTATTTCCCGTCGGGACTAAAACTCAGCCCGATAATAGTACCCAAGCCTTGAGCAAATCGACATCGATCGAATGTACTGCCCCGAACATCCACTTGCTGCAATTGCACTTCCTGAAAGTTCATTTCGGCAATGTGCAAATTAGTTAAATCCCAGCCTGTAAAATCAGCCTGAAGTTCATGGGCGAGATTGAGAATATTACCAGCACCGCAGCCTAATGGTGTGAGGCTGCGAATAGTGGGAATTAGGGTTTGGAGATGAGTAATGGCATTTTCGCCATGCTGCTGGGCAATTACGCGGCTAATCGGTGCCAGAAATAGCCGCCGTTGAATCTCGCGAATGTATGTGGGTGAGGTGGTGGGGTGGAGGGGCAGATGGTTAAAAAAAAACAACCCCTGTTCTGGTAGCTGTAGCTCTAAACTGAGATCCTCGCGCAATCTGTCGGTGGTAAATTCCAGGATCACGTTTTGGAGGGTGTAGCGTTTATTTTTACCAGGTTTATTTGCTAGTTTAGTGGAGATAGTATTGTTACTACCGATCGCTTGCACGATCGATCTCTTAATCAAGGAATCAACTGTCGTTGGCAGAGATCGATCGAGTCCTAACGGCGTGAAGTGAACGATCATTGATTCGATCGAGACTGGTTCCCGCTGGATCGCTAGATAATAAATTAATAGTCTTTCATCAGTTGTCAATCTAGCTAGTTGAGCCGTGAGGATATTACTAATTTTGGCGTAAGTATAGCGATCTGATTCTAAAAATGCTTCTAAATCTCCCTCAAAATTATTCGCAATTGTATTAGCAATAATCCGCAGGTAAAGTGGATTGCCCTGGCAGCGATCGCTAATTTCTTGGAGTTCTGATAATTTGCCCTCTACGGACATCTTATTCAGTAGATCTGCGCCAGCATCAGCAATCCCAGCTAAGGGTAAAGTTCGCACGGGCAGCTTATTTCCACTCAGTTCAGTGATTTCCGCTGGTGGTTCACGGCTCGTCATCACCACACAGCTTTGATGCTGACTACTCCCCAATCGATGAAATAGATCGCCATAATTGCCATAACCTTCGCGATAATTTCCAGCATATTCACCTGGATTCATAATCGATTCAACGTTATCTAATATCAACAGACAGCGATGCTGCTGGAGTTGTTCTAATAACAGCGCGAGTCGCTTAGGAGCTGTCTTAGCAAGTTCGAGATTAGCATGTTGAGAGAGCACACCAATTAGATCGCCAAGCAGTTGATTTAGTGGTGGAGATTCCCTGAGCGATCGCCAAATTACATATTCAAATCCATCTTGCAATTGTTGTCCCAGTTTAGTAGCTAAAGCTGTTTTACCAATTCCCCCAATACCTAAAATTGCGATTAGTTTACAGTTATCAATTAATACCCAGTGAGACAGTTTTTCTAATTCTGATATCCGCCCACAAAATGGCTGAATATCCGTCGGCGCATCTTCCCAATCTACTGTAGATTGCCTGTCCAGTGCCAGTTGATTGAACACCACCTGAAAGTTTGTCTTGGTGATTTTTTGCTCGGTAGCCGTCGAGAGTTCTTGAAATAGCTGAGAAGCCAACCGCCGCACGCTGACAGGTTGATATCCAGTAGCTTTAGAGATCGCATCATAGCCCTGATTTTGCCAGATCCCATCAAAAATCTGCTGTTCGATCTCCGTCATATCCTTGCCCCGCCGCGTGAACAGATGGTAGTTGAGGAGCTGATGAACGCTGGGGGGAAGCATGTGGTATCGGCAAAATGGCTAGGAGGTAGATGAAATTCGATTTAGCTGTCTCCACATTGTCCCACAGGTATTTAGGAATTCTGCGATCGGGGCTACTAAACTTTGTATCAAAATTGTATCCAATTTATAGTAAATTGGCTGAGTTAAATCCGAAGATATTTCGATCTACAAGTGCATCTGAGCAACGCTTTCACGCCTAAATTGACCATCGTTTGACTTTTGCGAAAGAATTTGTCATCAGCTTTTTAGCTTAACAATGGCTCCAATTCGATTTGTGGTGAGTTATGTTGGATTAATTTCAGGGGTAGAAATTCGATTGATATAGGTATAGGGATACAGACTGCCTGCTATGCAAGAAACCCGACTTTTTAGAAAAGCGGCGTTTTTATTCTCCAGCGGAAGCCCGCTCCGACAGGAGATATAAGAAAACGACAAGACAGTCGGGTTTCTGACCCCACTAGCTACCAAAAAGAGTACAAAGTAGCTGTTCATCAACATCTGCTTTGTAACTTAGCACAATCACTCTTGCTCATCTCAAAATCACATATATCCCAAAACAGAAAAAATTATGGCTACTCCTGACGTAAACTCAGTACTAGAAATTATCAAACAGCAGCAAGGCATCATTGGTAGTGGTCCTGGCAGCGATATTCTCAACCTTGCCGAAAAAGTTTTGAAAGATGGTGCAACTGCGGCTGATGGTGCAGCTCTTGCCGATCTAATCAAAAAGTATAATAACCTTGCCGGACAATTTGCTGCGGGTAACTTTAGCAGTGATTTGGTTCGACAATACACTGATCTTGCGGCTCAATTTGCCAGCGGTAAGTTAAGTGGCGATTTGTTGGCACAATATACCGAGCTTGCGAAACAATTTGGTAGTAACCCTGCGATCTTAGCTGGCTTGAGTAGTGCTGGAACTGCTGGTACCGGAAACCTGAGTGCATTGGCTGGTTTAACTGGTACAAACACCGCAAGTCCATTAGCTGCTCTGGATTCATCTTTCCCCAGTATTTTTGGTAAAGCAGTAGCAATTTTATCAAAAGTAGTGGCTCCAAAGATCGCTAGTGGGATTATTCCTGGCGTATCGATCGATAATAACCTGTTCAAAACCGATGGGACAACCAAAGGTTTTGGTGTCAAAGCGTTGTCCCAAAAAGCCAGCAACAAAGTTAATGAAATTGGCATCTTTGCAGTTGATGATGCCAGTGGCAAAATCGGTACGCTCTTACCTGGTAGTACCGGATACCTTAAGGCAGCACTAGATCGTGCTCAATCAATTTTTAGTACTTTAGGTGGTGATTTCCTCAATACAGCCAAACAAGAGTTTGCGATCGATCCAAACAAAAATTATCAATTCTTTGAGATTCAAGATAGCTCAATTAGCGACTTGCAACAACAGATTGCTAGTGGTAAAACGCCTGGTAATGTCTTGTTCTCACTCCCTGACAAAGATGGAAATAGTGCAATTCAAGTCACCAATAATGCTGACGGCAGTGGCTATAATGTCTCGATTAATAATAGTGAATTGGTGCTAGACGTACTGAAATTGGGCGGCGCGGTAGTTGAAACTGCGATCGGTAGTGGCTCTCAGCGTACACCAGAAGGACGCACGATCGATCTAAGTGCGTTTGCTGGTCAGACTCTCAAAGCAGATATTGTCACCAAGAGCAGCGCGGGGTATAGCAATAACGTTGGTTTTTATGTAGTTGAAGATGCACTAGGTACGATTAAACTTGCCGACGGTACTTTTGTCAAACCAGGTGATGCTAAATATGCCGCAGAAGCAATCAAAAATGCTTTGACTAACTCAGGATTGCAAGCAGGTAAGACTGATAGTACCTCGAACCGAGATATCGCTGGCGGCAAAATTTATGCTCCGGTAGTTGTTGCTCAAGGCACCTTCGATCAGTTCCTCAGCAAGAATCCTACTAATGGTGGTGGCAAAAATGAGATCCACGCTTTCTTCAACTATATCGGTGCTAATCCTGACAAATTAGATCACTTCCGCCTCGTTGGTGCCAATACATTTGGCGTTGAGGATGTATTTGGTGGTGGCGACAGAGATTTCAACGATCTCGTTGTCAACATGAATGTTAAGACTCCGGCTGCTGTTGCCTAGCTCTTTCTAGTTACACCCATACTTTTCCCTAGGAAAGAAAGATGTGGGTGGATTAGTCGTCAGCGGAGAATACTAGAACCTTAGTTCTTCGTCATCAACCGCCCCGCAGATCAATCGCGGGCTAATGTGGGTAAGTCCACTTAAGTGGACTTTTGCTAGTAGCCCGCACTTTAGTTGCGGGTGGTTTACAACAAAGCACCCATATTTAAAACAATCACGCATCGTCCTATTAACCCCGCATTTCTCCATACCAACATGAACTTAACTGCACCTACCCTCGATTTTTCCATTCAATCTAGTCCGCTCAAAATTGCACCAAAACAGCTCGTATTTATCGATCGAAATGTCCCTGATTATCAGGTGCTCATGGGGGGTGTATTGCCCGAAATGGCGACCATCTTAATCAATCTTGACACCGATGGTATCGACCAAATTACCAGAGCTTTATACTGTTACCAAAACTTGACGGCTATTCACATTGTTTCTCACGGTACGCCTGGTTCGGTGCAGTTGGGCAATGGTTATTTGCAATTAGAAAATATTGATGGATACACTCAGCAGGTAAACTCCTGGTCAAAATCTCTGGCTCCAAGAGCGGAGATTTTGCTCTATGGTTGCGAAGTAGCAGAAGGTAGTCGAGGTGCTGCTGTGATCTGGTGGCTGGGTGAATTGACTCAGGCGCGGATTGTGGCTAAGGAAAGCAAGACGGGTAATGCGGAGTTGGGTGGTGATTGGGATTTGGACGCATCGGTACCGCTGGCGTTTACTCCTGAGGTGATGGCTGGTTATCAGGGCGTATTGGCAAATATTCCTGGTACGAGCGGAAATGACAACCTAGCTGGTACTCCTGATGACGATACGATTACTGGTTTAGATGGTAATGATACCCTCAGCGGTGGTGCCGGGAATGACAATATCAGCGGTGGTGCTGGTATTGATAACATCAGGGGCGATGCTGGGGACGATATCCTCAGTTCTGGCACTAGTGATGCTGGCTTTGGTAGTGTCGATAATGTTGACGGTGGGACTGATATTGACACATTAGTTGTCGATTATTCTGCCAAAACTTATGTCAGTGGTATCGTTACTGAAGGTCAGAATTTTACGAATGGTACTGGTGGTTTCTATGCCCAAGCTACTGCTGCGGGTGTTTTTGACCGCGTTCGTTATGCTAATGTTGAACGCTTTAACATTACTGGTACGAATAAGAATGACAATATCTCTGGCGGTAATCTCAATGATATTCTCATTGGTGGTGCTGGTGATGATATTCTGGACGGAAATGCTGGCGTAGATACGATCGATGGTGGTGAGGGTAATGATACTGCTGGTGCCGATATTGCTACTATCGATACTGCCAGTAATATCGATTTAAGTAATGTCGTCAATACTCTGGCTAATGGCACTAAATTTACCAGTATTGAGGCGGTAGATCTCAAACTTGGTGCTGGTGACGACAAAATTATCGCAGGTAACTTTAAAGATACTGTTGATGGTGGCGCGGGTGATGACATTATCGATGTCAAAGATGGGATTAATACTGTCCTGGGTGGAATTGGTAACGATAAGATTACTTCAGGTACTGGTGCTGATAATCTCGGTGGTGGTGCCGGAAATGACAATATCAGCGGTGGTGCTGGTGTAGATAACATCAGGGGCGATGCTGGGGACGATATCCTCAGTTCTGGCACTAGTGATGCTGGCTTTGGTAGTGTCGATAATGTTGACGGTGGGACTGATATTGACACATTAGTTGTCGATTATTCTGCCAAAACTTATGTCA
>JANNDL010000080.1:0-15328 GCA_031387665.1 Chamaesiphon sp. OTE_75_metabat_95 | reverse complement strand
TCGATTAGCTTGAGGACGCTTACTGGCACCTGTTCCCACTCTTCTGGGGTAATTGCTGCTATTAGTTCGGGCACTGTTTTTTCCATCTGCCTTACGTTAACAGATTTTCTCTATTTTTGTTACCCCCCGTGAACTTCTACGCTAATTTAATAAACTAAGATCTGGTTGTTGCACCAAATTTATCGACTAATAAACCTACTAAGACACCATCCAACTCGGCAATCGGAATTCCCTTCATTACCTTCTCCCCCAGCTTGGCATCCTTACCGACGGTACCACCCATAAAGATGTCTACAGCCTCGACACTCTTACCATCCTTGCGGACTTTGGTACCCATCAAACCAATATCAGCCACTTGCGGCTGTCCACAAGAATTTGGGCAACCAGTCCAGTGAATCCGCACTGGCTGAGGCACATCAACTTGAGCTTCGACGGCATCAATTACCGACACCGCATATTGCTTAGTTTCAATCATCGCAAAGTTGCAAAACTGAGCACCTGTACAGGACACGACTGTGCGGGTAAGATTGCCTGGATTGACTTGGAATCTTTGCAAACTTGGTTCGGTTAACAGTGTTGGTATTTTGGCATCGGCAACATGAGGGATAATCGCATTTTGTTCGACAGTAAATCGCAGTTCTCCAGTACCATAAACCTCTGCAAGCCTTGCTAGCTCAAAGAAATCAGTTGCATTAAGTTTGCCGACTGGAATATGTAAGCCGACATAGTTTAATCCAGCTTGCTTCTGCGGATAAACACCGATGTGATCGCGTTTTTCCCATTCGATCTCATCTTTGGTGGCTGCGGTTATGAGCGTTTTACCATGTACCCGCTCTGTTTCTGCCCGAAATTTCTCAATTCCCCATTCGTCGATGAGAAACATTAATCGAGCTTTAGTCCGATTGGCACGTAGCCCATTATCACGAAATAGTCGCAAGATACTCAAACTAAACTCAATTACATCCTCAGGTGCCACCCAAACATCCATCGGAATAGCCGCGTCACAACGCTTACCCGAAAAGAAGCCCCCGACTAACACATTGAATCCGAATACATCATCCTTAAATGCAGGGACAAATGCCAGATCATTAATCTCGGCATGAACTGAATTGTCTCGACAACCCGCGATCGCAATATTAAATTTGCGTGGTAAATTACTAAACTCAGGATTGCCCTCACCCTTGCTAATAATCCGATCCTGCAACTCCTGAATCATGGCGCGAGTATCATACAGTTCCCCCGCTTCAATCCCCGCCACTGGCGAACCTGTAATATTCCGCACATTGTCCATTGCTGACTGCATACTAGTCAGCCCGACAGTTTCCATCTTCCGAAAGATTTCCGGCAGATCCTCAATCCGAATTCCCCGCAACTGAATACTCTGGCGGGTAGTAATATCTGCCGTGCCCTCATCCCCATACCGTTGGATGATATCGCCCAATACCCGCAATTGATCACTATTGACAATCCCACTCGGTGCCCGCAACCGCATCATAAATCGCCCAGGCGTGACGGGACGGAAAAATACACCCAACCACTTCAACCGATGCTCCCTGTCCGTCTCATCCATCGCCTCCCAGCCAATCCGTGCAAATTCTTCTAGCTCGGCTTTAACGGCAAGTCCGTCTTTTTCTGATTTGAGTCGCTCGAATTTATTTTGGGTGGCTGGCGTGGCGGTAGTCATGGCTGTAATCTATAGCTAGCTTGACGCTGCTTGGATTGAGTTTTAGTGAGAGTTGTCTTTGCCTATCATAACTTAACGGGAATAATTGAGATGTTTAGTATCTTATGTTACGAAATAGCTGTTTTAATGCAATAACCGGATCTTATTGGTGCTATCTTCGGATTTGCAGAGTAATCAAAATCTGGCAAAGATTGCTGTCGCAACTCGATCGCATACACCTGGATCGCTATGTTAGGTTAAACATTATTAATTGGGGTAGGGGCAATTCATGAATTGCCCCTACCCCAATTGCTGCGTTAATCACTTCAAGAGTCGATCTAGCTAAAAGTTGCATTTGCAGCGAGAAAGAAGTTCGTAGTATCTTGGAGGACCCCAACTAAATCATTTTTGTAATATAGTCCGGTATCTAATGCGGATGACCCACTGAAGTTAGTATTTTTACTAACAGTGTAGTCGCCGATACTTCCACCCAATTGGATTCTATCACCTTCCAAGTATTTAAAGTCGAGAATACTAGCATATCCGGCAGTACCATCACCAAAGTAGCCAACTTTAGTGACAAGACTATTAGATCCTAGTACAAATTTGTCTGCACCCGCGCCACCAGTGAAGGAATCTTTTTCGCCATAACTACCATAATATCCAGTCAAGATATCGTCGCCAGCTCCACCATATAGAGTATCGTTGCCATCGGCACCATAGAGAGAGTCATTGCCATCGCCACCATCAAGACCGTCATTGCCAGCTCCACCATAGAGACCGTCATTGCCACCGCCACCATAGAGACCGTCATTGCCATCGCCACCATCGAGACTGTCATTGCCAGATCCACCGGCGAGGAAATCATTGCCAGCTCCACCATAGAGACCGTCATTGCCAGCTCCACTATAGAGACCGTCATTGCCAGCTCCACCATCTAGAGTATCATTGCCAGCTTCACCATCTAGAGTATCATTGCCATCGCCACCAATTAGACTATCATTGCCAGCTCCACCAAAGAGAGTATCATTGCCAGCTAAACCAGCTAGACTATCATTGCCAGCTCCACCGATGATCTTGTTATCGGCTGCGCTACCAATTACCTTAGAATCACCAGAACCAGTGACGATGTTTTCAATGTTGAGGATCTGCTCATCATAAAAACCTGATAAAGAAGCAACTCCAGTCTTTAAGTTATAGGTAGCAGTACCATCAAAGTCATTGTAACTAACGATGTCAATCCCAGCACCACCATCGATATAATCTTTGCCATTACCACCGGAGAGGAAGTCATCGCCATCGCCACCATAGAGACTGTCTTCACCATCGCCACCGTAGAGCTGGTCACTACCAGCTTGACCCTTGAGAATGTCATTACCAGCTTCACCATAGAGGATGTCATCGCCAGTTCCACCTAGCAGAGTATCCTTACCAGTTCCACCGTAGAGCTGGTCATTACCAGTCCCACCATCAATATAGTCATTGCCAGCCCCGCCATTGAGATTATCATTGCCAGCATAACCATAAATTTTGTCATTGCTAGCTCCACCCTGGAGAGTATCATTGCCAGCAGTACCAAATAGATTTGCCATGATGTTAAGTCCTTAATCTTAAATTACTATTGATAGAATGTGGTTCGATCAATTGTTAATAACTGCTACGATTGGACGTTTAGCTTTATGCATCTTGACACCCTTTTTTACTTGCTCCTACATTGTTGCTCTCTTTATTTTTCTCTTACGAGGTCACAACACTCAAGCAATGAATCGTTACTAACTTTTACGATAAAATTTTGAGTTTTATTCAGCGTCAGGCTACTTGCATAATTCCTAAGCTGATTGACGTGTAGACAATGGAGTGTAGAGTATTGGAGAGGACGTTTTAGACCTCTAGCCAAATTCATTGATTGCAAATAAATGAACATTTCGTTAGATTTTGGGGACTTAAATATATCAATCGATCACGTGATCGCGCAATTACATCGATTTAAACTTTTTCCACAACTGATCCGCGAAATTATCGCGGATGATTTAATTGCGGAAATGGCAGTGGCTGGGGGGATCGAACTAGGTGTGGCTGCTGAAGATCGACAACAGCGAGAGTTGAGATGTCAACAGTTTAAAGTCGCCAAGTGGGGTAATGAAGTTGAGGCTTACTTTCAGGATCATCGGATGGAATTCGATCGAGTATTAATCTCGATTATTCAAGTTCACGATCCTGAACTAATCCAAGAATTATTCTTTCGGATTCAGTCTGGAGAGCAGTCTTTTGCTGAAACTGCATTAGATTATTCGACAGGAATTCACGCTCAAAATGGCGGAATTTGGGGGCCGTTGTTATGGCGAGATTTAACGCCAGAAATTAGACAAGTCGTGGCAAAATTAGCAGTAGGTGAGCTATCATCACCATTTCAATTTGATGGTTATGATACGTTGATTCGGCTCGATCGACAAGAGGCTGCTAGTTTGGATGATACTAGATATAATTTTATGCTCGATCAATTATTTTCAACTTGGCTGAGTCCTCAGCTTGCGCTGAAGATCGAGGCGATGATGCCCAGAGATAAAGTACGGAGTAACGGCTGGAAATTTCAGGATTTATTGGCACAACTTGCACTCGATCCGGTACGAGTTGTTCAGCATCTAGTGCAGTCTCCGTTATTATTCAATTATTTGCATGAATTCATCATCGACAATACGCTAATAATCTGGATTGATTCTCCAGAATTCAAATCGATTAAATCTAAAATTAATCCCAATCTGATCTGCCAAAATCGTCGAGAAAATTTATTTAAAATATATAAACATAGCAGATTTAGTTCTTTGGTTAAGTCGAGATTCCTAGATCAAAAGTCAAAATTAGATCGAGTTATGTTTTCTGTTATTCAAGTTAAAGAGTTTAAGGTTGCACAAGAACTATATTATCGAATCAAAGAAGGAGAGAAGTATTTCTCACCACTGGCTATGCTCTACTCCGATAGTCCCACAGCTCAAAGTGGTGGTTTAATTGGGCCGATTCCTGTATCACAATTACATTCAAAGATTCAATACTATTTGCATGGACTTACACCAAAACAATTGTCACCGATCTTTAAAATTGACGAAGATTATGTATTTCTCAGAATTGATCGATGGCTCCCAGTACACTTTAATCCCCAAATTGAACAAAGATTAGTTGATGAACTATTTGAAAAATGGATTCAAACCCAAATCATCAATCTATCCGATAAAATACGGGTGATAACTGCCGAACCAGTGGTGGTAATTGATGATCCTCTCAATCTTCACTCATCATCACTAGCTATCGCTCAGGATTTTGATTTCGATAGTGATGATACAGATACAGTTATGCCAATTTCTTCTATTTTCTTTCCTAAAATTTCTATTAGTGATGAACTATTATCTCCCAAGCTACTAGCAAGAAAATATGCTGGGACTAAATCTAGTTTCTGTTTCCCTCAATCACCCCTTCGGGAGTGCCCACCCTACATGACTACGTGACATCTTATATTTAATTAAGCTCACCTACTTAAAGCTAATTGTAAAGTAATCAAAACCTGGCAAAAATAGC
This sequence comes from Chamaesiphon sp. OTE_75_metabat_95, assembly GCA_031387665.1. GTDB lineage: Bacteria > Cyanobacteriota > Cyanobacteriia > Cyanobacteriales > Chamaesiphonaceae > Chamaesiphon. Next base: position 10,095 of record JANNDL010000080.1, on the reverse strand, counting down.
TGTGGCTACTCGATCGCAGACACCAGGATCGCCGACGGCAGTTTGCATTTGCCGATAGTCAACTAACATCTGATTTCGGCGTTCTTTGTTCAAGATTAGTTCGATACTTTCAGCAGCAATCCGATCGGGTGATGCTTGTTCTTGTAATAGTTCTGGTACGATATTTTTCATCTCGACCAGATTGGGTGGAGACATAAACGGTACATCGACTTTGAATACCTTTCGACCCAACCAAGCTGTGACATTACTAAATTTGTAGATCACCACTTGAGGAATGCTGAGTAGTGCTAATTCTAGATTAACTGTACCACTTTTTGCGATCGCCAGATCTGCGGCACAGATTGCATGATCGGCATTTTCAGCAACTATAGTAGCATTAATGCCATGTGCTTGAATTTCTTGTTCTAGTTCTGCTTTAAAAGCATCTCGTGATAGGGGAATCCAGAACCGCACATTGGGCAGTTTTGCCTGAATTTGTTGAGCAGCGGCAAAGATCGCTGGTACCAGATATTTGATTTCTTGTTTGCGGGAAGCTGGAATTAGCGCAACGGCGATTTCATCATCAGCAATTCCCAATTTCTCTCGTGCAATTTGACGGCTGGGCAATGTCGCAATTCGATCGATCAATGGATGCCCGACAAATTGAACTTTCGCGCCTCTCTCAGCATAGTACTCTGCTTCTGCTGGGAAGATTGATAAGATTTCATCGGTGAATTTAACGATCGTTGCCGTTCGTTTATTATTAATTGACCAGACCCATTCTTGCGGCGCAATGTAATAAATAATTGGCACATCTGGAAACACACTTTTGGCATAGTTACCAATTACGGCATTGGGGGCGTTGTAGTCAATTAAAACAATAATATCTGGCGGCGTGGTTTTTAAATACTTTTTAGCAACGTTCTGAACCTGGATTGTAGGGATGATAAAGGCGATCGCTTCCCAAATCCCGATCGAACTAATTCCCGTAGTGTCTGCGAGGATTGTTGCCCCCGCTGCGGCCATTTTCTTCCCACCGAGGGCGACAATATTTAAGTCAATCCCTGATTTTTCACCGAGTTGTTTGAGTGCAGTGACAAGTAGTGCCCCCTGAAGATCGCCAGATACATCTCCAGTGCTGATGAAAATTGTTTTTTGGGGAGTTGGGAGTTGGGAGTTGGGAGTTGTCACGAGTTAGTGGATGGTGAATAGTGAATGGTGAATGGTGAATAGCATTCGATACTTACTTATCAAATATAACTATCAACTCTCAACTTTCAACTGAATTGACTGATTTCCCTGGAATTGGCCCACGGCGTTTATGATCTTGCTTACCATCGATCGAAAGTCTGAGAAATCTCTGGAGATATTGAACTCTGTCGGAACCAGCGAGTAAGCTTAGATCGTCTAGGGATTGGCTGAGGGTTTTCTTGGAGTAATAAATAGTCCGAAATGCTTTTTTGAGAATGGCTATTTCTTCACGGGTGCAGCCAGAACGTTCTAAACCCACGAGATTAAGTGAGCGCACACGAGCTGGGGTGCCTTCGACGATGGTAAATGGGGGCACGTCTCGCTGAATTCTGGTCATGCCGCCAATCATCGATAATCTACCAACGCGAACAAATTGATGGATTCCCAACACGCCACTGATTACTGCCTCAGATTCTACATGAACATCGCCAGCTAAAGATGTCGCATTGGCAATTTTAACATTGTCCTCGATCGTGCAGTTGTGGGCGATGTGGACATAAGCCATCAAGAGATTGTGGTTGCCAATCACCGTTGCTTCGCCGATACCTGTGGCGCGGTTAATGGTCACGTATTCGCGAATCCGGTTGTAGTCACCGATTTTGACCCAAGTTTCGCCGCCTTTGTATTTTAAATCCTGACTGTCGAGTCCGATCGCCGCGCCTGGAAAAATTTGATTACCAACCCCGATAATTGTCGGTCCTTCAATAATCGCATGGGCACCAACAGTTGTCCCTGCACCGATCTTGACGTTCTCGCCAATAATTGCGTAGGGGCCAATTTGTACCGTCGGATCGAGTTCCGCACTGGGATGCACCACAGCGGTAGGGTGAATTCGTGTCATTAACATTGCTACTCCAGCCATCTTGTCATTTTCCTACAGTTGGGTTATCGGTGATGCAGATGCTTGCTGATGTGCAGTTGTAAAGCCAACGCCTAAGGTTGGTTGTGCCATCAAAGAAAGAGGCTTTCGCTCGCATCTGTTGCGGATCATCGATGACCAACATTTAACTTACACTTCGACTAGAGCAAACGTAAGATCTCCAGAGGCGGCTAGTTGACCATCGACTTCGGCGCGAGCGTGCATCTTGGCAAATCGACGACGCTTGAACGTCTGGAGTTCCACCGTCATGATTAGTTGATCCCCTGGCACTACTTGGCGACGAAATTTGGTGCCATCAATTCCCGTAAATACGAACAAGCCGCCGCTGTACTCTGGCAGTTGAGTGAGGATAATGCCGCCGACTTGCGCCATTGCTTCGACGATCATAACTCCAGGCATGAGTGGATGCCCTGGGAAATGTCCCTGAAAGAATGGTTCATTGAAAGTAACATTCTTTACACCCACTGCTTTCTCTCCAGGTACAAAGTCGATAATCTTATCAACTAGGGCGAACGGATAGCGGTGGGGCAGCAGCTTGTGAATTTCCTGGAGCGTAAAAGTAGTCTTCACTGGCGCGGAAGTGATTTGCTGTGTAGGTTGTGCTGGTTCAACTGCAATAGCAAGAGTCTCGTGAGATCGATCGAGTGTAGTAGACATTTAGACCTAGTAGTTGGGGATCGGTTGGCGGTTAGTTACTATTCACTGTTCTAATATCCCATCTCATGGAGCCTTTGTGCTAGTTGGACATGTAATTGATGACTGGCTTTGTAAGCGATGAAATGTGCTTGGGGCAGTTTGCCCAACAGACTGAGATCCCCGATTAAATCCAAAAGTTTATGACGGCATGGTTCATTAGAGAATCTCAGTGGTGGATTAAGCCACTGATGTTCGTCGCAAACTAGGGCATTCTCCAAACTACCACCTTTAATTAGTCCGGCGGCTCTCAGTTGGTCGATCTGGTAAGCTAGTGCAAATGTCCGCGCAGGGGCAATTTCAGTCGAGAAATCCTCCTTGTCTGGCTGCCAGCTATGCCACTGATTGCCGATTGGAGTTTTGTCAAAATCAATACCGTAAGTAAATTGCAATACTGACGACGGCAGTGCTGCCACAAACGCATCATCTTGACGAATCCAGACTGGTTCAGTTACTGTTCCAGTTGTGGCTAGATGAGCTATTGTGGCTGCGGGGATCGATCGAATGATGTGATTAACCCAAACTTGCGCCGAGCCATCTAGCAGCGGCAATTCAGCCCCATCTATTTCGATCCGCGCATCTTCAATTCCTACTGCTGTTAAAGCAGCGAGTAAATGTTCGACGGTTCTCACCGAGGCACCATTTGCAGTTAATTCCGTCGAAAGAGTAGTCTGGCTGACATAATCAATATGCGCCGGAATCTGTGGTTGTGACGGCAAATCTACTCGGACAAAATAACGTCCGGTGCCAGGATCTGCGAGCATAATTCTCACTGTAGTGGTTACACCTGAATGCAGCCCGATCCCCCGGACTTCACAACTAGCTGACTGGAAGCTTGAATTTAGTTCGGGCTGGATATTTACCACTAAGTTTATCTAGATATTTTTTTTGATATTCCCGAATCGAAACAGGGGTATTGTAGATAATGACTAGATCTTGTCCCACATCATCTAGCTAACTAAAAGTACTTAGGTGATTCCCGACAAAGAAGATACCCATCAACCAGGTTTCGACTCCCCTAAACCCACGGTGGTTTAGCGGAGTCGAAACCAAAACCCCGGGTATATTTATTCCTGGGAATTACCTTAAGCAAGATATCTCCATCTTACGGAGATAAAATAACCTTGCTAACAAACAAATAGAACAGCAACCACTCAAGCCGAATTATTCTATCAGTGGAGATGCGATCGTGTCCAAAGTCCAAAATACACCGAATTTAGCGGAGAGTGTTAATTTTACTCCCTATTCAGCGATCGGTACCAATTTAGCCGATGTCCGCAAGCGACGACGCGAACACGAGCCGACTGCGCTCAATTTACAACTATGTTTGTACCTGAGTCCAGAACAGGCTAACGAACTAGAGCCGGACTTATTAGCTCGATTGAGTGCTGATACTCAACCAATTTACGGTAAGTTAATCACTGTCAGTGCGACAACTCCAGCAACAGATCTTGAACAGTTACCCGCTTCGATTCAAGCTCAACTTCCTGCTCACTGGCAACTCCCAGCAGATCTCTGGGGGTATGCTTTTTTCGCTTGCCCACTGCCACCTGTGACTACCTTTAGTCCCGAACAATATGCGCGGGGCGATCGCATGGTGTTGAATGGAGATGGGATGCTGTATCGGTTAGGCTTTGAAAACGGCACGGCGATCCTCAAAACACGGATGATGAAAACGCCTTGCTATTACGCCGATCTTGCTGCTCAATTAGTGCCAAAATTCGATAAGATTGGCTATCGATTTCTCGATGGCGGGATGGTACGCCATAGCCTCTTACTCGGCACCCGCAACCAAATGAATACGGCGTTTGTCGCCACCAAAGAGCATCTGCTGGTCACATTCGATGCCGCGCGTCCCCATCTGATCGATCCTGACACGCTGGAATTGCTCGAACCCATTGGTGCAGCGAGTAACTGGCAAGGATTAGCTCCCAAGCAACCCGACTGGCTCACCCAAGTATTTCAGCCCTATTCCAATCCGGCTCACCCAGTTTGCGATCATTTACAGTATCTCAATCCCGACAAACCAGACTCAGCCGGAGAATTTATTACCGCTAACTATTCAGCCGGATTGAGCTTACTTAGTGTACTCGATCGGTTTCGTCGCTGGCTCAAGGCTAAACTCGGTCAAGATGGGGTGATTCTCAAGAATCCTTGGGGTGCTTTTACCTATTTAGTTCGCTATCAATTTGACAATCAAAACTTTGAAAGATGGCGATTAGTGTTGCCCAATGGTGAACCTGTGATTATCTTGCAGGCGATTCATCAGATGGCTCTAACCGAAGACTATATCATCGTTGGCGATATTGCCTTCAAGATTGAAATATCCCAAATATTCGCCCCGTTTCTATTCGGTGGGATCCGTAAATATTCAGTCCAAATCGGCTACTGGCTATCATTACTCTTCCTGAAATTAGTCCAGCCACTGCCCTATGCTAACCTGTATCTGATCAAGCGATCGGATCTAGATCTTCCCACTATTCCAGGCGAACCAGCCACCCTCACCGCGATCAAAATCGTCCTGCCTCGCGAAGTTTCCCACTTTGTCACCAACTACCGCAACCCTGACGGCAAAATCACCCTGATGTCTGCTCACAACGGCGGCTGGGACGTAACTGAATGGATTGGTGAATATGACGAATCTGTCGATCTCGAATGTGAACAAACCCCCATGCTCACCAAAGGGATCGAAATGTTGGCGGGTGTAAATAAAGGATTACCCGCTACCCCACCCCAAAAATGCCTCCGCAGAGAGCTGCGCGGAATGCAACCATCTCCTGTAGATCTCAATAGTGTGGCACGATACACGATCGATGGTGACACAGGTGCCGTCCTCTCGGCAAATTTCCTCAGCGACTCAGGCGACAATCCCACCAAACGGAACACCTGGTCAGTTTCTGTCAATACCCACCGCAATCTCAACCGCGATAGCGAATTAGAGACGGGCGAAAAGATCACCAGCCTGTACTGGATGGGTTGGGGCTTCTCCTGGGAAACAATCCCCAAGCGGATCTATCGAGCATATCGCGATCGAGACAATCGGGTCATCCCTGTGGAAGGTTTACCCACATCAGACATGCCTGTGAGCCTGCTCAGACTAGATACCGAAAAAATGCAGATTGTCGATAGCTTTGAATTTCCGATCGGTTATCTCGCCCGTAGCCCCCAATTTGTCCCCAGCAAAGAGCCATGTCCCCCAGGCAAAGATCCCGCCACCCACGGCTATATCGTCTGTGCGATCATGTCCGATGCCGAACCAACCAATCCTCATACCGTCGCCAAAGATGAGATCTGGATTTTCCACGCCGATGACTTCACAGGTAAACCAATTTATCGATTAAGCCATCCCGATATCAATCTCGGACTAACAATTCACTCCACCTGGATTCCCCAAATTCAAGTCGGCAAATATCCTGAAGCCGAACGTCAAGCCATGCGAAAAGCTACACTCGATCGAGATTACAATCCCGTCGTCCAGTCCAAGCTCTTTCCCCACACCAAAACACTCTTCAGTGAGGTGGTTTATCCTCACTACATCAACCAAACCAGCGAAGCTGAACTACTAGATCTTTGGGGTAGTGACATATCAAATAAATAGAAATTCTATTAGCTGAAAATTGCCTAAACCTCAGATTTTAGGCAGTTCTCACCATACAAATATTTTCTAACTCACTGCAAAACATCCACCCCCAGTTCAAATCTGGGTGCCGCCTTTTAACCTTTAACCTCTTATCTAGCGGGGTCTTCGTATTTCGATCGATATCTATAGCTTTACCCTTCGACTCCAAAGTTACTTGTCAGCAATTCGGATAATTACCGAATATAATCATAGTAAGTTTAGCAATAAAAGTCATGGCAGCAACGGCAAGAATCGAAGCAAGAATCGATCCTGAATTAAAGGCCAAGTTTCAGGCGGCGGCGGATATTGAAAATATAACTCTGTGCGAGTTCTTGGTTAAGAGTGCCAGGGAATCGGCGGATAGTATCATTGATAACCACAAAATACTCAAACTCAGTGCTGAGGGTAGTAGAGCTTTTGCTGATGCTATTCTTCACCCAAAGGAACCAAACCAGAAGCTCAAAGCAGCGATGAAACGACACCAGCAGGTAATCGGTGATGTCTCTTAGGATCGAATTACTCAACAGTAAGAAGCACGATGGCATTCTGCCGACCAAAGGTCAACGATCATCCTTTAGCTGTGGTGTGGATAGTTTGGATGAATACATCAAAACTAGGGCATCGCAAGAACTCAAGAAGCGGGTATCGACACCCTTTGTACTAACTGATTCACCAGCAGGCAAAGTATTGGGCTACTATTGCCTATCTTCTTACTCAATCGCTGCAACCGAACTTGATGAATCAACCGTTAAGAAGTTACCCAGATACCCGCTACTACCCGCGATTATGCTTGGGCGGTTGGCTGTAGACTCAGGGCATCAGGGCAACGGTTATGGTGATTTGTTGTTAGCTGATGCCCTCAAGCGATCGCTAGAACTATCGAAGCAACTGGCAAGTTTCGCCGTGGTGGTTGATGCCATCGACAAGGGCGCAGCAATCTTTTATCAGCGTCATGGATTCATTGAATTTCTAGACGATCCGATCAAGCTGTATCTGACCGTAGAGACGATCGAGCAGTCGATATGATCGATCTAGCCCCAACTCAGAAGATCTAAGGCTAGATTGATCGCCCTATTATGCGAGAACAATGATGAGTTCTAGACGAATTGGGCATAGAAGTGGGTTGGGTAGATCGAAGCGAAACCCAAGAACATCAATTTCGATTGCATCTGGTACGCTAAGAGAGCGAGTATGAATTGAATATTTAAAATTTTGATAATGGGGCGGTGGAGAAATGCTCGATCGTTCCGTTAACGCTGGGGTTGTTGGGTTTCGAGGCTCAACCCAACCTACGATGGGTAACCCCACTTTTGGAGGGTTTATGCAAATAGCACCTATCCCAATTCAGTTATACAATGATGTAGTGCTATTAAGAGCGATAAAATGACACTGACAGACAAAGTGGATAAATTATTCACTGAATGGAACAAACCAAACTCGCCAGGATGTGCGATCGCCGTCATCCAATATGGGCAAGTAATTTATAGTCGTGGCTATGGGATGGCAAACCTCAAACATAATATCCCCGTATCTACAACCTCTGTATTTAATATTGCTTCAATTTCCAAACAGTTCACGGCAATTAGTATTGCACTTTTGGCAAGACAGAGCAGGCTATCTCTAGATGATGAAATTCAAACATATTTCCCAGAGATTCGATACTACGAGCGACCGATTACCATCCGTCATCTCATCCATCATACTAGCGGACTTCGTGACTATATAGGTCTGATGAATTTATCTGGATTGTCTAAGAAAAAGCACTGTTCTATTGAGGAAATAATCAGCCTAATATCACTTCAACAGGAACTGAACTTCCAACCTGGAACCGAGCATTTATATTCAAACACTGGTTACTTTCTACTGGGTGAGATTGTTAAACGTGTCTCAGGTAAATCGCTTCGAGCATTTGCGGACGATCATATTTTTGCACCTTTGGGAATGAAGAATACATATTTCCGTGATGACTTCAGGGAAATCGTCCAGCATTTAGCCATAGGCTATTCACCCAAAAATAGTAAAAGCTTTCAGATTCAGATGTCACTTTTGGATGTAGTAAGTGCTGGTGGGATTCATACAAGTGTTGAAGACTTGTGCCTCTGGGATGCAAATTTTTACCACAATATTATTGGTGGATACGGACAAGATTTCATCGAAGAAATAACTACACCTGGTAAGATCGACAATGGCGAAGTGTTGGATTACGCCTTTGGTTTGATTTTAGGCAGTCAATCGGGATTGAGAATGATTAGTCATAGTGGATCGTGGGCTGGCTATCGTTCTGAAGCAATCCGATTTCCCGAACAACGTTTTTCTGTCATTTGTTTGAGTAATCTAGATAGTATAAATCCAAGCAGGCTTGCTCGTCAGATTTCAGAGATCTATTTAGCTGAAGAATTTACACGCTCCAAAGAGAAGCTTTCGCACGGAGAGCGACAATTTATCGAACTTTCAACCGCCGAACTGGAAACCAAAACTGGCTCCTATTTTAATGTTAAGAGCGGAGCGAAATGGGAATTGACAATGGATGCAGAAAAGTTAATGGTGGATGCCGCTGGCTTTAAGTTTCAGATTATGCCAATTGGCAGTGAAGACTCTGGACAATCGAATCGAAATCTCTATCATTCAGTAGGTATTCCCTACGATCTTAGCATTGAATTTCAACAGCAAACATTGCCAAGTTCTATGATTATAAGTTATCGGGTTGAGAGTGGTAAACCTACTACGTTGGAAAGATTCAACCCTTATGCTCCGAACCTCGAACTACTATCAGATTATTCAGGCGACTATTTTTGTGAAGAATTAGGTGTCAAATACCAGCTATCGATCGAAGGTAGCCAACTAGTTATCAGCCGTGTAAGTTTTAATTTGCTTCCGGTTTATCTTAAACCATTGGTGTTACTCACTCATCGTCTGATTCCAATTTTCTTGACGGTCTCCAAGCTTACATCTATCAAATTTTTGCCATTCTCAAAATTTTTCCATACCTTGATTCAGCAACGTAGTCTCAAGCCATTATCCCACAATTTATTTTGGCGACCTGGTAGCTTTTTCGAGTTCATCTGTAATGGTCGAGGTCGAGCGATCGGGTTCAATTTGAATACATGTATAGGACGAGTAAGAAGTATCCATTTCATCAAACAGGAATCGAATGAACAATCGTACAAAAACCTACGCTAATTTTCCAGAATCCCCCTTTTCGAGGGTTTATGCAAATAACCCCCTGACGGAAAGGCTACGACAACGGGATACGGATTTCTGCTTAATGACTACTAGCTCCGCTCAAGTAGCAAGCCAGTAGAGTGAGCATTGCCCACAGACCATTTAGAGCCATAACAAAGGGTGGATAAACTCTGAGTCTTTCTTTTGAAAATTTCATTGCTAGTTGTTGAGATCGATCTGTGATTTCTAACACAGCAAACATCCCAAGTTCGATCGAGAGTAAAGTATCGATCGCCAGGACGTGAAGTAAACCTATAGAAAATTAGTGAGATATACTTGAGTATTCATTATTCCTGTTCCGCAAACAAATTTTCCAAATCCTGACGAGCATTAACTACTCTCACAATTTCCAGACCATCATCGATTAAGCGATAGAGGATGATATATCCTTGAAGCGGTATCCCACGTAAATCAGATCGAATCTGTGAATAGCTTTTGCCCATCGTTGGAA
>JANNDL010000075.1:0-3237 GCA_031387665.1 Chamaesiphon sp. OTE_75_metabat_95 | reverse complement strand
ATCCTGGTAATTTTAGCTGCGGCAACGACGATCTGCTGGACATCTGAGGTTAAGGCCGATATAACTCTGTGTAATCGTTTCGATCGACCTATTTATCTGGCATTCTCTCAAAAAAAATCCGAGCGATCTCAGTTGGGTGTCATCGTCAAAGGTTGGTGGTATGCAAGACCAGGAGAGTGCCAAACGGTATATACCAACAGCCTAAATAAGGGGGGAAATTATGGTTACTATGCAATTAGTGACGATAAAAAACGTAATTGGAGTGGAGAGAATAACACTGCGGAGGTGTGTATTAGCGATCGAGGGTTCGATCTGATGAACGCTGAACTATCCCCGAAAAAGCCCCAATGTGTCACCCCTAGCTATCCGATTCGCTTCCAATCGATCGACACCAAAAACCTCAAAAGCGTCAGTTTTGACATCAAAAATTGATTTTGACTTAATTGTTCTTGCCCTAGTTTTTTGTAATAGCTGCGTAGGCTCTCCTCCTCTTCATGAGGAGGAGAGCCTACGCCAAGCCATAGTAGATTTAAACTGTTGCTTTGTGTGAGATTACCAAATTTCACCCATGCTCAAGACGAATCCTGGCATAACTTCGCCACAGTCGATTGCCAGAGGCAGGTTTTCAACCAAGGAGACGGGAGATTCTAAAATCTTTGTCTCTTTTCCTGGTTGATAGATTTCTACCTGCTTGTTTTTTGGATCGATTAGCAAGCCTAGCCGCACCCCATTCGATCGATATTCCTCCATCTTTGATCGCAATGGTGGCAATCTGTCTGTTGCCGATCTCAGTTCAATCACAAAATCTGGTGCCAAGGGTGGAAATTTTATACGTTGCGCTGGGGTCAAAGCTTCCCAGCGGGATAGCTCCACCCAAGCAGCATCTGGAGAGCGTTGGGCACCATTGGGTAAAACAAAAATAGTGGAAGAGCTAAAAACTTTACCTAATTTAGTTTGGCGATTCCAGATACCTAAGTCGATACCCAGTTCTGATTCATAATTTCCACTTTCTCCACCTACTGGGGTCATAACAATTAATTCTCCGGTGGCTGTCAATTCAAACGATCGATCTGGATTATCTTGGCATAGCTTTTCAAACTCTTCAGGGGTAAGCCGCAAAGTAATGCGATGAACATCTAATAACAATGGTTTAGCTTCTAAAGATTGCATACGCTCCAAATTTCCCTAGATGATTCTTACTTCCCAATTTAACGTCAATTTAAACTGACATCCATTCTTTGATATAAGCTCTAGCTTTTTTGGACAGCCGACTGTTAGCATCAATTTTTTTTGCTAGATCGATCGCTTGTTCCAATTTACCTTGATTGGCTAATTTCATCGCCGCCAGCAATTGAGTAGCATCCTCACTCAAGGCTTTGGCTTGTTTTGCATCAGCACTGCTGGGTGGAATTTTCGCGGCTAATTCGATCGCTTGTTTCAAGTTACCTTCATCCCCTGGTTGGATTTTTTCCGCACTTAATAATTCGATCGAACTAGACAGTCCAGTCTTTTCTGAATTAGTCACAGGAGGTAGTGGATCGACTTTCCCACCTGGCTTTTGGGTAAATAGATAGATCCCAACGATCGATCCCAAGCCAACTACTCCACCTACAACCAGCTTCAACCAAGGAGTTTGGCTGTTCTTGACTGGAACTATTGACGGCTCAGAGATTAATCTTGCACTAGCGGCATGATCTGGCTCCCTAGTACGTGGTTGAACCTGGGTGCGTTGGCGTAGCCTCTCGGCAAGAGAATCTGTCCTGGCTGTATTAGGGATTGGTTGAACGGTAGTTTGATCGGGAATAGGCGGCTTAACTAGAGCTGGTGGTGCCAATAGCGGATTAGTCTGTTCGACTGGTTGAACCGGAGGCGGTTGGACGGTGGTTTGTTCGCGGAGAGGGGGATGAATTGATACTGGTGGTGTTATCGGGTGTGAAATCGGTTCTGACTCAATTTTGGGCGAGGGCGAAATCGCTTTGGCAATGGTGGCATCATCCCCATTGTTAGTAACAAATGGACGTGGTTGGACGATCGTCCGATCAGTGGTAATTTGAGCCATCCGAGGATCGATAGAATTGATCACAGCCTGAAGAGCTAGGTTCAATTCTGATACCGAGCCAAACCGGAGATCGGGAGTTTTTTCGAGACAGCGGAGGGTAATCGCTTCGAGTTCTAGGGGTAAATGTTCACAACCTGTTTGCGATCGCAACGCTACTGGCTGTCCTTGAGTATGGGCAATCACCCAAGAGGCTTCACTCATCTGGCGGGGTTGAATATTAAAGCCAAATGGATCGGCTCCACTGAGCATCTCATAGAGAATCACGCCTAAACTATAGATATCTGATCGACCATCGAGATCTCGATCCCCCATCATTTGTTCGGGTGAAGCATAGCGCAGTGTCCCCAAAAATGTATGGGTGAGGGTTTGGGGTCGATCGTCTTTGTAGCGAATTTTGGCAATCCCAAAGTCTACAACTTTTACCCATTCGCCTAAATCTGTTGGTACCAGAAAGATATTATCTGGTTTGAGATCGCGATGAACTACTGTCTCTATGTACTCCCCACTGGGTAAAGCAACTCCTTGATGCGCAAGTAATAACCCATTGCAAACCTGGCTGATAATCTTCACCGTCCGATCGATCGTGAGTTGCTTTTCCCTGCGTAATAAGTCCCCTAAAGTCTCACCCCGCAAATACTCCATCACATAAAACGGATAGCCTTCATCTGTTACGCCTGCATCCATAATCTTGACAATATGCTCGTCGATCAGAGCTGCACAAATCGCAATTTCATGATCGAATCGCTGTCTCATTTCGGTTGATTCTACCAGCGTATCTTTGAGCAATTTCAATGCAACTTGTTGACCAAGCCGAGTATCTGTTGCTAAAAACACGTCGCCCATCCCACCTGCACCCAGACGGCTATCCAGACGATATCGTTGTTTATCGCCAAGAGATCGACCGATCCAAGGATTTGTACGGTGGGAAGGGTTCATGGGAAAATGGTGGATAGTGGATAGTGGATAGTGGATAGTGGATAGTGGATAGTGGATAGTGAATAGTGGATGGTGCTGTTATCTCGATCCTAAAGCCTAAAGCCTAATCCCTAAAACCTAGATTCAGCTTCACCAACTAGCATACACGCAGCCCATCGAACTTGCTCTCGATTAGTTTTCATTGTTTCTAGCATTGCTTGGCGGAGCCATCGAGCGATATTGGCTGTTTTGGTAAAATTTTG
>JANNDL010000061.1:0-3012 GCA_031387665.1 Chamaesiphon sp. OTE_75_metabat_95 | reverse complement strand
CGATGAGCAATAAGCATTTTCATAGCCAAAGCAGGCATAAAGACAACTTTCACTGGGAGTGTCAACCCTTTTGTACGTGCGATCGTTAACTTTAAAGCCAGGATAATCGCGGGTTACTCTCTCTGCTAAGTACCCATCATTACATTCATACCCAGCAAGTATTGACTGTTGAAGTAAGTCGGAACCATACTTAAAGATCCAGTCTTCTTTATTTTTAACAAACAGATCGATCCGAAACATGCCATCAAGACCAGTAGGAATCAGGACATTAGCGGAGTAATGACTGTTAAGTAGATCTGTGTCTGTAGCTTCTCCGAAATCGCGACTCAGGTACAAATTAGAATTCCCCTCCCAAAATCCACTTTCACAGCAAGATATAATTAGATCTGCTGCAACTATAGCCGCTTGTTGAGAATCATAACACTCAGTTCGATCTCGATAATTTATCCGCCAATTTTTGATTTTTGAATCTGTTCGCTCGCTCATTATCTACCATCCATTCAAGCCTGTCAGGAAGCCACATTTGTACCAAGATTACCCAATTTTGGACTCCACCACGCCCCCTCCTTGCCGCGAAAATAGGCAACATCCTTGTGTTTGGGCTTGCTCCGAGCTACTGCATCCGAACACCTTAACATCGACTTGGAGTGACCATCCTTATTGTAGCTATATTCCTCTAGCGGCTTTTGGCAAACCGGACAAGGATATTCTGTTAACTTCGCTGGAGATGACTGCTCGGTTTTAGGTTGTGGAATTTGCCATTCATTGGATCGATCCGACCAAAACATTACTAATCCTTTTCCATCTGAATCTTTGCATCCATCCTCGCACTTGAGAAAATAGCCCTTCTTCACCTTCTTGGTAGGTACTTTAGACATTGGCTTGCTACAAGTCGGACATTTAAAGCGCGATTTCTCCAGTTCCTTGCCTTGGAACGAGCCATAATCCTGCTCCGGTAGATTCTTAGTAGCTTCACTTAAAGCTGGCGCAAAATAGCTCCGGTTCCACTCAATTAGGTAACTTTGCCATTCCTGCTGACCCTTGGAGATTGCATCGAGTTGAGTTTCCATCCCAGCCGTGAATTCCGATTGAATCAATTCTGGCAAAGCTTGCATCAGAAAATCATCCACTTGCAAACCAACAGTCGTCGGTTGTACTTTGCTCTTCACCAGCTCCACATAATTACGTTGCTTGAGCGTAGCAATTGTCGGCGCATAAGTCGAAGGACGACCGATGCCGCGACGTTCCATCAGTTGGACGAGTTTTGGCTCGGAGTAGCGAGGTGGTGGTTGGGTCTGCTTTTGCTCGTGACTAACATTATCTGTGGTGAGTGGTTGCTGCGGCTGGACGTTAGGCAGAACGGCATCACCGCTAATATCCTTCCAATACCTAGCATAGCCAGCAAATTCCAGCATTTGCCCTCTAGCTTGCCACTGGATCTCGCCAGACTGGGTAACAATAGTGGTTTTACGAATCTGTGCGGGTTTGCATTGAGAAGCAATCGATCTCATCCAAATCATCACGTACAGCGCGAATTCATCCTCACAAAGCTGCTGTTTGAGTTCACTTGAAGCTTTTGTTAGATCGGTCGGTCTGACCGCTTCATGGGCTTCCTGAGCGTCTTTGGAACTGCGCTGTTTGGCAACTTTGGTCGGTACATTGTCTTTATCATGGGACATCAGCCATTCCCTTGCAGCTTTACAAAAATCCTGACTGAGTTCGACCGAATCAGTCCGCATATAGGTAATCAACCCCGCTTCATAAAGCTTCTGGGCGACTGACATCGTATGTTCGGGACTGAACTTCAAACGCGCTCCAGCAGATTGTTGGAGTGAGGATGTAATAAATGGAGCGGGGGGCTTTTTGGGCGCGAGTTTGCCTTCGTTGGCGAAGCCTACCGGAGGTAATCGATTTAACTTGATGGGGATGAGATTTGCCGATTTCCACTAACCTGTCGGCTTCAGCTTGACTCAATACCCGTGTCGATTCGGCGACTTTTTCTGTCGCTCCAGCATCATCGCTGGTTTCCTCCTCTGCCAATGCCGAGACAGCTTGAGCCGTGCCATTGTAGAAAGCTCTGAAACCTTCGGTATAGTCTACAAATACCGACCAATAATCTTGCGGTATAAAGGTTTGAATTTCTCGTTCTCGTTGGCAGACTAGATGCAGGGTGGCAGACTGCACTCGCCCGACGCTTTTAGCTCCGTTATTCAGTCGCCAGATTAGCGGCGATCCTTTATGACCGACTAACTTATCTAGACAATCCCGACACCTACCTGCTTCAACCAGAGCCATGTCTAGGGAGCGGGGAGAAGCAATTGCCTTTTTGACTGCGGACTCGGTAATTTCCTGATAAACAACCCGCTGGGGCTGTTTGAGTTTTAATACTTGGGCAATGTGCCAGCCGATGACTTCGCCTTCTCGATCTGGATCTGAGGCGATGAATACTTTGTCGGCTCGTTCGGCTGCGGCAATTAGTCCGGCGATCGTCTGTTTAGCGCGATCGTCGCGGGGGATGTAGCGACAGTCGATTGTGTCTGCACTCATATCGAAGCCTAACGAACCATCCCCATCGTTAGCGAGTTGGCGAATATGCCCGATCGAAGCCTTTACATCCCAGTCGGAGCCGAGGATACTCCTAAGCTTTTTGATTTTGCCAGCAGATTCAACAATCAGCAGATTTCGCATAAATTTAGGTGAACTGAGATTCGGCTAAACGATCGATCTTCACTAGATCGTTCGATCCACAACGATCTAACTATTGCTAATAAATCAGGGCAAGTGCTTACCACTTACAGAACTAAAAAATAATAAGCCTCAATTATAAATGTTTTTATCGGTTTCAATTAAATTTATCTCTTAATAGGAAATCACAGTATGACTTTCCGCTGTCAGTAATTGGAGAAAACGGGGATGGATAAATAGTTTATCGCGTCCGACCTTAGTTTCTTTCAATACCCCAATCTCACAGAGTTCTTTGAGATAATTCGCCGCAGTTTGGCGGTGAGCGAT
>JANNDL010000234.1:0-48650 GCA_031387665.1 Chamaesiphon sp. OTE_75_metabat_95 | reverse complement strand
GGTGCTGTCTTGCCGTTTTCTTATGCGGGGGGAACCCCCGCATGAAAACGCCGCCTCACTCGTACTGTTCGCGGTAGCGGAGTGTTTGCGTAAGCAATAGCGTCTGCCTTCGCAGAGCGTAGCCGAAGTATGCCCGCCCTCTAAGGTTTAAGCTTTTCAAATAGAATTGCTATATCAACTATCAATTATCAATTAATTCACTTGTCCATACAAAACTGATAAAAAAACTCATCATCGCCAAAAGACTGCTTGTTTGAGAGATTTTTGAGCCAGTTGTCATCAATTAATCTTACACCGAGGCTGACGGCACTAGGACGATCGATCGATAGTCGTTTGACGATCCAATCTACACCCTCTCGCCCGATAAAACAGCGGCGATGGGGAAAGCGAAAACTTTGGGCGCGATCTTCGATTTTGACTCCTGCTTTCGATCGCATTTCTTCGACCAACTGAGCTAGACTGAAATACTTGACAATATCAGCCGCGTCTGTGGCTACTTTGGTAATGTACCGATCTTCATACCAGATTGTCACAATATCGCCTTTTTCCACGAGGAGACAAGCAATTACAGGTTCAGGATCGAGGTAGTTGCGGCGCATCTCATCGATTGCCACCTGCCGCTGCTGGAGTGGAAAAGAGTTACCACGGACAAATAAATTGCCCCCGTAGCTTACGCCATTAACAATTTCTGAGGTATTTCCAAACTGACGTACAAGTTGACAATAACTTACGTCTTGTGACTTGAGTAACATGCCACTTATTTCCTAATGGGACAAAGATCGAATCTGTGAGCAAGATATTAATCTCAATATTAGTTAATATACCCTTCTAGCCGATCGATATTAACCGATCCAAAAATAATATCCTGCTAGATTGCTAGCAGGATAGGTAAATCCACAAAAACTTGAGATCTAGACTTACCTAGTTGTATCCAGGCGGTAAATCCCGCTGGGCAAATGGTGCCACACGACGGAGATTGTCTAGAGCATACTTGATATCAGCCCCAGGATCGATCGCGACCCAACCATCAGATGTCGCGACCTTAGTTTCAAAGTGCAGGTGGGGGCCAGTAGAGTTACCAGTACTGCCTACGCGCCCGATCACGGTACCTTGTTCGATGCGTTGTCCTGTTTGAACGAAAACTTCGGAAAGATGGCCGTAGAGGGTCTGCTGGACACCATTGTGCTGGATGACGATCGCTTTACCATAGCCACCTAGCCAACCGGAAGACATGACAATGCCAGTACCAGCAGCAACGACAGGGGCACCCATTGGCGCACCGATATCTACGCCAGAGTGGAAGCGACGACTACCTGTAATCGGATGTGTCCGCCAACCAAAGCCGGAAGTCGTCGGAGCTGGAGTGCTCAGTGGGTAAATTAACGCAGCAGTAGCTTCACCTGTATTGACAAAAGCCATCCCTGCTGGACGAACGCTGGGAATCGCTGGCACGGTGGGAATCGCTCTGTTTGCACTAATTTGGGGCAGACGAGCAACAGGTTGAACCGCCATTTGCCCATTGCGTGGTGTAGGTACAGAGATCTCAATCGAGTCTACTGCTGGTGCTGGTGTTGTCGCTAAAATTGCGGCAGGCTTGGCTGGAACTCTTTGAGCTGTTGCCGCAGGCTTCATTGGTGCCACCACAGTATTTCTAAGTCCCAGCAATGGCATCACTTGTGGGGTGAGTGGCTGACGTTGGGCTACTTGTGGTGTTGCAGGTTTAGTTGGAGCCGCAGTTGGGAGACTAGATCCAGATCCAGTTCTACCAAAACGGGGTAAAGAAGGATTGGGAATGTTGGCAACTGTTGGTACTGTTTGATAGCCATCAGCAGATCGATCTAGCTTCGGTCTAGATTGGATGCTAGTCGTCGGTGTTGATTGACTAACGATCGACTGTGGTTTAATGTTGGCAGGTTGAACCTGGCTAGCAGTCGCGCTGACGGTTTCCCGATTCTGATTGGGAATAGTGCGACTGAGTGGAGCTGGAACAGCAATAGTGATGAATTCCTCAGCAGATGTCGGCTCTGAACTCGGTTCATTGACACCGACAGTATAGTTTTCTGCGGTGAGAACATCGGTGTGCTCAGGGCGAACAATTGTGCCTGTGGGCAGAATTACAGCATCAGCGGGGGCAACTGCAATTGGTACTTCCCGATTTGGCAGTTGCGCTGAATTAATTTGAACTGGAGATGGCTTTTGATTGAGGGGAAGGTAAGGGCCATATGTTTCCTGATCTTCCAGTTTCAACTTATTGCCAGTGGTTGGCGACGAGTTAGCTTGGATTAGTTCTGGTACGTCAGTTGTAGCGGTAGAGACTGGTTTGAGATCTGCCCAAACCATTCCAGTGCTACTGAGGAAACTGATGCTCCCTAGCCAAGCGACAATCTTCAATAGCAGGGGGCTACGGAAAAAGATATTTAACCGAGGCTGCTGATCTGAATGATTTGATGTTTTTTCTGCCTTGCTGCTCATAGTTATTTTGATTTAACGCAGTCCAGTTCAGAACTATTCATTCGCCCTAGCATAGCAAGACTGATTTAGTTTCGCATATGTCCAAAGTCACAAATCCTCGTATCCCAATGTGAATGTACCAGGAGCAAGATACGTTTCCGTTCTTGCCGTGGCAGTTGTAAACCCGATGTGTAGCTCACCTTGCGGCGAGATGCCCAACACGTTGCCTAACTTGCCATTCACGATTACTGAGCGTCCACGAGCATTGAGTAGTTCTAGATAGTCCGACAGTAAACTGTCGATCGTTGCTGGAGTGCAACGTTTATACCCACTTATAATTCCCCTAATCGTACAACTTGTTAACATCTCAATGGGAAAATTTGCGTAATTTGGCTGACGATCATTGCTGGGAGCCAAATTAATTGCTGGACTTTCTACCGGATTGGCATAGTTAATGCCAACTCCAACGATTGCTTTCTGAATTCTACCTTGAGATATCCGCGTTTGAGTTAAAATTCCGCCAAGTTTGCGGTTATCTAAAATTAGATCGTTTGGCCATTTTATCAACACGTCAATCCCCTGCTGTCTCAATTGATCCGCAATTCCCCAAACTAATCCGATCGTTAATTGATGGACATCGATCGCTAGCAAATCAGGTGAGATCGCCATTGATAAGTATAGTCCACCTGGCTCTGAAGTCCACGTCCGCCCTCGCTGTCCCCGTCCGGCTGTCTGCGTCTTAGCAATTACTACCGTACCGTCGGGTGCATTTTCTTCCGCTATTAATTGAGCTAATTTATCATTGGTAGATGTCAGATTATCAAAAATATGGATGTTTATATCCAGCCCTAAATCACGATCTTCAGCCAATAAAGCTAAAATTTTTTCTCGTTCACGTTCTAATTCACCATCCACCATTCACCATTCACCATTCACCATTCACCACTGGTACTGAGCGGAGTCGAAGTATCCACCAATCTCTACAATTTCAGTATAGTCAAAATCATTCGGACTATGCTGAATTAATGGATAACGAGTATTGTTAATCTCTAAATAATCTTCGGAGCAATCTAATTTAGAAGTATAGTAAGTCAACAGATATTGCCGACCAATTTTTGGCTGCATTTCAGTTTCTACTTCATCCCGCCATTGCGTTTTCGTCACTAGCACAACAAGCTGATTTGCGAGTTGAGGCAAGATCTTGGCAATCTGACGACGGGAAATTCGATCGAGACTGCCAAACGGTGAGTCCATCACGATTGGGAAGGTATTGCTTTCAGGCCCGATCAGGAGTTTTTGCTCGCTCCAAGTACGGACTCGATCGATAATTCCGCCGATAAATGATAGGCTGAGAATCTGATTTTCGCCTGTAGAAGCAGCGACAGTAGTTTCGACACCTCTGGTATTTTCACTTAACATAAGTTCATACTTTTCAGTGATCTTCGGCAAGTAGGGCGTAACCGAAATCGTTTGGAAAATCTGCTGCACCCGCTGTTCGAGATCGAGTCGAAATTGCTGCTCTTGTTGATGGCGAATTGTCGTTAGTTCGGCGATTGCTGTTGTCGCTGCTTGGAGGCGACGGTGGGCGAGATTTTGTCTATCGAGGTTTGTCTGCTGTTTAGCAATTTGTTTGGCTAGGGATTGAATTTGCCCTTCGAGGTGGATGATTTGCTGCTTGTTTTGCCCCTGGCTCAGGGTAAGATCCCGAACTTTGACTTCAATATCATCAAGCCGCTTTTGGAGACTACTAATCTCCACATTAGTATCTTGACGAAGCTGGAGTTCGAGATTATCGATCTGGATTTCTAGCTGACTAATCTCTGCTCTAGCCGCAGTTACTATTTGCTGCTGAAGATCGATCGATTGCCAAAATTCTGCACCTTTAGTTTCGAGAGCTTCCACTTGGGTAATCAACCGCATGGTTGTCTCTTCAATCACGGCAATACTGGCGCGAGACAGCCAATTTTGGACTTGAATATATGCAGCAGTCTTTGGTTCCAATTTCGTGCCGCAGAGACAATTTTGGTGCTGAAGTAGCTGGCTCAAGAATTCGCGGGAGATCCCTTGATTCAGTTCACCTCGATCGCGTAATTCTCCGACAATTGTGTGAAAGTTTTGAGTTAGACTCGTAGTTAAAACTGTGTGTGCCTGATTAGAAATTAATTGCTTAATCTCTGTCTGAGCTTGACGGAGCTGGGTTTGATGAGTGGCTTTAGTGCGTTCTAATTCTTGTCGTTGTAATTGGGTGGCTTTAGCAGCAGTAAGTTCTAATAGATAAATATCTATCTCTTGTTTGATCTGTCTAAAGTTAGCTATTTCTTGAACTATTTCAGCTTGACGCTGCTCAATGCGATCGATCTCTTGTTGACACTGTTGTTGTGACTTGAGCAAATCCTTGGTTGTGGTATCACCAATCTGAGCCAGCTCAGTCTCTAGGGTTTTTTTAGCTTCTGCTAGATGTTTGATCGATCGATTTAAGACTTCCACACCGAGCAATATTTTTGTCGCTTCAGCAATTTCCAGTCGTTTATCCTGGCGCACAATTTGCTCGATGCGTTCACCATCAAAGAAGAAATATTGATGCAAACTCGCAGGTAAAATCCTGCCGATAATTTCATCCGGTGGCTGTTGGGGATGCAGCCACTTACCATCAGCATCGCCGATGTAGAGGTAGAGCAGCTCGTTATTAACCAGATTAACGCCAGTTTCCTGTTTGTACGCGCGACACATTCGCTTGGCGCGATAGCGTTTGCCGTCGTGCTCCCAGGCAACTTCTACCCAACTATCCACCGCCGTACCAATCTCCGCCTCCGCAATCGCCCGTTTATTGACTAGCTGCTGCGACTCGGCAAAAGCCGCCGTAAATTTTTCATACAGCACCCAAGTAAAGGCATTCAGGATTGTCGTTTTCCCCGCGCCATTGTTGCCATGAATAATCGTAGTGTTGCGAATATCATCCGTGGCAAGATGAATCTCAGGAGTCTCACCATAGAATTGACGGAAGTTGCAGAGCCGAATGGTAGTCAACTTCATACGACGACTTCTTTGATGATCTTTAGGATATCATCATTAATAGGTGAATTTTTCTTGCGATCAAGCCTATCTTTTTCCAGTTGCAGCACTCGCTCAATAATCTGGCGAACTTCAGGCGTAAGCTGTTGAGTCATTCGATCGAATTAGCACTACTAAAAACTTCTCACGGTAATGTTCGCATAGAACATGTTTTAAGTATCGATCGTTTGATTTGATACCCCACTAGATATTATCTCACATCAAAGTCGATCGGGTATCTGGAGAGCGATAGTCTGGTTAGATACTCGATCGATCCGATTGTAGATCCAATTACAATGGTTCTAGTACTGAGCGGCTTAAATAGAGTTACTATTTGTTGCTCCCAGTCCCCCAGTCCCCCAGTCTCCCCATCTATCCGAAATAGTAACTAGAAGATTTACGTCGTAAAGTACTAGTTTTGGGCTGATTACCAATGGGAGTAGTTACCTTTTCGTCAAATTACTCGATAGACGTTATGGCACCTCAGATCTGTTTGCTACTCGATCTCAGCACCGGAACAACCTTTACGAAGTACTCGAAGTTCTCAGGCATTTTGGCAACTTAGCTACAATATCCTTAACTGAATAATTAACTCCACACACTCCTCAATGCCGACTATCTCTCCACAACTGACAACCAAACCGCTCTGGGGCAAAGCTTTCTCTCATCCTGCGCCCGAATTTCCCCAGACACAACTAAAAGTCCTAGCAGGTAAGATTCCAGCAGGACTATCTGGCACTCTCTACAGAAATGGCCCAGGACGGCTAGAACGGGCTGGTAAACGGGTAGGGCACTGGTTTGATGGGGATGGGGCTATTTTGGCGGTTAGGTTCGCTGATGGGTCTGCTAGTGGTGTTTACAAGTATGTTCAAACTCAGGGATATCAGGCAGAAAGTAAGGTCGATCGCTGGTTGTATGGTAATTATGGGATGGTACCGTCTGGCAATATCTGGGAGCGACGGGGGCAGTCGGTGAAGAATGCGGCGAATACTTCGGTATTGGCTTTGCCAGATCGATTATTGGCTCTGTGGGAAGGTGGAATGCCGCACGCGCTGGATCTGGAGAGTCTAGAAACAATTGGCACGGATAATCTAGAGTTTAGTTCTGTACCATTAGTTTATTCGGCACACCCTAAAGTCGATCCGATTTCGGGGCATATCTATAATTTTGGGATCTCGATCGGGATTCAGTCTAAACTAAATCTGTATGAGAGCGATCGCAGTGGTAGGGTGATTAATCATACTCAACATAAGTTACCGCGACTGACAACTATTCATGACTTTTTGATGGTTGGTAAGTATTTAGTTGTTTGTATTCCACCGATTGAGATTAAACCACTTCCGGTTGTATTTGGATTGGCTAGCTACAGTGAGTCGATTTGGTGGAAGCCGGAACTAGGTACTCAGATTATGGTATTCGATCGAGATAATCTCAGTCTAGTTAGTAGTTTTACAACAGAGCCTTGGTACCAGTGGCATTTTGGCAATGGTTTTGTTGATGCTGATGGTAATATTGTCTGCGATTTAGTCAGGTATCCAGATTTTGATACCAATGAATTTTTGCGAGAAGTTGCTGCTGGCACAACTAAAACTGAAGCAATTGGGACATTATGGCAATTAGTAATCGATCCTAATCTTGGTAAACTAGTTAGTAGCGAACAATTAGTCGATCGTAGCTGTGAATTTCCCCTAGTAGAAACCTCCCAAGTTGGACAAGATTGGCGATATACATATCTGGCGATTCACAAGCTAGATACTATTCTCCATCAGGAATTAGTTGGTACAATCGGTAGATTCGATCGACAATCTCAAACTTTAACTACTGCAAATCTCGATCGACATTTATATCCGACTGAACCGATTCATGTTGTTGATAAATTCGTTCAATCTACAGGTTGGATTCTCACTGTTGTCTATGATGGCAAAAATCACCAGAGTGAAGTCTGGATCTATGATTGCGACAGGTTAGATGAATCTCCAGTTTGTCGGTTGGGTTTACCCAGCGTGGTACCGATGAGTTTTCATGGTACCTGGAAAAGCGATTAAACGACATTAGCGTAGGTGATATCAAGATAGGATCTAAGGACTTTACAGATTATTTCGCGATAACTTTCTAGTCGATCCATCTTTGTATCTCCTCTTGTGACTTTCCATCAATCTTTGAGTAATGCTGTTTTGAAAGGATCGTGGAAAATGTCTTTGGCTGGCATCAGATACTTTACTTCAGATTAAGCTTGACTTTGAGCTTATTTTAGAGCAGTTTAGCAATACCTAAGCAGCAAAAGGACTCGTTGGAGCTGGATAAAATCGAGCCAAGGCATTGAGGAGAGCAAGTGGCTTGGTAATCAATAGATCTGGCTGTCGATCCATGAGGGCAGTAGGCGCGTTGAAGCCCCAGCCGACGGAGACAATGCGGATCGAGATCGATCTAGCTGCTTGGATATCTCTGATTTCGTCACCGATGTAGATCACGTCAGACTTAGAACAATCATACTGCTTGATCAGCTTGCCGATCGCTTTACCTTTTCCAAAAGTAGAAGCACCAGTCACAAAATCAAACAGATCTTCGATCTGATTTGCCTTCAAAAGCGAGCGAATATTCGATTCAGAATTGGAACTGACGATTCCCAATCGATAGCCTTGAAGTTTGAGTGTATTTAATAGTTCAATTACGCCAGGAAAAAATTTCACGTTTCGCACTTCACCTGGAAACTCCTCTTTTACCCGTTTCAACAAGAACGGCAGCTTCCACAGTGCAACTTTGGAAAATCTAATAATCTCCCAAGAACTCAAATATTTGAGATTCGCCACTTGCTCATCACTAATCTGGGAATAGCCAAATTCGGGTGCCAATCGATTGGTAATTCGCAACAACGCACTCAACGTATCCGCAAGGGTACCGTCAAAATCAAAAATGATGAGCTTAGAGTTGTTTTGCATGTCAGGAAAGCCGAGGCTGGTTTTAAGATTGTAATCTAATTTACGATCGATTGGGATCATAATCAGGAAGATTTGCTAGAGCATTGCGTCTCCACATCCCTGGTTTAATTCTACGCAACGCCGATGCTCTGAAGCTGCGATCCCACACCTCATCACTGAGCGATCCCAAGTCGATTAATTTGTGACTGAGATTACTGGGGATCGGCTGAAAATCGGCTACATCAGTGGGTTGTGCAAATCGCTGATTCCAAGGGCAGACATCTTGACAGATATCACACCCAGCCACCCAGCCTTGCAAATTGTTCGCAATTTCGGGTGGTAATATTGATGTACGATTCTCGATCGTATGATATGCAATACATCGGTTGGCATCGACAACAAATGGCTGGACAATTGCTCCAGTTGGGCAAGCTGAAATGCATCGCGTACAAGTCCCACAATGCTGTACATGGGGATCGCTAGGAATTAAATCCAAATTAGTTACAATTTCACCCAGAAATATCCACGAACCATATTGACGATTAATCACATTTCCATTCTTGCCAATCCAACCAATTCCCGCTGATTGTGCCCAAAATTTATCTTGAATTGGTCCCGTATCGACGTAGTGACGTGCCTCTACACCTGCAAATTCTTGGGTGAGCCAAGTTGTTAATTGTTTGAGCTTTTTTGTAAGTACTTTGTGGTAGTCTCGCCCCCAAGCGTATCGGGCGATCTTGGCATATTCCGCACCCGCTGGACGCTGATGATCGGTGTAATAATTGAGCGCGACTGCAATTACGGTTTTGGCAGCAGGCATCACCTGATAGATATTCTGGCGACGAGGATCGGACATCCAGCCCATTTCCGCCTGATAGCCCAACGATAACCACTCTTGCAGCCGTGTTGCAGCCGTTTGATGAGTGTTGGGGTCGATCGAGGCAATCCCCACCGCGTGGAAGCCAATCTCGCTGGCTCTGGTTTCGATTTGGTGGGTGGGATCGTTCATTTGAGGGAGTTGGGAGTGCTAGGAAAATAGAATAAAATCACATCTTGCACCAGATTGAGAATACTAGTGCTAACCGTAGATCTAGGGTACCCATGAAGGGCACCCCTACACAGTTAACCTGTAGGGGTGCCCTTCATGGCATACGTGTCAACTTAAGGATTTTAGCAACGAGCCTAGTACGTTCTAGCCCCCGCTAAAATTGTGATTGGGACGAGAGAATGAGACTTTCAGTCCCTACGATGTCCTTAAGTTGACACCTATGCCTTCATGGGTACCCAAAGATCTCTGCTTTTACTCATTTACCCTTTCTGATTCTGAGATTTAAACCTTCCAGCAATAAAGTCGCGACGGGTGGCGTGTTTGGTGGTTCTGCCTGTGACACGTTTGCGCCACATGCGGAAGCTGGAGGCTTTCATCTCTCGCCGCATCAGGGCGATGACTTGTTTTTCTTGGAGTCCAAATTGCAGTTCGATCGATTCAAATGTAGTCCGATCTTCCCACGCCATTTCCAGGACTCGATCGATTGTTTCTGAATCTAATTCTGGTAATTCCATAACCGCTTAACTAGCTACTATTTAATTATGCTTGATCGATCTACAAATTTACTAAATGCTTGTTTAAAGGCATCTTTTCGGACTGTCTCTGATTCCTTTGTTAGCTTCCAGAGTGTTTCATAGAAAAAGAATGAAACGCCTGCTAAACCTTCTTTGCGGACAGCAGCAATTTGAGTTTGAATCTGAGAGATTGGAATCGGCTTAGGCTTTACACCTGTCAAAATTCCAATTCCGACTGGAATGTGTTGACTGGCTAATTTTACTTCTGGTTTCCGCAGTTCACCGATAAACGTACCCAAGTTGTCTCGATATACCTGAATGAGTAATTCTTCTACCAATCCTTGCCGTTCCCATTTTGCCCAGTCTTGGAGGAAGAAGTTTTTAGCAAAGGTTTGGGGGTTAGGGGAGATTGACACGATCGTTTTTGGGTTCGCAGCTTTGATTGCGGTGAACAAATCACGCATTAAGGCGGTGATTTTATCGGCGCGCCAGTTGATCCATTCTTCATTTTTAAAATCTTTGGGTGGTAGTTTGCCTTGATGTTCGCTCTTATATAGATCGACAGTGAATTTATCATAGCCAAATTCTGATGGTAGTCCAAAATGGTCATCAAATTGAATGCCATCTACATCATATTTTTTGATTACTTCGACCACTAAATCAATGATGAATTTCTTGACTTCTGGCTTGAAGGGATTGAGCCAGACACGGGGATCTTTGCCTTCTTTCCAGAGAAATCCGCCATCTTGTTTCTGAGTCAGCCAGTCGGGATGGAGTTTGGCAAAGTCTGAGCCAGCCGGATCGGTAGTTGCAGGCAACATAAATCCAAATTCAAACCAGGGAATCACCGCTAGCTTTTGTTTATGTCCTTGAACTACGAGTTCTTGAAGTACATCGCGCCCTTCCAGTCCTTCGGTGGTATTTAGCTTCCGATTAATTAATATTCCGGCTGATTTCTTGGGCATAAAACTACTGCCCACTGTCTGTTTAGCAACCTTGCTGGGATAAGTTGTATAGCCCCAATTCCAAACGACTGGATAGATCGTATTGAAATTTAATGCCCGCAGATCTTTGATTGCAGTTGCTAATCTGTCGCGGGTGAATAGGACATCGCTATCAACATTAGTAATCCATACGCCTCTAATTTCCCTAAGTGGCTTGGTTGGAATAGATTGAGATAAAGACATAACCGGACTAATCAATGATAATATTAGCCCAGCGATAACAAACAATCCAAACCAAAACTTACGATCTAATACTTTAATCATTGATGCTAATAATTAATTACTTCAGTCACTTATCAAGCAATAGATATTCTCTTGCGTTCGATCGTCCAATGTAGATCGGAAGATTGTGATAGCTTTACTTGAGATAATCCCACTCGATCGATCAAATCTTGAACTTCGCTTACTGTCAGTGCTGCCTGGAGTGACTCACGAAATAACTGCTGTTGGTGAGGATCATATGCTTCGCCAATTTTTGCAACGAAACTATTGACGATCGTATCATTTTCTGGTCTGATTAGATCGCGAATTAAAATCGCACCACCTGGTCTAACTAATCGTTTAATCTCCTGAAAGAATGACAGTGGATCTGGTAAATGGTGAACCAAGCTATTGGAAATCACCATATCAAATTCTAGATCTGGATAGGGCATTCGTTTAGAATCTACCCGTTCTAATCTAATTCGCTGATTCAATCCAGCTTCTTCTACATTTCGTTGACCAATAATCAGCATCGATTGTGCCAAATCTACTGCCGTGATTAAATATTGAGGTCGTTGCTGACACATCAGAATCGGAATTCTGGCTGTACCAGTTCCAGCGTCTAAGATCTTGATCGCATGAGGATCTAGATCGATCGCATCTGTTGCAAATGCCGTATTAACCGACTCAAAGTCCATTGCATCATAAGCTGTTGCTTCCAGCCATGTATCCATTACTTCTGGCTCTAGGATTCTGTTCATGAGTTTAGAAAATCGACTACTGTTATCTTACGCTTTTCTTGTACCAAAACTATCAACTAGGATGTCTGCTGTGCCTCAATTGCTAAAGACTGTGAAGATCGCAAAAATAGTTTGGATCTTGACAACTGTTTTAATTAGTAATTGCTTGATAGAATATTCAGTACTAGGTGTAACTGCACAAAAGATTTTGAACAGCGGATCGAATCACCAGCCAAAGCTACAAATTCTGCTGCCACTATACATCTACCCCAACTGGTATGATAAAAATAAGTATGCGTGGAAGCAAGTAATCACAGCGGCAAAGAGAGTATCGATCGTTGCAATTATCAACCCGAATAGTGGGCCAAATAATGCACCACCAAACAGAGATTATCAGCAAGGTATCAAGGATTTACATCAAGCAGGAATAAAAGTTTTTGGTTACGTTCCCAGCAACTATAGCAATCGAGATATTCAGGCTGTCAAAGCAGATATTGATCTTTACACAACACACTTTAAAGTAGATGGCATCTTTATTGATGAAGCAGCCAGTTCAACTGAAAAATCTAATTATTACCAACAGTTATATCAATATATAAAGTCTAAATCATCAAACTATCAAGTGGTGATTAATCCAGGCGTAAATCTAGATGAAAAGTATTTGAGTCAAGGAGTGGGAGATATTATTGTTACCTTTGAAAATTATCACAAGAGTTGGGTAAAATATAAATCTGCAAAGCAGCTAAAAAGCGATCCAGTTCAAAAATTTGCAGCACTAGTCCACACTACAGCCAATCGTAAGCTAATGAAAAGTGTACTCGATCGAGCCGTCAAAAATAATCTTGGTTATATCTATATCACTAATGATAGTATCAACACCCCCAACAAAAATCCCTGGGATACACTTCCCGAATATTGGCAAGCAGAAGTTAATTATATCCAACAGTTAAATTCTGGTAATTAAGCAGATCTACATTAACTTGTGAGGTGTGTTGGATTATTTCCTTCGGAAAGGCTCCGCCAACATTCTTCAACCCAACCTACAGATCTCAATTCTCAATTCTCAATTCTCAATTAATCTAAGGATGTATAGATCCATCTGGCATAGTTGCTCCAGTCAAAATTGCACCGTCCATCTTAGCACCAACTAAGATTGCTTGACGGAGATTTGCATATGAGAGATCGGCATTACTCAAATCAGCTCCGGTGAGATTAACACGAGTCAAATCTACCTGTTGAATTTCGGCAAACTTGAGATCTGCACGGGATAGATTTGCATCGCGCAACCAAGCTCCTTTGAGTTTGGCATAGACCAGTTTAGCATTACTCATATTCGCCCCGATGAGATTCGTACCCATGAATTTAGCACCATAAAAGGCGGCATTTTGCAGATTTGCTTTGGTAAAATTAGCTCCACTTAGATCGGCATCCTTGAAGATTGCCAGATTCATATTAGCTTTAGAAAAATCTGCTCCATTAAAAGTAGATTGAGAAACAACCGCGCCAGATAATTCTGCTTTGGCAAAGTTCTGATAACTGAAGTTACAATTAGGGCAGCGTTTCTCTTTAAGTAATTGTCCTCGATCGGATGCGGCAAAATTAGCTTTTGCAGCAATTGCTTGATTCTTAGCAATTTCAGCCGGACTAAGTTCACCATCGTCAGGAAATATAAATAGGCGGGTAATTAATCCTAAACCAAGCAACACACTAATCCCGATTCCCCACTTTACCCAGTTGATTTTTTTCTTGGGTGCAGAGCTGTCATCAAAACTCATGCGTAGCTGCTCTAGAGCTTGATTAGAGCTGGTGCGGTGACTTTTGACTGGAACAATTGCATTTGGATTAATAGCACGTTGGTTTGGCTGAGGCTTGATCATCAATTCTAGAGATTTAATCAGTTGTGGATCGGTATTTGGTGGTAATAGATGTTGGAATTGAATTCGATAATTACTATCAAATAACTCATGGACTCGATCTGTTGCGGTACCAGTGAGCAGACAGATCAGTGATACGCCCAAACTATAAATATCAGAAGTTGAAGTAAGACTCTGATTAAATATCTGTGTTGGTGGAATGAATCCAGGTGTGCCCGCGTTAGCATGAAAGCCTCTAGCTGGAAGAATCCCAAAATCAACCAAATAAATCCTCAATGATGGCTCACTGATGAAGATGATATTCTCTGGTTTAATATTTTGATGCGTCACAGTTGGTGTCAACCGATGAAGATCGCTCAAAATCTTCAATACGGCATCTGCGACGAGTCGAATATCTGAAGCTGGAAGATCGCCTAGTTCTGCGAGCGAGATTCCCGACTGGTACTCTCTCACAACGCAAAATCCAGTTGGCGTTGCAAAAGAATTTAGGTAGCGGGGAATACTGAGATGGTCGATTTGTTGTAAACGGTTGATTTCTGGTAGATAGTTAGCATAGTCTAATGATGGTGTCTGTCCGGTAACTCGTTGCCACTCTTTGATTACTACTAATCGATCTAACTTAATATCTATGCCTAGATAGCTCACTCTGCCTACGCCAGCCTGCTCAGACAATTTCTCATATACTTGATAGCCATAGATTTTCAAGTTGGGTAAATTTTGTCCAGCAACTTGAATAGCTGAGGTATTCAGATCGGGAAAATTGTCTGGCTCATTCATGGCAAAATCACTGTCGGAGCTATACATGCCCCACTACTCTAGTTTATTATCCATTCCCACGGCTTCCATCATCCGGCGGAATCTTAAATTAGGGGATAGGGGATAGGGATTAGGGAAAAGAAAGACGCAAGCGTCTTAAGTTTCACGGTACACAACTAATTATCTCCCTACTTTCTACCCCCTATCCCCTGTTCCCTATCCCCTGTCCCCTACTCCCTTCCTCATGCTACTCTCTCTCCACATTCAAAACTTTACCCTCATCGATGAGCTAGAACTAGAATTTGGGGCGGGATTGAATGTGCTGACTGGGGAAACTGGGGCGGGAAAGTCGATTATTTTGGATGCGATCGATCTCATTTTAGGCGGTAAAGCGACACCACGGATGATCCGCACAGGGACTGAGAAGGCGACTGTGGAGGGTACCTTCAATCTTAGCGATCGAGTGCGCCAATGGCTAGTCGATCGAGAGCTGGATTCAGGCGATGATAATGTGATTTGCAGTAGGGAATTGAGTCTCAATGGTAGTAGTCTGAGATCGAGACTGCGCGTTAATGGGGCGATTTGCAATCGTCAGCTCACTCAAGAATTGCGGGAACTGTTGATTGAAATTACGGCGCAGGGGCAGACAGTTCAACTGACTAATACCACCCACCAACGTGAGCTACTAGATCTCTATGGTGGCGCAAACTTGCTCCAGCAGCGAGAAAAAATTGGGGCTTTGTGTACCGCCTACAACCAAGTTTATCAAATTTGGCTCGATCGTCAGCAAAACGAACAGCAGCGGCTCCAGCGGATTGATTTGCTCGAATACCAGGCGCGAGAATTCTCTGAAGTTGGCTTGACAACAGCCGATGAACTAATCGATCTCGAAACCGAACGTCAACGCTTGAGCCATGTCGTCGATCTCCAGCAGCAGAGCTACGCCGTTTACCAATTACTCTATCAAAATGATACAGGCGGACCGATCGCAGTTGCGGATCTTTTGGGACAGGCAGAATCTACGCTGATTGACATGGTAGAGATCGATCCTACGCTCCAATCCACTCTCGATCTCGTCAGCCATGCCCTCGCCCAAATTAATGAAGCTGGACGGGAAATCAATTATTATGGTGATGCACTCGAAGCCGATCCCGATCGATTAATTGAAATTGAAGAGCGGATTCGCAGTCTCAAGCTAATTTGCCGTAAATATGGCCCTGGATTGGCGGAGGCGATCGAATATGAACTCAGTGTCCAAACTGAACTCAACCAGCTCACAGGGTCAGGAGCATCCCTTGAGGAATTAGAACAAAGAGCTTCAGAGGCTCAATCTAAATTAGCTCAAGCTTGCCAGAAATTAACAGATCTCCGCCAGCAAGCCGCTATCAGTCTCGAACAACAACTGATTGGTGAACTCAAACCCCTAGCGATGGACAAAGTTCAGTTTCAAGTCAAAATCACCGCCCAAACCCCAACTTCGATTGGCGGCGACAGCATCAACTTCCATTTCAGCCCCAATCCTGGCGAACCACTCCAACCCATCGCCGCTACAGCCTCCGGTGGAGAGATGAGTCGTTTCCTGCTGGCTCTCAAAGCCTGCTTCTCCAATAATGGCGGTGCGGGTACGCTGATATTCGACGAAATTGATGCGGGAGTATCGGGCAAAGTCGCTCAATCGATCGCAGCCAAACTCCATCACCTCAGCCAATCTCAGCAAATTCTCTGCGTCACCCACCAGCCCCTAATTGCAGCGATGGCTGATCGACATTTCCGAGTTGCCAAGCAAACTACTAGTCCCGATAATCATCATAACGGTGATGCTCCCGCGCCTGAACGCACGATCGTGCGGATCGAGGAACTTAGCTCTCAGCAGCAACGCCGCGATGAGATCGCCCAGATTGCTGGAGGACAGTCAGCCACCGACGCAATTTCGTTTGCGACTTCGCTATTAGCGCAGGCGAAAACTAGTAAGAAGGCCGTCAAGCAAAGCAAGAAATAATCGATCTCCACTAGAAAATCCCCTCCTCGGAGCGGCGGTTTTATTCTGGGGTTCCCCCAGAATAAAAAACCGACAAGACAGGGGTGGCGCGTAGCGACGGGGTGGGTAGATCTTCGCAGTAATCTCTTCAGTCCAACTTTAAGTGCATAGATCCTTTCTCCATGCTGATTATTTATGGACGGGATTGTTGGTGAGTAGCGAAGATCTTACCCACCCCGCCCTAGCGGGCACCCCTCCGAGGCTACTGTGTATACACAAGTCTATTAGAGTTGATGCGTAGATCTAAATCCCCCAACCCCCTTGGAAAGGGGGCTAAGATCCGGTCTTAGTCCCCCTTTCCAAGGGGGATTTAGGGGGATTTCTAGGGTTTTCGCTTCTATCTAGAGATGTGTATACACGGTAGCCTCCGAGGAGGGGATTTCACTGCCAACATTATAGAATTAACGACCCAATCCGATGTAGTCTTGCAGGGCTTTGACCTCCAGTGGTTGCGATTGCAACGACTTAATCGCGGCTACGGTGGCTTTAGCACCAGAAATCGTAGTCACCGTGACGATCTTATAGACCAACGCCGTGCGGCGGATCAGCTTATCATCCAGTTGAGCTTCCTCACCCGATGGGGTATTGATAATTAGTTGAATTTGACCATTTTTGATAATATCGACCACATGTGGACGACCTTCATGGAGCTTCAAGACTGACTCGACGACTAAGCCATTTTCTGCTAATACCTTCTGAGTACCAGAAGTCGCAACAATCTGGAAACCCAGCGCGACAAAATCGCGGACAATCGGTACAACGGCTAGTTTATCTCGATCGTTCATCGATACAAATACGGTTCCAGTCAGCGGCAACTTCTGTCCAGCGGCGAGTTCAGCCTTGGCATAGGCGCGACCAAAATCGATGTCGATACCCATGACTTCGCCTGTCGATCGCATTTCAGGGCCTAAAATGGTGTCAGTACCTGGAAACTTATCAAAGGGTAATACGGCTTCTTTGACGGCGATATGGGCGGGGATGACTTCTTCGGTATAGTCCAAGCCAACAAGGGTTTCGCCAGACATAATTCGGGCGGCATAGCCAGCGAGGGGAACACCTGTTGCTTTGGCTACAAACGGCACGGTACGGGAGGCGCGAGGATTTGCTTCGAGGATGTATACCTGTTCACCCTGGACGGCAAATTGGATATTCATCAAGCCAATTACTTTGAGTGCTTGAGCAAGCTCGATCGTCCACTGGCGAATCGTCGCCAGAGTTGGCTCGGAGAGGGAGACATAGGGGAGTGAACAAGCCGAATCACCAGAGTGGATTCCGGCTTGCTCGATATGCTCCATGATTCCGCCGATCGTCACCATCCCAGATGCGTCCGCGATCGCGTCTACATCGACCTCTATGGCATTCTCTAGGAACTTATCGATCAGAATGGGGTGATCGGGTTCGACCTGCACTGCATAGGTCATATAGCGTTCTAGCTCGGTATCGGAGTAAACGATTTCCATCGCCCGTCCACCGAGGACGTATGAGGGGCGGACAACG
Organism: Chamaesiphon sp. OTE_75_metabat_95; assembly: GCA_031387665.1. Lineage (GTDB taxonomy): Bacteria > Cyanobacteriota > Cyanobacteriia > Cyanobacteriales > Chamaesiphonaceae > Chamaesiphon. The sequence continues at coordinate 30,557 of JANNDL010000234.1, read as the reverse complement.
ACAGGATAACCAATTCGATTGGCAACATGGAGCGCGTCATCGTAGTTCCGCGCCATGCCATTTTCTGGCTGCCGAATTCCCAATTGGCGCAGGACTAGCTCAAACCGTTCCCGATTTTCAGCCATATCGATCGAATCTGGGCTAGTTCCCCAAATTTTCGTGGCTGTGTCTGCACCTGCGGCATCTAAATATTCTTGGAGCGGTACGGCTAATTTGAGCGGCGTTTGTCCGCCGAACTGGATGATGATTCCTTCTGGCTGTTCGGCTTCAATGATGTTGAGGACATCTTCTTTGGTGAGCGGCTCGAAGTATAATCGATCGCTAGTATCGTAATCGGTGGAGACGGTTTCAGGATTGGAGTTGACCATGATCGTCTCGAAGCCCTGTTTGCTGAGGGCGTAGGAGGCATGACAGCAGCAGTAGTCAAATTCGATTCCTTGTCCGATTCGGTTGGGACCACCGCCGAGGATCATTACTTTCCGGCGAGTGGAGGGGATAACTTCGGTTTCTTCTTCGTAGGTGGAATAATAATAAGGCGTTTCGGCTTCAAATTCAGCGGCGCAGGTATCGACTAATTTATAAGCGGGAATTACGCCCAGAGATTTGCGATAGTTACGGACAGTATCTTCATCAGTTTTGGTGGCATAAGCAATCTGTCGATCGCTAAATCCTTGACGTTTAACATCCCATAGTTGCTGTTTAGTTAGGGCTGTTAATTGTTGAGTTTTGAGGAAGGATTCAGTAGTTAAGATACCCTGGAATTTATCAAGAAACCAAGGATCGACTCCGGTGAGATCGTAGATGTCTTCTTGGGATAGCTTGAGCTGCATCGCGTGACGAATACTGAAGATCCGATCGGGTGTCGGAGTCCGCAGCAGTGAACGAACTTGCTCGATCGATGGCAGAGATTCATCTCGATCGCAGCCCCAGCCAAACCGACCGATTTCTAGGGAACGTAATGCTTTTTGGAATGACTCTTGGAAGGTGCGACCGATCGCCATTGCTTCGCCGACTGACTTCATTTGAGTGGTCAAAGTTTGGGAGGAGCCAGAGAATTTTTCAAAGGCAAAACGCGGGATTTTAGTAACTACATAATCGATCGTTGGTTCAAAGCAAGCGGGAGTTTTCTTGGTAATATCATTGGAGATTTCATCGAGAGTATAACCCACCGATAATTTAGCAGCAAATTTAGCGATCGGGAAGCCCGTTGCTTTAGAAGCTAGTGCCGAACTCCGACTCACGCGGGGATTCATTTCAATCACGATAAATTCACCCGTATCTGGATGCACCGCAAACTGAATATTGGAACCGCCTGTTTCTACCCCAATCTCGCGAATAATCTTGATCGACGCATCCCGCAGCCGCTGATACTCTTTGTCCGTCAAGGTTTGCGCTGGAGCAACCGTGATCGAATCTCCAGTATGAATCCCCATCGGATCGATATTCTCGATCGAGCAAATAATTACCACATTATCCGCTAGATCCCGCATCACTTCTAGCTCATACTCCTTCCAACCCAGCAGGGATTTCTCGACCAAAATCTGATCTACAGGTGAAGCATCCAGCCCAGTTTGAACGATTGCTTCAAACTCCTCTTGATTGTAAGCAATCCCCCCTCCGGCTCCCCCCAGGGTGAAGGCAGGACGAATAATCAGCGGATACGTTCCAATCTCTTTTCCGACTTCCCGCGCCTCTGCGAGGGTTGTAGCGATACCTGAGGGACAAACTGGTACATCGATCCGCCCCATCGCTTCCTTGAACAGTAACCGATCCTCGGCCATTTCGATCGCATCTAATTTCGCGCCAATTAATTCAACCCCATATTTCTCCAATACCCCGCTCTTGGACAGAGCTACCGCTAGATTTAGTGCTGTCTGTCCGCCCATTGTTGGCAGTAGCGCATCAGGACGTTCCTTTGCAATTACTTTTTCGACCAATTCTGGTGTCAGTGGCTCAATATAAGTCCGATCTGCCGTATCAGGATCGGTCATAATCGTTGCCGGATTAGAATTGACCAAAATCACGTAATAACCCTCTTCCCGCAGTGCCTTGCAAGCCTGGGTACCAGAGTAGTCAAATTCACACCCTTGTCCGATCACAATCGGCCCAGAACCTAAGAGTAAAATTTTGTGTATGTCAGTCCGGCGAGGCATAGGGTTAGGGTGTGGGGGATGGGGAGCGTGGGAGGTAGGGAGCGCGGGAGACGGGGGAGCGCGGGAGGTAAGTTAATTATTAATTCCGATCTATCTTAAGGGCTTTGGGGTACTCATGGGAAATTTTCACCCTCGATTTCGCAGTCTGAGCGACAGTGCCAATTAACAAAATGCTTGTGTTTGAATTTCTCTTCACAACTCCCATGCTCCCACGCTCCCGCGCCCTGTCGCGCCCTCCCCCTTTCTCCACAAATTTGACATAACCTGTAGCAATCGCTGACAAATGGGGAACCATAGCAGGGGATCCAAAATTTCCTCTAGCTGAACCCCTACCCTGAATCCATGACAACTACTATTAATCAAGAATTTGACAGATTGATGCAATCTGTCAATCAGACGCTCACTACTCAACATCAGCAACTTCAAGTTCAACAAGAGCAGATGAAGTCATTGACGCAGTTGTTAACTGCTAGTGCGAATTCCAACTTGGACCAGCATTGCATTAGCGCGATCGAACGTTTAACCGCATTACTCGATCGGCATCAACAAACTAATACCCAAGTTTATAACGTTTTGAGCACACTTACTCAATCCAAAGATGCTCAAAATTTAACGATCGATAATCAGGGCGAAATTGCTACCTATCTAACCTTAGAATTGGGTGAGCTAGCCCAGCGATTGGGTATCGATAAATTCAATAAGTTATCGGCAGCAACCCATCATGCTACTGATTGGTCAAAATTGATGAGCACATATCCCGATCCTGATGGTTATCAGTGGCAGCTACCTAAGTCCAAGCGTGGTTTCTATCACAATACCCGTTTGCAAGTTATTGGCACCAAAACTGTTAGTCTTGCACCAACTTCATCACTTAATTAAAGGTTGAAAATTGGCACTAGCTTAAACTCTTACCATTGTTATCGTAATCCTAAGTGAGAAGCTTAGTCCCTAGAGGGCGGGCATACTTCGGCTACGCTCTGCGAAGGCAGACGCTACGCGAACAGTACGAGTGAGGCGGCGTTTTCATGCGGGGGGAACCCCCGCATAAGAAAACGGCAAGACAGCACCGCCCCTGCAGGTTAACGTTACTGCAATGATCTCGAATAGGGTTGCTATCAACTATCAACTACTTAGTAACTTGGTGATTGTCCGCAATAGCTGCTCTGGATTCACTTGTTTCCAGAGATACTCATCAATATATTGCTCACCAATGGGACTGACTGGATCTTCCTGATTAGCGATTGCCAAAATTTTGACACCACTCATTGTCCTCGATCTCCGAATATTACCGATCAATCGATCGACCATTTCGGAATCTGGGGTCAGATCGACAATGAGTAAATCTGGTTCAAACATGGATATCTGTCTAAATGAGGATTCCGCAGATAGTAACCAAGTAACTTGGTATCTAGCTGCAGTAAGGATATCACAGATAAAGTTTGCCACATCTTCATCTTGTTCAATTAAGACAATTTGAGTAGAAACGGGGTTAAGTTCGGGATCTTGAAATACTAGGTTCCGATCCATTTCTACCCAATTATTTTGTTCAGCTACTTCCATTGGTTGACTAGCAATTCGCACTGTAAAAGTCGAACCAGAACCGATTGTCGATTCAACTTCGATCGATCCGCCATGCAATTCTACCAATTGTTGGGTAATGGCTAATCCCAATCCCATCCCTTCATAATCTCGATCGAAGTTGCGACTGAGCTGATGAAATTTCTTAAATAGGCGAGGAATTTGGACTTCTTCGATCCCAATCCCACTATCTTCAATTTCAAAAACAGCGTTACCATCTTCTAACCACGAACGCACAATTACTGTCCCATGTTCAGGCGTAAACTTGATTGCATTATTTAAGACGTTTAATAATATTTGATGAATGCGTTTGGTGTCACCGCGAAATCGCAGATCCCGACCGCTAATTTGGGAGACATCATTACCGCCATTAATAATTTGGACTTGAAGATCGATTTTGCCCTGCTCTGCTTTCAGCCGGACACTGCCAACTACTTGCTTGATCAATTTAGAAAGTGAAAATTCACTGACCTTGAGAAAAGTTTTGCCAACTTCTAATTTATAGAAATCTAAAATATCATCAACTAATTCAGACAGATGTTCGCCACTATTATGAATAGTCTGGATATAATTCTGCTGTCGATCGGTTAATGTCGGTAGTGGTATTCTTAATAGTGTCGCCGACAACCCCAGAATACTCGTCAATGGTGTTCTCAATTCATGGCTTAGGAGTGCCAGAAATTCAGTCTTGGATTGGTTTGCATTCTGCGCGACGATCACCGCTTCTCGTAATTCTTGTGTTCTTTCATTGACACGTTGCTCTAGATTCTGAGTGGTACACAAACTCGCTGCATACAGCTCCGATTGAGCGATCGCAAAGGCTAAATGCTCAGAAATCTGCTGGAGAAATTCAGTCTCACTAGCTTGCCAATTTCGGGGAGCCTGACACTGATGGGCGATTAATAAACCCCACAATTCGCGATTCACCACGATCGGAATTACTAATTTAGATTGGATTTGCGCTTGAGCCATCAAATCCAGCATACATTGGTTCTCAACGTATTCTAGCTCGACTCGATCGATCGATCTAGTCATGCCACTGCGATACTTGTTCCACAACTGTCGATCGTCAAAACAATCTTGATACTCAGTAATATCCAAAACTGATTGAAGTTTTTCATCACCATTTTTAGAGTATGGACTCTGCCTAATCGCTTCATAAGCAACCCGACCTCTATGCACATAATCATCGAAGCTTTGATTGATTACTTTACCATCAACTTTGGCAAACTCAAACTGATAAATAATTAGTCGATCTGCATGGAGAAATGCCTGTACCTGCTCGACAGTAGCTTGCAATACAAGTGGCAAATCCAATGTTTGATGGATTTGGGTAGTAATATAATTTAGTAATTTAGCTTGAGATAGCTGTTTTTGCAAGTCAACTTCTCGCTGACTGAATTGATCTATTGCCATAGTCTTTGTCTTGTCTTTGGCGGCAGGAGAACTACTAGTTTGTGTTCTAGCTAACGGCTGATTATTTGGTGTCGCCATCTCTTTCCACAGTAGTTGGGCAAAATATCTTTGGAAATGGCAGTCTCGATCGCGCAAGCGCACTCCCTCAGGGTGGTCTCGGTTAGCATGGGCGATTAACTTGACTGTTGGTAGCTAATTCTTGATGATGACTAGTAATTAGTGAACTTTGGTATGTAGCAACTGCTTAAACTTAGTCCTGGTAGTTACATCTAAGTTTAATCTGACTCACATTACTTTCAAAGAATACACATGTTTACATAATTATTGATAGGGAGTTCGGAGTTCGGAGTTTGGACACAGTGTCCCAACGAATGTTCATCAACTATCAACTGCCAACTGTCAACTACCTGCTAAAACCTATTTCCTGATAAAATGAGTCAGCCATTGGAGGACTACACCCTTGAGTACGCGAGTTATTATTTTACGGCACGGACAGAGCAGCTACAACAGCCAAGGACGGATCCAAGGACGCAGTGATTTGTCAGTACTGACCGATCGAGGTCAAGCCGATGCTAAGATGACCAGCACAGCATTTCAGGGACTAGCATTTGATGCAGCCTACTGTAGTCCGCTCCAACGAGCACATCAGACAGCCACAATCGTCTTAGCCCAATTGGGACAACAGGATTGCCTCCAGACAGACGATCGATTACTAGAAATCGACCTCCCGTTGTGGGAAACTATGCTCAACCAGGAAGTGCGGGAACAATACACCGATCAGTACCAAGCCTGGAAAGAGCGTCCTCACGAATTAAAAATGTTTTTGCCCCAAGCGGATGGGGTGCCGCAGGAATTTTCCCCAGTTTTGGCTCTATATGAGCAAGCAACTAAATTCTGGCAGGGAATTCTCCCTCAGCATCAGGATCAGACCATCCTCATCGTCGCCCACAATGGAATCAACCGCGCCTTAATCAGCACAGCCTTAGGTATCCCCGCACGTCTCTACCACAGTATTCAGCAGTCAAATTGCGGTGTCACAGTCCTCAATTTTAGCGGCGGTTGGGGCGAAAACGTCCAACTAGAATCGCTCAATCAAACCAGCCATCTCGGTCAAAAACTCCCCACATTTCGTCCGCCAAATCAAGGGCCTCGCTTTTTACTCGTCCGTCATGGCGAAACAGACTGGAATCGCGCAGGCAAATTCCAAGGTCAAATTGATGTCCCCCTCAACGATAATGGACGCAATCAAGCCAGTCTAGCCGCAGATTTTTTAAAAACCATCGAGATTGACTTTGCTTTTACCAGTCCGATGTCTCGCCCGAAAGAGACAGCTCAAATTATTCTCAAGGATCGACCAAGCTCAACATTACACGAAGATGCCGATCTGCGTGAAATTGGACATGGACTGTGGGAAGGCAAATTTGAAGCGGAAATCAAGGCGGAATATCCAGGTGAACTAGAACGGTGGCAAAGTCACCCTGAATCCGTCCAAATGCCCGAAGGCGAAAATCTCCAGGATGTCTGGACGCGGGCAACTGCTGCATGGCAAAAAATTATCGCCCAAGTCGGCAATCAACCTCAAACAGGCATCGTCGTTGCCCATGATGCGACAAATAAAGTCTTGCTGTGCAATCTACTAGGGTTGGGTTTAGCCGATATCTGGAAAATCAAGCAGGGTAATGGAGCTGTGACAGTAATCGACTATCCCGATGGAATTGATGGACAGCCTGTAATTCAAGCTCTCAATCTGACTAGTCATCTTTCTGCTGGGGGCATTCTCGACAAAACCGCTGCGGGTGCGCTCTAGAAAAGTTCGTGAATTTAGACCATTACGGCGAGAAACAAAGGCTTTTTTGAAAAAGCCCTTGTTTCTGTCCAATCTACCTCTCACTCAAATGCGATTATTCTAGAGACAAAAATCAGACGCAGCAAAATTGTTGGCAGATTAAGAACCGATGAACCAATTATTTCAACAGGTTAGAGTACTAGACACGATTTCACAAACGGAGCGAGTAGCAGATATATTAGTTATCGATGGGGTAATTGAGGAAGTTTTAGCTACAACCCAGCTTCCAACGGATTTAACGATTACCCCTGGCGAACACCTGATGCTCGCGCCTGGATTAGTCGATTTATATAGTCATAGTGGCACACCTGGGCATGAACAACGAGAATCGATCGAATCTCTCCTCTTAGCTGCCAAAGCAGGTGGATTTGTCCACATCAATATTTTACCCGATACCTTACCTGCACTCGATCGAGCTAGCAGTATCATCGCGCTCGATCGAGAGTACCATCAAATCGCTGCCCAAATTCCCAATTGTCCACAGCTTGGCTATTGGGGTGCCCTGACTGAAGGGGTAGCCGGAACAACCATGACAGAACTCAGCGAACTTAGCACCGCGAATATTAGTGGCTGGGCAGATGGTTCACCGATTACTAATCCCGCCCTGATTCGTCGATTGCTGGAATATCTCAAACCATTCAACCACCCGATCGGATTATACGCCCTCGATCGATCCTTGCGCGGTAATGGTCTGGCTCGATCGGGAGTAGCCGCACTCAAATATGGCTTACCCGTCGATCCTGTCAGCAGTGAAACCGCCGCACTCGCAGCACTAATCGAAATCATCGCCGATATCGGTACCCCCGTTCACCTGATGCGGATTTCTACTCGTCGCGGTGTCGAAATTATCGCCGCCGCCAAACAACGGGGTGTCCCAATTACCGCCAGTACCACCTGGCTGCACCTGATCGCCGATACAACCGACCTCGCCACCTACGACCCTAATTTCAAGCTCGACCCGCCTTTGGGCACCCCAGACGACCGGATCGCCCTAGTAGCGGCGATCAAAACAGGCGTGTTGGATGCGATCGCGATCGATCATAGCCCTTATACCTATGAAGAAAAAACTGTAGCCTTTGGTGAAGCTCCGGCTGGCTCGATCGGGTTAGAATTAGCGTTACCGTTATTGTGGCAACATCTGATTGTTTTGGGTCAGTTATCAGCTCTCGAACTATGGGCAGCATTAAGTACCAAACCAGCTCAATGTCTCCACCAATCTCCACCAACACAGCAAATTATTTTCGATCCTAAATCCATCTGGACTGTCACTTCAACTAGTCTTAAATCTCTCTCTTTCAATACTGCCTGGTTGGGTCGAGAAGTTGTTGGTAAAGTGCTGTAGGATCGAGCATAAACCGATCCGTTTGCAAGATGGGTTTTCCATACAAATGGCGAATATTCGGGTCGATAGACAAATGCTAGACTATTATTATCACATACAATTTTGATGTGGTTTGAGGTGTGGAGTATAGATATTATGTTCAAGCAATCAGTTTCACTAGCATTATTAACGTTATCTTTAGCTAGTTGTGGTAGTAAGGTTGCTGATAAACCTGTTGCCGCAGCTAAGTCAGCTACTAGCGGAGCAATGACTACGACTAGCAATCCAGGTGCATTAGCCGTAGTTCCGGCTGGAGTCACAATCAATACCGATCTTCAACAAGAACTTTCTAGTGGCAAAAATACTAATAATCAAAAATTTACGATTAAAGTCAAAAATGGCTCTGTTGGTAAGCATCCATCATTGAAAGATGCCACAATTGAAGGGCATTTAGAAAAAGTCACTAAAGCAGCTAAAGGTAAAAAAGCCTCAATGAATTTGGTATTTGATGCTGTAAAGCTCAAAAATGGCGATCTGATTGCGCTTGATGCCCAATTAGTCAATACGCAAGTTGAAACCAAAACTAAAGGTACTTTCCTCAAGAATGCTGGCATCATCTTAGGTGGCACAATCGCGGGCAATTTTATTGGTGACAAAACTAAATTCAAGCATGGAAAATTAGCAGGTGCAGCCGCAGCTACGGCCTTCGTTTTGTCGAGTCCTGGTGGAGAAGTTGTCCTAGCAAAAGGCACAGATCTTCAACTCAAACTCAAGTCTAATTTCAATCCTAATTAATCTGGTACTCGGCGGCGTAAGTTCAGCCACTATTTCAGATCCTGCCAAATCCCAACTCTTCCCAAAATAGTAACGGGATTTACGCCACCAAGTACTAGTAAGTAGCTGGACATTGTCAAGGAGCCTGTGTGTAACAATTTAGAGTTAGTATCATCTACAACCAAGGATATTTGTTATGAATAGTAACCGCAAAATAGCCCTAATTACAGGTGCTTCATCAGGTATTGGTAAAGCACTCGCCGAGAACTTTGCTCAAGATGGTTATGATGTCATTCTAGCGGCGCGCAGTGTCAGCAAAATGGAGTCTCAAGCTGCCGATCTCAAAGATCGATACAACATTACGGCAACCGTCATCGCCGCCGACTTAGAATCTAGTGCAGGAGCTACCAAGTTATATGAGGAGATCGAGAACCGTGGCTTCAGACTTAGCGCACTAGCAAATAATGCAGGCTATGGGACTTTTGGCGAGTTCAAAGACTCGACTCTACAATCGGAACTGGCAATGATGCAGATTAACATGAATACGGTCGTCGTATTGACGAAGCTTTTCATGCCCGATCTTCTGGCTACCAAGGGCAAAATTATTAATACTGCCTCAACGGCCGCATTTCAACCTGGCCCTTACATGGCCGTATATTACGCCACTAAGGCGTTCGTCCTGAGTTTCTCAGAAGCAATTGCTGCCGAGCTTGAGGGGACAGGTGTCACCGTGACGGCACTCTGTCCTGGGCCGACAGCTTCTGGTTTCCAAGACAAAGCCGACATGCACGCCTCAGCACTCGTCAAGAATAAGAATCTTCCGACCGCAGAGACTGTCTCTGCTCTAGGCTATCGAGCTATGCAACGCGGTCAGAGAGTGTATATCCCAGGCTTGATAAATTGGCTGATGGTTCAGAGTCTGCGCTTCACTCCGCGTAGCTTAGTCACTAAAATCGTCAAGGCGATGTCAAAACCAATTTAATGAGCTGAACAATCGGAACACTACAGTTGTTAGTGCCGTCGGTCTGTATCCCATTGTTTTTGTGATGCCATACGTCCCTAACACCTATTACCCATATCCCCTCCGCCATTAATGAGCATCGACTTTGGTATAATGTCAAAAGCAGCAATGGGCAAGGTTTAGACTAGTATTATGGTTTACGAACAAGATCTGAACTTCCTGGAGGATGATATCGATCTAGATCGTCCTCTGGACGAGCTGGATACTCTGGCTGTGTTGGATGCCAATCCAGAGCCGCTCAAGCCAGATCCAGCGGAAATGTTGTTACTACTTTCAGACCCCATCACTGCCCAACGAATGCTGGCAGCACGAGCTTTCTGTGAAATTCAAGATGAACGTGCGATTCCCCATTTGATCCGACTCCTGGTCGATCCTTGCCCCCTGGTGAGAGTTGCCGCTAGCTACGCTCTGGGGCGAAATCCCAGTCCTGATGCTGTTGAACCCTTAATTGCTCAACTCGATCGAGACTGGAACGGTTATGCTCGAAAAGGGATTGTTTGGGCGTTGGGAAACTGCCAAGATCGGCGCGCGCTCAAGCCACTACTCCGCGCGCTCAAGCGGGATATTTCGGCGGTACGGCTCTGGGCGGCTAGTTCCCTCGGTCAAGCCGCAGATCTGAGTTATGAGGCTGTAATCGCCACTGTGCCCCCGATTATCCAAGCTTTGATTAACGATACTCAAGCTGCCGTTCGCAGTAATTGTGCTTGGTCATTGGGCAGATTGTGTCGAGAATTACCCTCAAATGTGGTGTATGCAACTGCGGTGGATGCACTAATTCAAGTATTAGAAGAAGACCCAGATCTAGGGGTTAGAGATGATGCTAAATCTGCGCTGCTCAAGCTCGGAGATCCACGCGGGATTCAAGCAATTGAAAATCTCGAATCAGAAATAGATTCGGTATAGAGTTATTTGTCAATTGGATTTACCATACTTGGTGTAGAAATAATTCTGAAAAATTTCGGTTGGGTCGTATTTACGCTTGAGTTGAAAGAACTTAGGTGCCTGAGGATAGGCTCTAGTCAACTGTTCTGGTGTCGCGTGCAAACGGTAGGGTAAATAATAGCTGCCGCCTACTGACAGTGCCGCATCGATTAATGATTGAGTTAGAACCTGCATTTTGGCATCATCTTTGGAGTCGCGGTGCTGATGAAATAACATCACTAAACCAAACATTTCTCGATCGGCATATCGGAGCAAAGCATCACGATCTGGATAGACATTTCTGACGGTCACATTAAGCAGATCAACTTTGTGTTTCGGGATGATTTGACGACACTTTACGAGAAATAATTCTAGTGACTCTGGGGGGATAAAGTATTCATGTAAAATATCAGTTTTTGTCTGGTTCTGATTTCCAAATAGTGTGGATGGACGATTGAAAATTTGATTGCGAGACATCTGACTACCAGCTTCACCACCACTAAGTTTCTCCAGTTGCCAGCGCAGATATTTACCATAGTCACTGCCAATACTGCCCAAGAAAACTGTCCGCGCCAGCCTAGATTCTACCGGAACAATATCTAACGGGCGACTTCCAGGAACTTGATGATAAGTTGTCAAAATTGCCTCTTGCAAAAAGCTATCTGGTGCAATTGATAGCCGCCCATATGCCATCCCCACATCCGCCAAGAGTTGTTGTCGATAAGTTTTGACATAATCTCGACTGGGAATTACCACTCGCTGGGCTGAGTACAATCGATCGGGTACAGCCTTTAAATCTACCTCTAAAATAATCCCAAATAGTCCATAGCCACCCAGCACCAGTGAAAATAATTGGGTATTTTCTCGCCGAGAACATCGGACTACTTTGCCACTGGACAACATCAACTGAAAGCTTTCCACTGTACTGGCAAAAGGTGGATAGTTTGGCTGCCATCCATGAGCATTTGCGCTCATTGTACCACCCACCGAAAAATCGTTATTCGACTGCATTACAGCGACGGAGTATCCCTGCTGATTCAAATATGGAATAACCTCAGACCATTTTGCGCCAGACTGCACTGTCAAAATTTTAGTGCTAGGATTCAACTGCATTTGCTTAAACTGGCTCATTTCCAGAGCAATGCCACTCGGATAGATAGTCTGTCCCCCCATTGTGTGCCGCGCACCAGCAATTGTTACTCTCGTTGATTGTGCTTGGGCAGCTTTGAGGACTTGCTGTAACTGCGCTTTTGCCGCTGTTAGATCTCCAGAAACCTGGATGACATTCATCTTAGCCTGATTCAGGTGACTTGCATCTTCGACAGTCCCTGAAGAGCGAGTAACTTGTTCGGGACGATCATTCCAAGCGACTAGCCCCAGATGAAGAATAGGTGGAGCTACCGTTGCTAGCAATACAGGTAAAGCTATTTTGAATCGATTTTGGATGATAATGGGGCCAACTTGTCGCAGCATCGAGGTAGATTGGGAGTTATTAATTGATTATCAGCACTCATCGATCAAGTACTTTAAATTAGTAACTTTCAACCAATTCCCTGTGCTTCTTTGGCAACTTGCTCGACCGAATCAGTTGCTAAAATCGCTAAGTTTTGAGCAGCTAAGTCCCCACCTAAATTGCGTAAAGATCGAGCGAGTTGATACCTAATTTGCCAGTCAGGATTGGTCACAAATGGGATTAGACTTTCAACACCATTGGTATTCCCCAACTCACCTATCGCTCCAATTGCCGCAGTCTGAACCAGACTAGTTTCATTAGTCAAAGCAGTTTGCAACAATTTTAGACCGCGCGGATCGCCTAATTCACCCAGTGCCGCAACGATGCTAAACTGTACTAACCATTCTGGCGTAGTCTCATAGAGATTTTGGAGATCGTCAAAAGCATCAGTTAATTTGAGTGCGCCAATTGCATCTGCGGCTGCGGCTTGGACATCTGGTTCTGGATCGTTGATCAATCGATCTCGTAAAATAATCAAACTCTCAGCTAGATCTTGCGCTCCTAATGTGGCTAATTGGCTTACCGCCGCATATCGGACGCGAGTATTATTGTCTGTGATCAATTGTTTAATATGACCAAAAGCAATCCTTGGCTCTAGTTCGCGGATTAAGTTTAGAGCCGTAATTCGATCGCCTTTATTTTCTGAGTTAATTAATATCTCAATAGATTCCGTCATAAAATTATCAATAGCAACACAAAATAATCTAGCCAAAACAATAGGGCTGCTATCATCACAACCCTATTATTAAAGTCTTATCTACATTCTACCAGAATTAGTAGAGAGGCTAATAACTATCAACTATTTATCCTCTCGCTTCCGCCGCTCTTTGCTCCTCTTGAGTTTGTGGTGGACGATAGCCGTGCTCGAAAGCAAACCGGACTAATTGGGAACGATTCTCTAGATTTAACTTAGTGAGAATATTGCTCAGATGGGTCTGAACTGTCCGAGGACTAATAAATAACCGTTGACTGATTTGTTTATTAGTCAAACCTTGAATCACTTCCCAGAATACCCTCGCTTCTGCTGGAGTCAATGGTAGATCTTCTTCTGGTTCAGGATCTTTAGCTGGGGTTGTCGGTTCGACACTATCACTGTACTCAGATCCTGAGTTGCTATCTTCAGGTACTTTTTGCATCAACCGGACCATCTCGGAGTGGATGCGGCGAGAACGTTCGAGTTGAGCTTCGATTTTGGCGAGCAGTTCCAGTGGTTCAAATGGCTTGGTGATATAGTCATCAGCACCAATGTAGTGACCTTGAATCCGATCTTCGAGATCTTTTTTGGCAGTCAGAAAGATAAATGGGACTAGTTGTCCAGGTCTAGTTGCGCGCAAGCGGCGACAAAATTCTAAACCATCCATCCCTGGCATCATAATATCCGACACGACTAAATCGGGCGGATCTTGAGCAAAAAGTTTTAATGCCTGAACTCCAGAAGTTACCACACGGACGGAATAGCCGCGCTTTTCTAAGTACCGTGTCAGTACGGTTTGGAGTGTTTTATCATCGTCTACTAACAATATTTTTTTCACGCTTGAATCCTTGATGTCACAACAATTGGTTAGGGGAATGGGGGAATGGGGTAAGAGGATGAATTAATAAATTTAATGGGGGAATTTATTTATCTTTAAAATAAAGTTTAGATATATTCTGCTAATTAGCTTTAATGAGGTCAGTCAACCTGTCAAAGACGATCGACCATCCACCTATATATTCCCACATCCAACCATCTAATCAGGAAGGTTATTCAAAATTTCAGCGCAATCCTCTGCCGGAACAGTTAACCAATATTCTTATTATTCCCTTAATTCACTAAAGATGTCACATGTGGCGTGTTTATCACAGAGAGCGCGGCAGGAGCAAAGAAAAGGCTAATCTATATCTTTAAACACAACAGGGAGTAATCGGGTGCGTGAGGCTGGTGTGAGGGCAGATCGGACAGATTTTTGCTTGGATTGGATCGGTTGCTCCAATCGACTAAAGTGGAATGAGATTTTGTTAAAATAGAGCAGAACCGATCGATTGTCACTAATTATGATCGCTACCACCGCAAAAAAACTGACCAAGGCAGAATTCTGGGCGTTAGCAGACGCTAGCGATCTTACTTATGAATTCATCGATGGTATCGCCGTAGCCAAAATGTCTCCCAAATATTTTCACGCCAGATCTGCGCGGCGGATCCTTAATATCATCGAAGCATGGGCCAGAGATCGCGGTCGTGCTGAAATGGAATGGGCATTCGATCTAAGCGATAACTACACACCCGTACCAGATTTAATTTACGTTTCGTTCGACAGATTGCCTGAAAGTTGGAATGAAAATGCGGCTTGTCCCGTATCACCAGAACTGGCAATCGAAATCATTTCGCCTGGACAAACTTTTGGACAAATGACTCAAAAAGCCAGCAGTTATTTGGCTGGGGAAGTATTGCAAGTCTGGGTAGTAGATCCAGCCGCACAGAGCATTACGGTATTTTATCCCGACCGCGCTCCCAAAACTTATATGAATAGTGAAGTAATTACCGATGATCTATTCCCTGGTTTAGCAATTGAGATAGATCGATTATTTTAGAAGCATCGTAGGGTGCGTTACCGCGCTAGCATAACGCACCATCCGCGTCGCACCATAACGTAATATCTGCAAGACCGCAAAATTAAATCATAAGAGCCATTCCGCTGCTCGATCGCCTAAATTGAGTAAGATACTCACGGCTTTTCCAAGTCTTGGTCTTTCGGTAGTTTTTTCAACAAATTTCTGGACTTGCTCGACCACACCCATTGCAGCTAGGTATGAAGCAACTGTATCTAGATGAGCAAGATATTCAGCTTCAGAGATTGGAAAAGAAGCCTGCTCTTGATATTTCCACATTACCTGTAGATAGATTTTAGTTGGCGTTTTTTTGATCTGAACATCATAGGAATAGTCCCATTTTGTTGTAATCATTGTGCGGAGTTCTTGTCCAGTCATTTTTAGTGGTTTAGTGGTTTAGTGGTTTAGTAGTTTAGTGAATAGTGGTTTAGTGAATAGTGAATGAGAGTTTTAAAGCAGCGAGAACGCTTGCGTCTTTCTTTGCTAAACCACTAAACCGCCAAACCACTAAACCACCAACTTTCCTGTATTTCCGTCCAAAATTACTTCCATTCCCACTGGTAGAGCGGCGTTGCAGCCGTCGTGTCCGAAGGGGAGATTGGCGACGATGGGGATGTGGAGATCGGTGAGTCGATCTCGGAGGACTTCTTCGATTGTAAAACTGGGAACGCCTGCTGGTGCGTCACATTGACTGAATCTGCCTACGGCAATTCCGGCGACCTTGGAGAGGGCACCAGTTAGTCGCCAGTGGGTGAGTAATCGATCGATCCGATAGGGGGCTTCGGTGATGTCTTCGATCGCTAAAATTGTACCAGTTAAGTCCGGCTGAAATGGCGTACCGAGTAAATGAGTTGCGACAGTGAGATTGCAGGGAAATAATTTTCCGGTGGCGACTCCGCTCACCCAACTATCGCCCTGAAGTGGTGGGAGTGGTTGTCCGGTGACTAGCTCAAATAACCTGTCGATCGACCAGTCCGGCTCATCGGCTAAAGTAGTCAACAGTGGCCCATGTACGCCGACAATTCCTTGCTGTGCCAGACTCCACAATAATGCGGTAATATCTGAAAATCCAATCAACCATTTGGGTGTAGCTGTTGGACTCCACTGCCAATCTTCTAAAAGCCTCATCCCCCCATAACCGCCTCTGACACACAAGATCCCTCGACATTCGGGATCGTGCCATGCCACTGCTAATTGGGCACGCCTGACGGCATCTGTGCCTGCGAGATAACCCCATCCAGCGGTGACATCCGCCGCTATTTCGACTCGATAACCCTGGTTGCGCCAAATCTCGATCCCTCGCTCCAGCGCGGTGCCTTCCCGTAATCTACCACTAGGCGCAATTACTCGTAACAAATCTCCACTTTTTAGGGGTAAAGGTGTTTGTAAAGGGTAAATCATGGGTACTTATAAGAGAAGGCGAATTTATTTTGAGATAAATGTAAAGATTAGCTAGCGATCGCAGGTTAAAATTTGGATCGACGACTTTCGATCTTGTCGAAATCTCGACCTCGATCGTCAGCGTCCTGCCAGATCGGCAGCGTCCTGCCAGATCGACTCGTTGAAAATATCTCAAGCCATCCACCTGAATTGCCATGATAGCGCAAACTATCGGCTGACCGGAGCAACCCCAACCCCATGACCAACCAATTAGCGATCAAGATCGTCTGCCCAAATCCTGAATGTCAGGCTCCCAATCCAGTGAGTCACAATTTTTGTGCCCATTGTCGGACTGCTATTCCGAAAGTTTATTTGTGGGCTGTGGGCGAGGATGTCGCCAGCTTAAAAGTCGGTCAGACATTGGCAAATAACCGCTATGTGGTTGTGAATGGTCAAGTTTTACTGGATACCAAACCAGGTTGGCAGCCAGATGTGGTCGAGAAGGTACCTGATTTTATTACGCCTTATCTGCACTTAGTCGAGCATCGTCCTCATATTCCTCAAGTTTATGGTGCGATTGCCTTCAATCGATCGGGTCGCAGAACTTCGACGCTGTGGCTGCTGGAAAAAGTGCCGATTTACAGCGAGGGTTTAGGAGCTGCCTTTGCAGGTAAATTGATGCCAGAAATCAGCGAGAGTTGGAAAGGTGCAGGTTCGATGCGCCAACTCAACTGGCTGTGGCAAATCGCCAACCTGTGGGACTCAATGGAAGCAGAAGGCGTGAGTCGAACTTTGTTGCACCAAGAAGTGTTGCGCGTTGAAGGTGGACTAGTTCGGGTAATCGAACTGATGCCCAATGGTGATTCCAAGCCAAAACTCGCCGAACTGGGTAAACTCTGGAAGCACTGGCAAAAACATGCGCGGATTGGCATCGCTCAAACCCTCGAAAAGATTTGCAATGGCTTGCAAAAAGAAGAAATTGTTACCGCCACCCAGTTGATTGCATTACTAGATGAAGCCCTGCGAACGGTGGGTCAGAAGCAGTTCCTCAATTGCAATTACCTCGCCCTCAGTCATACTGGCCCGACCCGCGAGCAAAATGAAGATGCTTGCTATCCTGCCAGTGGCGACCCACTATATCAGAATACTGGCTACGATCTCAGTTTGGCGATCGTCTGTGATGGAGTAGGTGGGCATCAAGGCGGTGAGGTAGCATCTAGTTTAGCCATTGAGACCATCCATCGTCGGGTCAAAACTGTCCTCGATAAACCCGAAAATCGCTACCCCGATAGCATCGCGATCCAGATCGAGAATTCTACCTGCGTTGCCAACGACCTGATCAGTATGCGGAATGACAGCGAAAATCGTCAGGAACGCGAACGAATGGGCACGACTATGGTAATGAGCCTGATCTACGGTCATGAAGCCTACATTGCCCATATCGGCGATAGTCGCGTCTATCGGATTACCCGCACTGGTTGTCATCAGATGACTCTAGATGACGATCTAGCTACCAGAGAAGTCCGACTCAATGGCATCCTCTATCGCCAAGCCTTGGGTATGAGCAGTTCGGGTTCGCTCTTTCAAGCTCTGGGGATGAATTCTTCAACCGCTCTACATCCCAATATTCGTCGGATGATCGTTGACGAGGAATGTATCTTTATGCTTTGCTCTGATGGTGTCAGCGATCGCGATCGAGTAGAGCAGTACTGGCAAACCGAGATTCTGCCCGTTCTAGAAGGCAAAGTCGATCTCGCCACCGCTTGCCAACGCACGATCAATATGGCAAACACCCACAATGGACACGACAACTCAACTGTCGCGCTGATCCATTGTCAGGTTAAACAACCAGTCGAAGCGGGACAAAATACTGCTTCGGAGTTCCCGATTGATGCTGCGGCTGCTGCCTTGGCGCACTCAGATACACTCCTGCTAGCCAATCCTGAAATTTCTAGTGGTAATATCGATCGACCACAAGTGCGAACAATTGGCGAAAAAGCTAGTTCTGGCAATAAAAAACCCCTATTATTAGGGGCGATCGGTCTAGTATTATTAATCTCGATCGGTGCTGGTGGCTGGTTGTTGACTCAGAGTAAGCCCACGGTGCCAGCTTCTACGAGTGATCCGAGGTAGAGACTGGGAGTACTTCGTCAACCGCCCGCAACTAAAGTGCTGGCTAACGTAGTTAAGTCCACTTAAGTGGACTTTTGCATAGGAGCACCGCGATTTATCTGCGGGGCGGTTGATTATTAAGCACTAAGGGACTTACCAACATAAAATCGTTCTAGCATTTCTGAGAGATGACGTATTTCAGTATCTACAGGTAAAACCGGAGTTATTTATTAGTGGGAAGTCCCTAAGACTGTAAATATTCTCCCAATTCCCACGCTCCCAACTCCTAAACTTTCAACAATTCCGCACCCTCAGTCACCTTCGCTGACATAATTTTGTCATCGGCTTTGAGTTGTCCGAGCACTTCTTGTCCTGAAGTTACATAGCCAAATACGGTATAGCGTCCATCGAGGAGATTGCGTCCAGCGGGAGTAAGCTCTGGCTCAAACAGGAAGAAAAAGAACTGCGACGAACCGCCATTGGGGTCGGCATCAGAACGTGCCATTGCGACAGCACCATAGGAAGAGAACGGTAATACTGGCTCCTCGCGGAATCTACCAGCATCTTCCATTGTGATCCCATACATTGGCTCTTTATCACCTTTGACCATTACCTCTAGTGGTATAGCCCGATATTTTTTGGTTTTGGGATCGATGAAACCAACTTCATCTCCAGGCGGATCGCCGATTTGGAGTACATAGTCGTTCTCGGCGCGGGAGAACGCCATATTGTTATAAAATCCGCGATTGACGAGATCGACGAAATTGCCTGCTGTCACTGGCGCGGTGTAGCCATCAACAATGATGCTAACATCGCCCTTGGTAGTCTTGAAGGCGATCGTCGCGCGACCTTTAAGCTGAGGAATATCACTATACTCTGCTGGTACTGTGTAGGGAAAACCCGTTACCATTGCCGCTTCAAGTACACCGATTTTTGCCAGAGCCTGGGCGCGTTCGACTTGCACTTGCGGCTTATTCTTGGCTTCTACTGAAATAGCTAGAGCATCAACACTGGTTTGAATTTCACCAATCAGAGTTTGCGCTTCCGCTTGCTTGGCTTCAGGTACACTCTTGAGGATGTCTGCCTGCTTGGTTTTCAATACGACAGCAGCCTTCTTCACATCACTAGTGATGGTGCCCCACTGTTTACCGCGCAGGTGATTGGAAATATCCTCTAGGCTATCCTGGAGATCCCGCACTGGTTTATTATCGATCGGCAGTGCATAGCGCAAGATTGCCTGTCCGTCAGTAATAGCGTTTCCCGATGGCAACAGAGTTCCGGCGTTGGCTCCCGCAGCTAGACTGACCAACATTAGCGTAACTATCCCCGTTTGCAGCCATTGTCGCCAGCGGCGCAGTATGGGCAGGTTCCCCGCCCATACAACTGCGACAAGACAGTGACTAAATATAGATTTTTGACCCGTTTGCATCTGATAAAAATAATCCTATAATCTCCTTCTTATTTTGCCACATCCCTGTCCACGTCAGTTCTAGGATTTTAGATCGCGATTTCAAGCAGTAACTTTTCCTTACATGGGCGGATCACAAAGCTGTTGCTCTCTGGCAATTAGGATAGCGTGAGCGTTTTTTAATAGATGACAGACTATTTAACCAACCTTGTGATTGCAGGCTTTTCGTTGTTACGATTGCCTAAGATACTGTCCAGCTCTTAGCGAGCCGCTTCATGCTCGAAATATCTGGTGTTACTGGAGATGTTTGTGCAAAACCCGCCCAACCTCACTAGCAAGAATTGAATGATATTACCTTCGGGAACAAATCTATAAAATAATTATGACTTACGCTAATACTAATAAATTCAAAGGATTAATCAATCGGCGATTTTTTGATAACCTATTACCGATTCCAGCAGAGAATGAACTAGAACTGGGATCGATCGCACCAGAAATTAAAATCCATGATGTCCGCAATAATAAACAGGTAAAACTGTCTGATTATCGTGGCGTTCAGCCAGTAATTTTATACTTTACCCGCATCTTTACAGAACAGCAGTATTGCCCGTTTTGCTATCCCCATATCAAAGAGATGAATGAACGGTATGGAGAATTTGTCGATCGAGGAATCGAAGTATTAATGATAACAAGTACGGGCACCCAACAGAGTCAAAATGTGGTGCGCGATCTGGATCTACAAATGCCTCTACTCAGCGATCCTAGTTGTGGGAGATTTAGACGCTACCATGTTGGACAAGCTCTGGGGGCACCGCTACCCGCTCAGTTTATGGTGGACAAAGCAGGAAAAATTGTCTTCAAACATTTATTCTCATTCATTCACCACAACGCAGATATTGACGTATTGCTAGATTCAATTCCCAGGTAGGGGCAATGAATTGCCCCTACCTGGGAATTGAAGATATCCTCAGATTTTGCGCCAGTATGAAAATATTAGTAATCAGCATAGATCTGAGGGTACCCATTAAGCGGCGTTTTTATGCGGGGTTCCCCCCCGCATAAAAAAACGACAAGACAGCGGTGCGCTATGGGCGGGGTTCCCCCGCACATAAAAGCGCAACAAGACAGGGCACCCCTACAGGTTAATTGTGCAAGGGTAAGACAATTAATCTAACAGCCAATCCCAATATGTTGGAAACCTGCCGCAGTAAGATCTGTTGCTGACAAGAAATTGCGACAGTCAATCATCAAGGGTGAACGCATTAATTTTGCTAATTCCTGATAGTCAATCTGCTGAAACTCTAGCCATTCTGTCATTAATACGATCGCATCACTATCTTCGGCAAGTAGTTCTGGACTGTCAACTAAATTCACATTTGGCAAGTGGGTATGTGTTCCTGCTTGAGGTGAAATAATCGGATCGTATGCTTTGACTTTGGCACCAAGTTCAACCAAGATTGAAATGATATCTAGAGCTGGGGCATCTCGCAAATCGTCGGTATCAGGCTTGAAAGTTAAACCCAATAAACCAATCGTTTTGCCTTTGAGAATCTTCAGTGAGCTTTGGAGTTTTTGAATTACCAGAGTGCGTTGATTTTGATTGACGCTTACGGCTGCTTTGAGCAGTTGAGCATCATAGCCATAATCAGATCCGGTATTAATGAGTGCAGCCAAATCTTTGGGAAAACAAGAGCCACCCCAACCAATCCCCGCATTCAAGAATTTATTCCCAATCCGTGAGTCTAAACCAATCCCCTTAGACACCTGGGTGACATCAGCACCTACCCGTTCGCAGATATTGGCAATCTCATTGATAAAACTGATTTTCGTGGCGAGGAAGGCATTGGCGGCGTACTTGATCATTTCGGCGGAACCCAAGTCTGTGGCGAGTACTGTTACTGCGGGGAGTTTGACAGCATCAGAATCGGCACATTGTCTGTCGATAATTGGGGCGTAGAGATTGAGCATCAGATCGATCGCTTTTTGACTATTGCTACCGAGTACAATCCGATCGGGATTGAGCGTATCATAAATCGCCGAACCCTCCCGCAAAAATTCTGGATTGCTGACTACATCAAATCTTGGTGCTAGTCGATTTGGTTGGATACTTACGCCAGCAGCAACTAGGCTCAGTTCGCGATTGCGCTCGATTACGCCGTCTAGCACGAGCATTTTCACCCAGTCGCCAGATCCGATCGGGACTGTAGATTTATTGACGATTACTTTATACTCATCGGTGAGATGCTGTCCGATCCCTCTAGCAACTGCCTCGACGTACTGAGTATCGCTAGAACCGTTTGGTAATGGGGGTGTCCCTACGGCGATAAATAAGATTTCCCCATGCTCGACTCCCAATGCTAAATCAGTAGTAAACTGCAATCTACCTGTGGACATGGCAGCCTGCATGATTTCTGACAAGCCTGGTTCATAGATGGGCGAATTTCCCGCTTTCATCAATTCGACTTTGGCAGGATTATTATCGACACAAATTACATCATGTCCGATATGTGCCAAACAAGCTCCTGTAACTAATCCAACATAACCAGTTCCGATCGTACAAACACGCATTTTAAAATACTCCTAGATATTATATTAATAATGATTAATAGTCTTGTGTCTTCTCTTTGTACAGGAAAGAACAGGTGCGACACATTGAGTCTGCCGAAGTGTGGGGTAAAAATCTTTAGTACACTTCAACTCAAGTAAGTATTGATTAGATCCAAATTGCATAAATCCTCGCTGGTGGGAACTACTCACTCTACAGAAAATATGTCTATAAAATTGTCTACCGTCACACTGTGTTCTTTCAGGATCTGGATCACTTGTCTGACAAAAAGATGGCTAGGGTTGAATTCCCCATCCTCATAACCTAGCTGTTCTCCTGCGAAGATGCTTCTTCAGGAACTGTTAACTAATTAACTAAAGCAGGAAGATTCACGTTTAATCGCTGTTTAAATTCAGTAATTGTTTCTGTCAATCCGTCTTCCAGCGAGACAGTTGGCTGCCACTTAAGTAGAGTTGCGGCTTTAGTGATATCTGGCTTCCGCTGTTTTGGGTCGTCTTGTGGCAGTGGCTTGAAGCTAATTTCTTGACCTGGATTAATCCGATCTCGGATTTTTTCAGCGAGTTGAAGAATAGTATATTCTTCAGGATTACCAATATTAATTGGCCCAATATGGTCGCCATTCATCAGCTTGATTAGGCCATCAACTTGGTCGGTAACATAGCAAAAACTGCGAGTCTGGCTGCCATCCCCATAGACAGTTAGGGGATTGCCTTTTAATGATTGAGCGATAAAATTACTGACTACCCGTCCATCATTTTCTAACATCCGAGGGCCGTAAGTATTGAAAATTCTGGCGACTCGAATGTCTACATTGTGCTGACGATGGTAGTCAAAACAGAGAGTTTCCGAGATCCGTTTACCTTCGTCATAGCAAGATCTAATTCCGATCGGATTGACATTTCCGTGATATTCTTCTGGCTGGGGATGGACATCAGGATCGCCATAAACTTCAGACGTAGAAGCCATCAAAAATCTCGCTTTAACCCGTTTTGCCAATCCCAGCATATTTGATGTGCCCAAAAAGCTGACCTTGGTAGTTTTAATCGGGTTGTACTGATAGTGTACGGGGGATGCTGGACATGCTAAATGGTAGATCTGGTCTACTTCTAAGCGAATTGGCTCAGTAATGTCATGGCGGATTAATTCAAAATTGGGATTGCCATACCATTTGCTGATGTTGCTTTTAGTCCCAGTGTAAAAGTTGTCGAGACAAATTACTTCATGTTGCTCTTTCATCAATCGATCGAGCAAATGAGAGCCAATAAAACCAGCACCACCTGTAACTAAAATTCGCATAATTTAGAATTTTGAAAATTAATTTTTGTTTAAAGGTATAAACTTTTTCTCCACTGTTACGATTATTCCCTACAATCCCTAGATCGGCAACAGCTATTACTGTTTTTCAGCGATAACACTTACCCACTTTTCTATTCACTACTTTTAAAGCTACATGCGTTCCCACAGTTGGATCGTGCCATCGGCACCGCCAATTGCTACCAGCTTACCGCAGGGGGCAATGGCAACTGACATGACAGAGCGACCAGGATCGCCTTTGAGGATGCTTCTAGCTCTATCTCGAAACTGAAGATCCGCGCCTTTGTACCAAACTTTGGCTTTGCCATCGACACTACCTGTAATCGCATACTGACTATCGGGGCTAAAGACACAAGCATTGATCTGTCCAGCGTGGGCTTTAATCGTCTGTGCGAGGCTAAGTTGTTGTGGTAGACCATTTTCGATCTGTTCGACTTGCCACAGCAGCAGATCGCCGTCAACGGTGCCTGCTGCGATCGTTTGAGCGTCGGGGCTGATGCTAAGAGAGCCGATACAATGTTTATTGCCACTGGACTCGGCGATTTTTAGTCCTGAAGCTAACGACCAAATTTTGACGATGCCATCATCGCCAGTACTAGCTAAAAATGTGCCGTCAGCACTTAGAGCGATTGCTGCAATTGGTTCTCGATCGAGGATGGTTTTGGTTACAGTTCCATCTGGTAAACTCCAGAGGACGATGGTTTGATCGAAACTACCGCTGATTAAAGTCCGACTATCAGGTGCAATTGCTAGAGCGCGGACAGAAGCTTTGTGTTGACTCAAGTTGTAGAGCAGACTTCCCGTTTCTAAATTCCACAGTTCGATCGTTTCATTCCAACTGCCACTAGCTAGGAGTTTACCATCAGGACTTACGGCTAGTGCGAATACTCCTTTGAGTCGTTCTCCCAACGTATATATCTCTGCACCTGTATCCAGTTGCCACAACTTAATTGTCTTATCAAAACTCCCACTTACCAACTTGAGACTATCTGGGGTGAAGCTCATACAGCGCACCCAATCACTGTGGGCACTGATTGTCTGCTGAAGATTCCAAGTTGGTTTTGACCAGATATCACCGCTAAGTTCGGCGGAAATCAGGTTGTCTGACATTAAGTCACTAGACATTAGATCTTCGGAGATCATATCCAATAGCGGCGTAATATCGACTTCTTGTTCCTCATCAAGACTAAACAAGCTAGGTAGATTCGTTCCCATAGTGTCTCTAGAAGAGAATCGATCTAATCCAGTTGAGTCGATGCCCAATTGCCCAGATATCTGCGTGAGTTGAGATTCTAGATACTCTATTCGATCTGTCAACGCGCTACTTTCCAGCAGATCGACTACTTCTTGAAGACTATTCTCTACACCCCCAACATGTTCTTGCATCGACTGCATCAGTTGTTGGTGTAGCTCGAATTTCTGCTCCAAACCAAGTGAATCTGGTTTTGGATCTGAAGCTGCTCCCGCTGCTGCTAGTGCCGGATGTGCTGTTTGTGCTGTCATGGTTTGCTTCACCAAAGCTGTAGCAAAACTTCGAGCTTGGACGATTTCCTGCTGGAGGACTTCACCTTGTTGTTGCAGCTCTTGACCGAGTTTTCGCTCTAGAGATCGATCTTGAATGCGGATATTCTGAGTAAATCGCCAGCGATTAATCGCATTAAGGATCAGGCTGATGAGAATTGGCGCGATGGCATAGATCCAATTTGATGAGGCGGTGGCGGCGATGGATCCCACTACGGCTACAGCAATTACTAGATATTCACTCAGATCTAACCAATGGAGAGAAGTTGACATTACAGTTATCAGTGATGGATTGGCTCGAAAAGTGCAGCAGAATCGATTCTCTTTTCAGAGACGCTATGCGATCGAATAAGTCCTTAATCACCAGATGATTATTGGCTAGTTCTGTGCTATTGTTAATGAAATATTAAGCTTTTCTTAACAAAATTTAAAATACGCACCTTCGATTGTGCAGTACCTAAACTTAATTACTATTAGTATTAGCCTTAACTGTTTGTGTCTACCGTAGTTGCTATGTATATTCGGCTACAGGTATAGGGTATGCTATAGCTGGCAGTAGATTACCAGAGATCGATACTGCTGAAACCAACCTCAAAATTTGCTCGTCCACAACTCTTCAATAACTTAGCCACCTTCCCCCACCCTAGCCCTGCATGATCCCCGATCGCGATTTGCACCTCGATGTTTGCGCTGATATCATTGACGACAACGCTGTCGATAAACCAGAAGAAGCCTGTGGCGTATTTGGAATCTATGCGCCAGAGCAAGAGGTTGCTAAACTAACCTATTTTGGTCTGTACGCCCTCCAGCATCGGGGTCAAGAGTCAGCAGGAATAGCTACATTTGACGGTACCGATCTCCATGAGCATCGGGATATGGGCTTAGTTTCCCACGTCTTTAGTCCAGAGATTTTGGCAAAGCTACCAGGGCAATTGGCGATCGGACATACCCGCTATTCGACCACTGGAGCCAGTCGTCGCTGCAATGCTCAACCAATTATTGTCGAAACCAGACTGGGAAAGCTTGCGCTCGCACATAATGGTAATCTTGTCAATACTGCCGAGCTGCAAGCATACTTACTAGCAAAAGGGTGCGAACTCAGCACCACGATCGATTCTGAGATGATCGCGCTGATTATTCGGGAGGAAGTCAATGCTGGTAAAGGCTGGATTGAGGCAACTATCAATGCCTGTGAGCGAGCGGTAGGAGCCTTTAGCCTGACAATTGCCACTCCTGACGGGGTGATGGCGATTCGCGATCCTCACGGCATCCGTCCCCTAGTATTGGGGAGTATGCCGGATCATATCGGGCACTATGTGGTAGCTTCAGAAACCTGTGCTCTAGATATCATCGGTGCTGACTATGAGCGCGATGTCAATCCAGGCGAGTTGTTATGGATTGATGATGAAGGAGTGAAATCAATAAGTTGGGCACCTCAAGTCCAGTCAAAACTGTGCATTTTTGAGATGATTTACTTTGCCCGCCCCGATAGCTGGGTACATGACGAAAGCCTGTATAGTTACCGGAAGCGGTTGGGCAAGCAATTAGCAGCAGAATCATTCCATGATGCGGATATTGTAATTGGTGTCCCAGATTCAGGCATCCCTGCGGCGATTGGCTTTTCAGAGGCATCTGGCATCCCCTACGCCGAAGGTTTGATCAAAAATCGCTATGTGGGACGGACATTCATTCAACCCACCCAGGAAATGCGGGAAGCGGGGATTCGGATGAAGTTAAATCCACTCAGAGATGTACTCAAGGGGAAACGAGTAATCGTGATTGATGACTCGATCGTTCGAGGCACAACTAGCCGTAAGCTAGTTAAGGCGTTGCGTGATGCTGGAGCTAGTGAAATTCACATGCGGATTTCCTCGCCACCCGTTACCCACCCTTGCTTCTATGGTATCGATACAGATACCCAGGATCAACTAATTGCAGCAACTAAATCTGTTGCTCAGATTGCCGCACAAATTGGGGTAGATACGCTGGCTTATCTGACTTGGGAAGGAATGTTGTCAGCCACAGAGAAGGATCCCCAGAATTTCTGTTCGGCTTGTTTTACAGGCGACTATCCGGTAGAGATTCCCGATGGAGTCAAGCGTTCTAAGTTAATGCTAGAAAAAGTCGCTTAATTCGCCATATTGGTGATGACAAAAACCCGACTTTTTGGAAAAGTCGGGTTTTTCGCTGCACTAGAACACCCTCCGATTATTTATTAGGTTGAGGAGTCATGCGGAGATAAGGCTTGAGTTCGGTGATTCCTTTAGGGAATTTCACCTTCGCATCTGCCGTAGAAATTGTTGGTACTACTACACAGTCGCCACCATAAACCCAATTTGCAGGCGTTGCCACACTATAGTTATCGGTGAGTTGGAGTGAATCAATCACTCGCAAGATCTCATCAAAATTACGTCCAGTGCTAGGTGGATAAGTAATCGTCAACCGGAGCTTTTTATTGGGATCGATGACAAAGACCGATCGAACAGTCACCAGTGCATTAGCATTGGGATGAATCATGTCGTACAGATCGGATACCTTTTTATCAGGATCGGCAATGATTGGATAGTTCAGGGCAGAGCCTTGAGTTTCGAGAATATCGCCAACCCAACCATTGTGAGATTCTACATCATCAACACTGAGCGCGATCGGCTTAACATTGCGCTTGTCAAATTCTGGTTTTAATTTAGCAACTTCGCCCAATTCAGTTGTACAGACAGGTGTGAAATCTTTGGGGTGTGAAAATAAGACTACCCAGCTAGTGCCAGCCCACTCAAAAAAGTCGATCTCACCATCGGTAGTAGCTTGTGTAAAGTTGGGTACGGTGTCCCCTAATCTTAATTGCATAATCTAAATAAAATAGGTGGAAGTGAACGGGAGCAACGTTAGATCATCTCATAAGTTACTCCGACATCTCACTAATATACATATTTATTTAGAATCTCATTTGTGTCCAAGTCAGACAAAACTAGACTCGCACAATTTCTTCCCCATATCGGTAAACTGTCTCGCCTTCAGTATTGACGCGAACGCGCTCAATTTTGGCTCCCAGGCTCCGCATTTTGGCTTCTAGGCAATCGTAACCGCGATCGAGGTGATGCAAGCCTTGCATGGTGGTTTTGCCATGTGCTGCTAAACCAGCCAGTACCAGTGCTGCGGAAGCCCGTAAATCGGTGGCGGTGACTGTCGCACCAGAAAGCCTGGTAACACCTTCAACGATCGCATGATTGCCTTTTACCCTGATATTGGCACCCATGAGCTTGAGTTCGGCAACATGTTGGAGCCGATTCTCAAACACGGTTTCGGTGATCACGCTATTACCTTCACTGATAGCTAGCAACGCCATAAATTGAGCTTGCATGTCTGTGGGAAATGCTGGATAGGGAAGTGTTTCGATGTCCGTACCTTTGAGGATTCCCGTCGGAATTACCCGCATTCGATCAGGGGCATCCATTACCACCTTGGCACCAATTTGCTCCAATTTAGCCACCGCTGCCATCAGATGCCCTGGAATCACAGGGTACATACTAATTTCGGAATTAGTAATCGCCCCAGCAACTAGGAAGGTAGCTGCTTCGACTCGATCGGGAATAATACTATAATCAGCTTCATGTAGCTCTTTAACCCCAACAATTGTAATCCGATCTGTGCCAGCACCAGTAATTTTAGCCCCGATCGCAATACAGAAATTTGCCAAATCGACAACTTCAGGTTCCTTAGCCGCATTTTCCAAGATTGTCTCACCATCGGCTAGCGTCGCCGCCATCATCAGTGTTTCTGTCGCACCGACGCTGGGGTAGTCCAGGTAGATTTTCGCGCCTTGGAGCCGCTTGCTGGAGCCAGTGACATAAGCATTGACAATGCCATGCTCGATTTCGACGTGGGCACCCATCGCCTGCAACCCGCGTACATGCAGTTCTACAGGTCTAGCACCGATCGAGCAGCCACCAGGTAATGGTACTTTAGCTACACCTAACCTGGCTAAAATCGGGCCAATCGAAAAGAAAGCTGCTCGCAGCTTGGAAACCAATTCAAATGGTGGGGTATGACAGTTGAAGCCAGTCGTGTCAAAATCGATCGCATCACCATCGCGTTTGATTTTGACACCCAAAGCTTCGATGATCTGGCACATCTTATCGACATCTACTAAGCCAGGAATATTTCGGAGCCGACAGCCACTGGAGCAGAGTAATGAACCAGCCATGACCACCAGTGCCGAATTTTTGGCACCGCTGATCTTGACTTCCCCTGAGAGTTTATTTTGACCCCAGATGTGAATGACAGACTGTTCTGTTTCGGACATATTTTGGGTGGTAGTTATGCTACTAATGGGTTTTTCCTCCAAATTCCAAGAGAATGCGGGGTAGATTATTTATTTTTGCTTAGATTCTACAGGAATTAGGTCATGAATAGGATCTATCTTCAATAATTTATCAATGGTTTCAGCACGTAATTTCTAAGTACTGGTGCTGTTTGCCCCTGGTGGCTGGGATTAGCTCAATGCTCACCCTGTCCTGATTTAGCTGAATCTGATTTTGGGTGAAACCTAATCCCCAGAAAGATGTCATAGACAAAGTGGAGAAAATCTTTCCCTTTGAGCAATCCTAATGATTGATGGCATCCTTTTGATTCCAGTAATGGCTTGGTTGCTTGATAAGCAGCTTGATACTTATACCAAGGAATCGATGGCCACAAGTGATGGATCAGGTGATAGTTTTGTCCGAAAATCAGGATGTTCAAGACTGCTCCAGGATAAACGCGAGCGTTTTTCCAGCGATTGCGTTCTTTGAATGGGCGATGAGGGAGATAGTCAAAAAATAACCCCAGTGCTAGTCCGACAACTAATGCTGGTGAGAACCAATAATTTAGAATATATTCGCTGTAACCGTTCTGGCAGGCAAAATAAATAACTAATCCAACAAATAATCTACTCAGGAACCACTCGATTAGCTCATTGTTCCGCCACAGTTTGCGCTGGAAGAAGTAGATCTCATGATAAAAGAATCTAGCAGCAATCAACCAAAGTGGGCCGCCCGTAGAGACGAAATGGTCGGGATCGTTATCGGGGTCGTTAACGTTGGCATGGTGCTGGATGTGGACGCGGGTAAATACGGGAAATGCAAACCC
>JANNDL010000029.1:0-36107 GCA_031387665.1 Chamaesiphon sp. OTE_75_metabat_95 | reverse complement strand
CAGCACTTCTGACACTTCTTTTGCTAAAGTATACATCTGTTTTAAATTCAAAATGGAGTAGAGCCTACCACAATTGGTTGACTCTACTCCATTTTCCTCCCATTTCTCGCTCGCTTTCTCCTCTAATGGCTAAAGTCGAGTTTAGAGAAGTCGGGGATCTGGCTGCGTACTGTTGACGCAACGGCTAAATTAATCTGAGAATATTAATTAATAATGTTTCGAGATTAATATGCCCAACATTCCTTTTTTAATTCTTGATGTGTTCGCGACAGGAAAATATACGGGAAATCAATTGGCGGTGTGTCTGGATGCGGGCGATCTGACGGATGTGCAGATGCAGCAGATTGCGCGAGAGATTAATTTCTCGGAAACGACGTTTGTTACGAACTCACAACCAGTTAATGGGGGCTACAATACTCGTATTTTTACACCAACGACGGAATTGCCATTTGCGGGACATCCAACGCTGGGGACGGCATTTGCGATTCAGCAGGAGATTGTTAAGGATACTGTAGAGCGGGTCAATCTCAATTATCAAGTCGGACAAATTCCGGTGGATCTGAATTATTTGGATGGCGAGGTAGATATTCTGTGGATGCACCAGCAACAGCCAAAATTTTATGATGCTGTGGATGTGGAGATGTTAGCTGCTGTGATTGGTGTAAATCCGGCGGATATTGATGCTCGTTACCCGATCGAACCCATCTCAACTGGTTTACCATTTATAGTAGTGCCGCTGAAAACTTTGGCTGCTGTAGGTCAGGCGAAATTAAATCTAGACTTATACACCCATTCAGTCGCCAATCTACCAGCCCAAGCGATTCTTATATTCTGCCCCGAAACGATCGATCCAAATCGTCAGCTCCATGTCCGCGTTTTCACCGAATGTTTCGGCATCCCCGAAGATCCTGCCACAGGCAGCGCGAATGGCTGTCTCGCCGCCTATCTCGCCAAATACCAGTACTTCGGCAGCCCCAACATCGACATCACCGTCGAACAAGGCATCGAAATGGGCAGAGCCTCCCGCCTCTATCTCCGCGCCAACCATACACCCACCAACTGCCCCGTCAGCATCGGCGGCAGAGTCATCAACATCGCCAAAGGTAAATTTATCCTGTGAAAATTCACAAAATTTAGGATAGTAGAATGCCCTACGATCTAGATGGTGAGCAGTGCTCACTTTACATCAGCCCCAACTATCAACTATCAACTATCAACTATCAACTAAATCACCCCTTTCCGAAATCTGAGAATTACGTTAAATTTAATTAAGATATGTTTTCAAACATTTTAAAGCAAGTATAAGACAAGCTGAATTATTTATTCTTAATCGATTCCTGTCATCTCATCACCAAGGGCAAACAATTTTATGAAGTTTTCGTGGAAACTAGCAGCACTGTGGACGATTCCCGTTGTGGTAATCGGTTTCTTTGTGTGGCAAGGGGCATTCACACCCGTTACCGCTGAAGTTGGTCAAAATACAGCAAGTACTCGGATGACCTACGGTCGGTTCCTAGAGTATCTTGATGCAAATCGAGTTAAAACGGTTGACCTGTATGATGGTGGTAGAACTGCGATCGTCGAAGCGATCGATCCAGAACTCGAAAATCGGATGCAGCGTCTGCGTGTCGATT
Organism: Chamaesiphon sp. OTE_75_metabat_95; assembly: GCA_031387665.1. GTDB lineage: Bacteria > Cyanobacteriota > Cyanobacteriia > Cyanobacteriales > Chamaesiphonaceae > Chamaesiphon. Next base: position 34,473 of record JANNDL010000029.1, on the reverse strand, counting down.
TACCAATGAACTCACCTGAGTTGATTGCCAAATTGAGAGACTCGAATATTTCCTTTGACAGTCACCCAGTTCGCAATGATGGTGCAGTCTGGGGTTTCCTCGGTAACTTAGTATTCCCAGCCTTGTTGATCAGCGGCTTGTTCTTACTATTCCGCCGTTCTAATAATATGCCTGGTGGTCCTGGTCAAGCGATGAACTTTGGTAAATCCAAAGCGAAGTTCCAAATGGATGCCAAAACTGGTGTGATGTTTGATGACGTTGCCGGAATTGCCGAAGCTAAAGAAGAACTTCAAGAAGTTGTCACCTTCCTCAAGCAGCCTGAACGCTTCACTGCTGTTGGTGCAAAGATTCCCAAAGGTGTCCTATTAGTCGGCCCTCCAGGTACTGGTAAAACCCTCTTAGCAAAAGCAATTGCTGGTGAAGCTGGCGTACCGTTCTTTAGTATCTCCGGTTCAGAATTCGTTGAAATGTTTGTCGGTGTGGGTGCATCCCGCGTCCGCGACTTGTTCAAAAAAGCTAAAGAAAACGCTCCTTGTATCATTTTCATCGATGAAATCGATGCAGTTGGTCGTCAACGTGGTGCTGGTATTGGTGGTGGTAACGACGAACGCGAACAAACCCTGAACCAAATGCTCACCGAGATGGATGGGTTTGAAGGTAATACTGGAATCATTATTATTGCAGCGACTAACCGCCCTGACGTACTCGACTCCGCGCTCTTACGCCCAGGTCGTTTCGATCGACAAGTACAGGTAGATCCGCCTGATGTAGCCGGACGGATTGAAATCCTCAATGTCCACGCCCGCAACAAGAAATTGGGTGAAGGTGTTTCCCTCGAAGCCATTGCCCGTCGCACACCTGGATTTAGTGGTGCTGACTTGGCCAACTTGCTCAACGAAGCCGCCATTATGACTGCCCGTCGTCGCAAAGATGCGATTACCAATCTCGAAATCGATGACGCAGTAGATCGCGTTGTCGCAGGGATGGAAGGTACACCGCTAGTAGATGGTAAGAGCAAACGCCTAATCGCTTACCATGAAGTTGGACATGCGATCGTTGCGACTCTAATCGCTGCTCACGATCCACTCCAAAAAGTAACCTTGATTCCACGCGGACAAGCCGCTGGTTTAACCTGGTTCACGCCATCTGAAGACCAATCTCTGATTTCCCGTACCCAACTCCGTGCTCGGATTTCCGCAGCATTGGGTGGACGTGCTGCTGAAGAAATCGTCTTTGGTGATTCGGAAGTCACAACTGGTGCTGGTGGAGACTTACAACAAGTCACTTCAATGGCTCGCCAAATGGTGACACGGTTTGGGATGTCCAAACTTGGACCATTGTCCCTAGAGAGCCAATCTGGGGAAGTATTCCTCGGTGGTAACTGGGGTGCGCGCTCTGAGTACTCCGATGAGGTAGCTGCTCAAATCGACCAAGAAGTTCGCAAAATCGTTAATGTGTGCCACGAAGAAGCACTACAATTAATGCGTGACAATCGTTCCGTGATCGATCGATTGGTAGACATCTTAATCGAAAAAGAAACGATCGATGGCGATGAGTTCCGTCAAATCGTTGCTGAATACACCGTTGTACCTGAGAAGTCTCAGTTTGTACCAATGCTGTAGATGTGGGTGAATTACTAGTTTAATTTACAGAAAAGCCCTGCTGGTTTATTACTAGCAGGGCTTTTAGGTGATTCTCAGGAATGAACATACCCTGGGTTGTGGTTTTCTCCTTGCGGAGAGGCTGTACCTAACGGCAGGCTATCGCCAACGCCAACGACTCCGCTCAACCACCGAGGGTTGAGCGGAGTCGTTGGCGCAGCCTCTCCGTAAGGAGAAACCCGGATTATGGGTATCTTTTTTTATCGGGAATCACCTTATGTCTCAACTATCAATTCTCAATTACCTCTTGTCCCTTCATCTCTCAATCGCTGGGCAATTTCCTCCTCAGTCAAGGCGGCGGGATTGAGCTGATTATAAGTGGCTGACTCTTCTAATCGGTCTCGATGAAGATTTACTGGGAGAAGCTGCTCCGCTGGAGGATCGTCATAAAAGGAATTAGTTCTCGGTTCTAATTCGTACCAACCATACCAATTTCTAGCAACCAACCAAGTTACCGATAATAGCGCGGCAATACTCAGCATTACGCCCCGCGAACCCAATAGGAAACCATAAACGGGAAAAATTGCCCCCAAAAGTGTGCAAATAATTGCGGCAACAGAAACCCGCCAATTGTTGCGTCCCAATCCCCAAACTAAGATTAGCAGACCGATCGATATGCCACTCCAAACATAAATCGGATCCGCCAGACGGCTAAAATAGGTCAGGGCAAACATGCTTGCCAAAAATATGGCTCCAGAAATGGCGATATTCTGGAGCTGCATTGGGATCGATAAACACAGCAGCAATAACCACCACAGCAAGATCGCCGGAGCGAGTATTAATAACAGCGATAATTTTCCAGTCTGCTCGGCAACAGGTGGCGTGACTGAAACACCAAAGGGTTTTTGGACAGAGGCATTGCGATTGAATGCCCAGCTAAATACCTGCCTGTCTCCATTGCGACTGATTTTTGTTGGTATGACACCATTAATCGCATTCAGTCTGGGTAACTTGGTCGAGATCGCCATCCGAAAGTTGGAGAGCGAGCCATCCTTGGCACTGTAGACCCACTGGGGCGAGCCTTGGACGCGATAGGTGACGCGCAGCTTGCTGGTGCTGCCAGGGGCAATTTGGATGGGGAAGCGATAGTCGCCTGGGTTCGTTAGAGCCAGTTTTTTGCCGTCTTGCTCGACTCCAAAGTTTTGAAGCAGGGCATAGCCTCTGGGCGGCACAATCTGAAAGACAAATTTATTTGTGGTGTTAATTGAATTGGTAATTTGATAATCACCGCTAAAATCAATCAGATGATTATTGCCTTCGCCAGCATTGATTCGAGCTGGTGCGATCGAAATCAGCAGATTTGAACCACTAACTGAAGACTGACGAGTGACTTCTTTTTTGTCTTCGACTTTGACTAGCTTGCCATCGAGCTGAGTGGTGTAGATGTAAGGCTCTAAGCTGGTATAGGCGACTTGGGGTGAAGATTGTTGGATGAATTCATTCGTAGTTGGCAGCGTTTTTTTGGTTGTTCGCGTTTGTTCCCAATTGTACTGACGGGCGGCGAGGGTTGAGCAGATTCCAGATCCTAATAATAATAGCAGTGCAACTAATAATAATTGCTGTAATCCTTTAACCAACTGATTTGATTTGATTGTCCAATCACCAATAGCAATATTACTCCCAGGCGCAGTTCGCAAGGAGAAATTATACAATGCTAATGCCGCAGTTAAACCAATTGCTAAAACAACGAAAATGGCGATCGAAAGCGGCAATTGACTGGTAATCCGATCGAGATCTTGCGGCTGGGCAAAATCTCTGAGTCCTGTCTGAGCCAGCTCTCTAGCTTGGAAGATCCAGGTTGAGGTAATAATTTTAATCATATAAGTGCTTGTTTTAAGTTTTCTCGCTCACAACAATGTAATAACTACCAAAGTTCTTGACTGTTTCCGCATACGCATCCAAATCTGCCAAAGCTGAGGCGAGTGCGCGGCAATTGTCTACATCAGTTTCGATGTCGATAAAAAACAAATAATCACCCAACGAACGCTTGCTGGGGCGAGATTCGATCCGGCTCAAATTTAGTCCCCGATTGGCAAAAAAGCCCAGAGCCGTCATCAATCCGCCTGGAGCATTCGATCGCAAACTAAATGCCACCGATGTACAATTTCCAGTAGCAGATGGTTGGAGACTAATCACCCAAAATTTAGTTTGATTATCAGCGTAATCATTAATTGGCTGCACTAAAACGGGCAAATTATATAATTTTGCCGCTCGAACTGAAGAAATTGCCGCTGCGTGAGGCAGGGTTGAGAGGGTCGTCAAGGCGGCTGTGGTAGAATTTGCCGAAATTCGTTCAGCTTGAGGTAGATGCTGTTGGAGCCACTCTCGGCACTGGCTCAGAGCCTGGGGATGAGAGTAAACTAGCTCGATCTGATTTAGGTCAGTTGCGATCGAAATTAAGGCATGATCGATCGACAACACGATCGCCTGGTGAATTTGCAGTGGTGCGTCTAATTGCCAGATCGTATCAGCAGTCATCGTCACACTGCCTTCGATCGAGTTTTCCGCTGGTACTATTCCCCAGGTGGCTTCCCCACTAGCAACAGCTTGGAGCGCACCAGCGATATTGGCATAAGGCTGTAAGCAAAAATCTGTGCCAGAGAGTGCTGCTTCAGCGTAAGCCAAGGCTGCGGCTTCGCTATAAGTACCTGTCGGCCCCAAATGGGCAATCTTTAGCATTCAGATCGATATGATTGGACTGATGGACTAATTGGAGCAAAGCACCAATCTTAGTTATTTTGCCGATAGATCTCGGTCGTAGATGCGATAAAATTTTAGATAGATACATTTTATCGCAGCTATCTAACAACTAATTAAAACTTATTTTTTCGCTAAGTTTCTGATATTTAAGTCCCGACGGGTTCGCTCGATCCTGACTCAATCTACTAGTAATTCGTCACAGCAATCCCCGTCGCTAACTCCTGTCGCTAAATATGCAAACTGTTAAATTTACAGCAGATCGATCGGTTGATATCGCTGTACCGCAGCATTCTATCCCTATTCAGCACTACCTTCGCCAGCCCCATCGCTTAGTCAAATCCCTCGTTGATTCAGATCGGATCAAACAAATTGACGATGATGAATTTTGCCTCACGATGCGGACTTTAAGCTTTTTTGGATTCGATCTGCAACCGACAGTATTTTTACGAGTTTGGGCAGAAGCCGATGGGACAGTTCAAATTGTTTCCACTGGGTGTGAAATTCGCGGCATTGATTATATCAATCAACGCTTTAGTCTCGAACTCGCTGGTAAATTGTCACCATATCAAAAGCAGGGGCAAACCTATCTAACTGGACGTGCAGATTTGGAAGTTCAAGTTGTACTTCCACCACCATTGAGCTTTACTCCTAGAGCGATTGTAGAAGCTGCTGGCAATAGTTTACTCAAAAGTATTTTGAGTGCGTTCAAGCAGCGATTGATGCACCAATTATTGGCTGACTACACCCTCTGGGCAAATACTGGAATTGCAGGTGAATATGCCCAAACTCCCTACCTAAAGCCTAATTCCTAGAGCCTAAAGCCTGACTCTACAGGGGCTAAAAGATTGACGATGTTCGGGGGTAATTCCGTGTTGATCGATCGCCATCAGGTGTTGAGCGGTACCATATCCTTTATGATTGGCAAGATGATACAGCGGATAAATCTGGTCTAGCTCAATCATTAGTTTGTCGCGCCAAACTTTGGCAAGGATACTAGCTGCGGCAATTGAGATCGACAGGTCTTCGCCTTTGACTAGAGTTTGTTGGGGAATATCTAAATTTGGGACTGGTTTATTACCATCAATTAAACACAATTCGGGAGTAATTTCCAAGCCAATTATGGCTCGTTTCATGGCGACTAAAGTTGCCTGGAGAATGTTTAATTCGTCAATCTCTGCAGCAGTTGCAATGCCAATATTATATGCGGTTGCAATCTCTTGAATTTGCGGCACTAATATTTCTCTGCGCCGAGCTGAGAGTTTTTTACTATCTTTAATTCCCCATTCCTGACAGTCAATCAGCGCACTTTTGGGTAAGATTACTGCGGCTGTGACTACCACGCCAAATAATGCACCCCGTCCAACTTCATCGACACCAGCGATGAGATCTTCTGAACAGGTAAATTCATAACTAGTCATTGGAGTTCATCACCCACCCGCGACTAAAGTGCGGGCTATCAGAGAAAGTCCACTGTTCGCGTAGCCTGGGGATTGATCCCCAGGTGGTGCAGAGCGGAGCTAAAAATCAGCTAATCCACAACCGCTGAAGATCGACGTTTGCGTCGTCGATTTTCGGGTATCTCCTCTGGTTCTTCAACAATCGGCACCAGTTCCTCGGCTGTTTCAACATTAGTAATCTCAACAGCGTTAGCAACAGTCTCAACCACCTGCTCGGCAACCTCAGCAACTACCGGAGTCTCAACAGCTTCAACAACTTCTGAATCCACGTCCTCCATCACAACTGGAATCGCAAAATCATCAGTAGCAACTGATTCACTCGGCTCAAGATCTGGCACGTCTTCAGATTCAGCAGCAATTGCCGTTGGAACTGCGACAACTGGCGGTTCCAGTGGCGGCGTGCCGATCGGTACTACTGTAATTACGGCTGTCTTGGGATTGACTAATTCACGACCCAACTTAACTAGTGGTGAAATTCCCATCCAGGCATAGGTTTCCTTCTCCAGATTCGACATTTCAACTTGAACTAGCTCTGGTGGTTCGATGGTTGGACGAGTCGGTTTCACCCGCTGCGGCTTTTCAGGGCGTTCCCGTTCTGACTCTTCAGTGTCGCTAGCTAGCTCAACAATATTAGTCTCAAATACTTCTGGGACATATGCTTCCAGCTCTGGCGGTGCAAAATTACGACTAACGAGAGTCGCTTTTGAAGTCTCCTCTGCGGCAGGTGCAGTTGTCCGATTAGCGGCAATGATTACGCGATTACTACCACCATTTGGAACTGGTAAGCGTGGATTATCACCAGTAGTATTTGGACGAGGTACATTTCGCACCACTTCTTCCCGTTCATTTCTGCCAACTCGACGACGGCGTTTTTTGCCACCACCGTTTTGCTGTTGATAGCTGGGGTGATTGACAAGATTGAAATCATCTTCACCTTCACCGCTGTCAGGATCGAAGCTGTCCCAAACTTCAGGAGTTGGAATTGGTTGTCGTAGATCTGGTAGAGTTCGATCGTTTCGTCTCGGCCCTCTAGCCAAGCTTCTGCCGGAGGTTGAGCTATTATCGCTAGTGCTGCGACCGCGATATTCACGCTGAGGTACTGTGGAAACTAGTGAGACGGCTACCGCCTCACCATTGGCATCATAGACAGCTTCTCCAGGTACGTGGGCTAGATGTCCTAAACCGCCACAGGTGGCGCAAGTCTCGCCAAACAGCTCATAAATATTTTGACCTTGGCGTTTGCGGGTGAGTTCTACTAGACCTAGTTCAGATAGCTGGGCGATTTGAGGTCTGGCTTTGTCAACCCTGAGCTGCTTATTAAAGTGTTCGAGCACTTGGAGCTGATCCTTGCGATAATCCATATCGATAAAATCGATGATGATTACTCCTGCAATGTTTCGCAGTCGCATCTGGCGGGCGATTTCAGTTGCTGCTTCGCAGTTTGTCCAGAGTACTGTTTCGCGGGAGGTATTCGATCGAGTGAAGGATCCAGAGTTGACATCCACTACCGTCAAAGCTTCGGTTGGCTCGATGATAATGTATCCACCGGAAGGCAGATCTACTCTCGGTTTTAAGGCTTCTCTAATAGCCGAATTGACCCGAAAATATTCAAGAATTGGTTGACGCTCTCGATGTCGATCTACAACAACTCCTGTCGGTAGCTGACCATCATTCCAACCCTGGAGCGTCTGCTTGACTCGCTTGAGTCCTTGCTCGGAGTCAACGACGATCCGATTGACATCATCGGCGTACATGTCTCTGAGCACGCGCTGAATAAAATCATCATCACGATTGAGCAGAGCTGGTGCGCGAGTGACATTCGCATCCTGTTGAACGCTTTCCCACTGCTTTTGAAGTTGATCTAGATCCTCTAGAATCGCATCTTCCGTAGTACCTTCCGCTTCTGTCCGCACCAATAAACCCATCCCCGCAGGCTTAGACAGCACTGCCAAGGCTCTAAGCCGATTGCGCTCACCTTCCGACCGAATCCGTCTGGATAGATTTACGCCCTTGCCAAACGGAATCAAAACTACATAACGACCTGGCAGACTGACATTTCCAGTCAAGCGCGGGCCTTTATTTCCCGTCGGTTCCTTCATGATCTGCACCAGCACCTTTTGCTGTGGCGCGAGCAATTCGGTGATCGAACCAGCACTGCGTCTAAGTCTGAGCGGCCCTAAATCGGTAACGTGGATAAATCCATTGCGAGACGGGTCGCCGATGTTGATAAATGCAGCATCGATCCCTTGCAACACGTTTTCGACGATGCCAAGATAGATATCACTGACCTGATGTTGTCCGGTCGCTACTACCAATTCCTGAATTTGGTCTTCCCCAAATACGGCACCAATGCGGTGTTGCTCCGCAATAATTATTTGCTTTGGCATTCAATTTCCTCGAAAATTAGCAGCACGTCCGGTCACTGAGAATCGACTGGTGCCGAGCGTTGCTGGTATGATGTAGTAATAGTTGTTGCGATTGTAGGTAGAGAGATCGAATCGGTAGCTAAATGGTTGACATCTGTTTGCTTTGCTAGGTGCTAAATGATGCACCGCATCAAGAATTCAGATGTATAGCTGTCAATTATCAAATACTTACCTATTGGCAAGACATTCGGCGTTGCTACAGCCGCTCATCCAAGGGAAACGGCAATCGTATCGCTAGAGGAGAGCTTGTATCAATACGTACCGTCTCTTCTGTTGCAACTTCTTCGTAGAGAGTTGTTATTTACTTGTAGCCTTCTACAACTTTTGCGAACTGGGCGATTTTCCAGTTCTTTTCAAACTCCATCACACTTAAATAAGTTAGGTGTAATGGTGGTGGTATATCCATAAACCAACGAAAATTTTGTCCAGTAGACGACCGCTTCCAGTTTGGATTACCGAAAGGTCTAAAGAAGATTGGCTATAGTTGCTCTTCTTTGAGGCGATCGCTCTTGGTTACTTTCGATTATAGCTGTAAACTGTCACGATCTCAAAGCTAACTTTCGCAGACTGTGAATCGTTTCGATCGTGGCTTGGGCAACTCGATCGATCTCACCTACTGTATTAGTATGCCCAATTCCGAACCGAAGTGCTGCATATGCCAGAGACTCAGATCTACCGATGGCTTGGAGGACATGAGAAGGGGCAATTTTGGCGGAACTGCAAGCCGCACCAGAAGAGAGGGCTACAATCGGACGTAAACCCAGTAGGAGCGCATTTCCGTCTACACCGGAGACACTAATATTTAGATTTCCAGCTAGTCGCTGAGTGGGATGTCCATTCAGATAAATCCCATCAATACTACTCAGTTGCGACCATAACCTATCGCGTAATTCAATTAATTTGGACGTATTAGCATCGATATCTGCCAGGGCAATTTCCACAGCCTTTGCAAAACCAACTATTTGCGGTGGATATAGTGTGCCAGATCGCATTCCCCGCTCATGTCCACCACCGTGCAATTGTGGTGATATTTTCACACGCGGATTGCGGCGACGAACGTAGAGTGCGCCGATGCCTTTTGGTCCATACACTTTATGCGCCGTAATCGACATCAGATCGATGTTTAACAAATTAACATCTAATGAGATTTTCCCGATCGATTGAGCGGCATCAGTATGAAATAAAACTTCTTTTTCTCGACAGATTTTACCAATTTCAGCGAGTGGTTGAATCACCCCAATCTCATTATTTGCTGACATAATTGACACCAAAATTGTATCGGGACGAATGGCAGCTTTTAGCTGGTTAAGATCTAGCAATCCATCTGAATTCACAGGCAAATAAGTAACGATAAATCCTAGTGATTCTAGATATTCACAGGGATCTAGTACAGCATTATGTTCGGTTTGAAGGGTAATAATATGCTGCCCTTTGGTAAAATAGGCTTCAGCAATTCCTTTGAGGGCGAGATTATTTGCTTCGGTTGCACCACTGGTGAAGATAATCTCTTCAGGGCTGGCACCAATAGCCGCCGCAATCGTCTCTCTTGCACCTGTGACAGCCGCTTCCGCTGCCCAGCCATATTGGTGAGTGGTGCTGGTGGGATTGCCAAAGTGCTCGGTGAAGTAGGGCAACATTGCCGTTAGCACGCGCGGATCTACAGGCGTTGTGGCATGATGATCTAAATATATTGGTTTGTGTGGATTTATGGTCATGGATTGTCGGTTTTAATTAAACCGCAGAGACGCAAAGGGCGCAGAGAAGGAAAATAAGATTCGTAGGTTGGGTTGAAGAATGAAACCCAACATCTCTAGGCTATTGGTGTGTTGTTGGGTTACGCTTTGCTCACAACCCAACCTACGAATTTTCTGTTAATTGTTTCAATACAGTATCGACGTGATTCTTGACACGAACATTTGACCAAATTTGGGAGATGTTGCCAGCCGGATCGACTATAAAAGTTGATCGAACGATGCCCATATATTCCTTCCCCATAAATTTCTTCAGTTGCCAGACACCATAACTTTCGGCAATTTGATGTTCGGGGTCACTGAGGAGGATAATCTTGAGATTGTGTTTGTCGATAAATTTACCATGAGATGCGATCGAATCTGGACTAATCCCGATTACCTGGGTATTGAGTGCCTGAAACTCAGCGAGTTTATCAGTGAAATCGATCGCTTCAGTGGTGCAGCCTGGAGTGTTGTCTTTGGGATAGAAGTACAATACTATCGATCGATCTTGAAAGTCTTGGAGACTAATACTTTTCCCTTCCCGATCTGGAGCAGTAAATTTGGGAGCAGCTTCGCCAACTTTCATCTGGATACTCTATTTTTGAATATATTTAAACTTGTCAGTCAATTATAACATTCGATCTTTCTGGTGAATATCTATGCGATCGATCGCCAGATTTCTTTAGAGATCGATCGAACATACTAATATTAGCTGATTGGATCGTTTGAAGGTGGATGTAAACCAGTTCGAGTCCAAAATATTCTGGTTTGGCGAATAGAGTCATTCTCTGGATAACGCATGTCATTGAGATCGAAACGAATACAAGTTGCCCGCCCGATTGAGGTAGATCCTTGAATTACAGTTCCGTCAAGCGTCCAGACAAAATGTTCTGCCCATTGATGTTGGCGCGGATTAAAGATTGGGACGATTTCCTGCGTTTCAGGATCGATACCTGCGACAAAGTTGTAACGCCGTTCATTGCAACGGCGACAGGCGAGAGCTAGATTATTGAGATCGTCTGAGCCACCTAGAGATCTTGGCACGATATGGTCGATCGTAAACCGATTGGCACTAAGTAGTTCTAGCGAGTGACAATATTCACATAAATATTTTGCCTGTTCGCGTACAGATTGTTTTGTTGCTTCACTAATTGACACGATCTGAAGCAATCATTGCATTGATGTGGGTAAAAATTCGATCTAGTTCCCCAATTGCATCTAGTTCGGCAACATCTTCAGGCGATAGAAGATCTTCCTTTTTCTTTTCAAGCAGGGTTTCCATTCGGAGTTGTAATGATTCGCTAAACTTGAATAGGTTCCAAGTCCCGACTTTCGCCATCTGAATTTCGTTTATTAATGAGGAAGGCTTGCTAAGAACGATAGTCATTTTACTTTTATCCAACTCTATAATTTGAAATTACTCAAGCTTATTAGTCAATTATAACAATTGATCGCTAAATTTCTCTAAAGATCGAGTATCATTCAAGAGTAGCTGCCTTTGGATGTGACTAGAACTCGAACTTCCATCCCTGCTTGTGATAGCATTTGGACTAATTTATCGATGCCAAATCGATCGATATCTCCATTCATTAGATTACTAATTCGAGGTTGTGTTTCTCCAAAAAATGTGGCAGCTTCAGATTGTGTCCATTGCTGTGATCGAATAAAATTGCATAGATCTATCATTAGATCCGCTCTGATTTTTAGATTTGCGGCTTCCTCTTTGCCAAAACCTAAATCTTCAAAAACGTTACCACTACCTTTAACTATATTATTCATTATTATCTTCCTGTTCTTGAGACTCCCGATACTGAATCATCTGCTGATAACGTTGCTGCCCAATATTGATATCTTGCTTTGAAGTTTTTTGGGTTTTCTTCTGAAATGCATGAAGAACATAAATCGCCTCATCAAATCTCGCTACATAAAATACTCGGTAGGCATCTTCTGTCCGAACACGGATTTCTTGAACTCCTCTCCCAATTGTAGCCATTGGCTTGAAATCTGCCGGAACTTTGCCTCGTTGTACAAAACGCAATTGGAATCCAGCTTTACGTCGTGCATCTTCGGGAAAAGAACCTACATCATCTCTGGAGGTACCGATCCAATTAATTGGTTTGTCTTCCATGCAAGCATTATACTTTATTTGGCATAAAAATGTATCAAGTTATTAAGATCGAACTTAAAAGCTGAAAATGAATAACAGCAAAGGTTTGAAGCTAGATAATTTATTTGACAATCCCTGGAATGAAATCAAAGATTTTGGGTGTCAATGAGGAAAGTTAATTCTGTAGGGGTCTTGTGGGTACTCTAACGCTATAGCTTTTACTAATGTCGTTGGCGGAGCCTACCGGAGGTAATCGACTGGTGCCAGATGTGAGCTTACTTACGTCAGAAATTTTGGACTGGTTTCCCGCATGGTGATGTGCAAAGTGTAGATATATGGTCAATCGTCAGTGGTGTGTATGAATCTTCTCCCTCGTCAATATCAAGCGATCTCTAGTTATGCTGTCTTACTGGCAATATTGTTGACTGTTTCAGGTTGTCAGCAAGGTCAAAAGGCCGTTGGGACGATCAAGGGTGGTAAAGTTGCAGATGGTAATATCGCGCTTCCTTGCAAATTTGGCGATGATAAAACTGCCTCAAGTACATCGACAAGTAAGAGTAAAGTCGTACTTACTCTTGATGGTTCGGCTTCGATGGTGGGTTATTCCAAAGATAGCAATAGTCGCTATATTCAAACCCTCAAATTATTAGACAGAGTATCCTTGGCTGCTCCTGGTGGCGTAGAATATGCCCGCATCGATAGCGGGCGAAAACCGATCGATCGAGCTGAATTTCAAAAGTCTTTTGGTACCAGCTTTTACACTGGACAAACTAGTAAACTAGCTGATGCTTTCCCCGATCTTAAAACGGCTAAAGGTGAACAATTAATTGCAGTCGTCACCGATTTACAACCTGACGATGGGGATGTCAATCTAGTTAGTAAACGAATGCTCGAAGACTATCTCAAAAAAGATGGCTATGCGGTAGCGATATGGGGTGTTAAGAGCGAGTTTGATGGTAAAGTTTATCCACCAAATAATGCGCCTGCTTACGCCTATAGTGGCAAGTCTGCCACAAATGGTCGTCCCTTTTACATTCTACTTTTAGGTCGGTATGATGCGATCGCTGATTTTGCCAAAACGATTAGATCTGCCGATAGTAATAGTCTACTCAAAGATCGATCGAATCTCACGATCTTTACAGCCGATCGAACTATTGCAAGTCCTAGCTATCTCACCGCTTCCCAAGATAATTTACCCAAGGGTGTGAGCGCACCAGATTCACTCTCTCAAGATCGCTTCTTGATGGAAAATGGCGAACAACCAATCCAATTTCTGGAAATAAATGAAAATAGTAATCCAGATCAACAAGCCCTAAAGTATACACTCAAATATCAATCCAATCCCGATACAGCTATTCCTGCTCAACTCGAACCGAGATATAATGGCCGGAAATATAATGAAGATCCAGCTAAACCAGATTTTATACAGAGTAATAATAAGCAACTTATCGATATTAGTTCTAGTCTAGTAGATGATAAATTGAGTGTTGAAATGAAGTTTGATGCGCCGAAAATCGATCGAGGATTGTATTATATCACTGCGGATCTGACGGCTCGATCGATCCAAGCACCTCCAGCATGGAAGGAGTGGGATGACGGTGGCAAAAAGGACGGCTCGAAGACTCAAGGTTTGAATGACTTCTTGAATAGTCTTAGCATTAATACTACCAGCCTGATGAAAGAAAAGTCGCCTGTGGTTGCTCGACTTTGCTACGGGATTCAGCGGAATTAGTAAGCTTCGACGTAAGCAAATAATTTTGCTGCACAAATTAATATTGACTAAATCCTCCCATGTTAGAAGAATCTTCAGTAATCACGAGATTAGAAAGTAAAATTGATGAGTTGTATCGAGATCATCAGATCGCACAGAAAGTCATTAATAGAAATAGCACTTTACTGACAACTGAAACAGCAGTTGAAGAATATATTGCGCTCAAGAAAGATATTATCATCCCATCAGGTATTCGTTATCTTGCCTTGTCTTGCATTGCAGTACAATATAAATTGTATCAAGATGATCGAGAGATATCTCAACTGAAAGATTTAGCTGGGCGGGAAATAGATATCCCCACTCATTTTGAGATATTTAATGCTATTCAAGTTATCAAGACTCGATATTGTCAGATCTATGAATGCAATAGTCGCGAGTTTGATCGAGTAGAAAGACTTGTAAAAGAAATTTCACCTAATTTAGATGAATGGGGTCACACTATTGCTGTTGTAAACGGTGTGAACAATCAACCTTCTAAGCACAACAAACCTGTTGAGGCGAAAGCTACCCTAGCCAATACTCCTCAATCAAATAATCCTACTTTTACTAACGAGCAAGTTCAAACTATTCTATTAGCAGAAAGAAAGAATAATTTCAAACTGTTGTTCGTAATGCTATTTCTAGTTTTAATAGGTGGTAGAGTCGGCATATCTCTAGCAATTAGGCAGCAACCTCAACTAATTACTAATATTCCGCCATCAAAACCATTAGATCCCATTATTCCATCTCCGGCTCCGGTAGTAGCATCATCACCTGCGCCAATAGTTACACCATCACCATCAGATACAGTTAAATCAGATCCAGCTCCAGTAGAGACTCCATCTCCAGAAATCTCTCAAGATGAAGCTGTTAGATTGGTTCAGAAATGGTTGGAGACTAAAAAGAGTTTATTTTCACCACCATTCGATCGAGATTCCGCAGCATCGATAATGACCGGAAAAGCATACAGAGATAAAGTTAGAGGACCGAGTAGTGATGGTACTCCATATAGTTCATCTGAGTGGCTAGAAAAATATGGTTACTATTATAGCTATGGATTACAGCGGATTGATGCTGTCAAAAACTTTGAAGTCAGTGGTAGCAATGCAGTAATTGATGTTCAGATAACAGAAGATGTTAGCCTTTATAATGCTAATGGTGAAATTCAGAAAACCAAATCTGGATTAGAACAAAAGACAGTTAGATACGTTCTAGTAAAAGAAGATGATAATCTCAGAATATCTGATTATAATAACTTAACAACAAGCGAACGTAGATTATAGTAGTAAACTCACTTTTATCAGTGCTCCTATGGTGAATGAAAATCGCACAAATCATAGATCGTAGATACTCATCGTCCTAATATTAAGATAAGCTAATCTATTCTGAATGGGGGCAAGAAAGCTGTATTCTCGAAAATCTGTAATCTCAAATTAGAATATATGTAATTATGTTAGCTAGCTGGGGAACACTAAACAAGTAGCCTTCAAACCTCAGCTAATGCTTACTACTTTAGAAGTCGTCCGTCTGTTCGTAATTCCTATTTTAGGGACGATGTTGATGTTCGTCGTTCAACCACTGCTATTTTCAGGACAATGGCTGCGACTAAGTGATGTCAAGATTCAGACTTGGTTAAATAGCCACTATACGCCGATGGCATCAATTGTCCTGGCATCATCATTATTAGCCGTTGTGGTGTGGATTGGCTGGAGTATCAAATCTCCCCCCAAAGACACCGCAGCAGGCGTTCAACGTGCTGGATCTTGGTGGTTTATCTCAGTTATTCCGATTATGGGAACTGTACTAGCAATCGTATTATCACGTCAAGGTATCCTAGCTCCGAAGAGTAGCGGCGATGCAATTTTACCGCTGATTATTTTATTCTCGATCGATATTATTGTTATTTACTGGTTGACTACAGCTACAAGCACGCCAGGTATCGCTCGACGTTTACCACCTGGTGCAAATTTATTCAAGCGTTAAAAATTCACCATGAACAACAAACTATATATTATTGCAATTGGTGGATCTGGAGCCAAATGTGTCGAATCGATCGTCCAGATTGCCGCAACGGGTTTATATACAAAAGAAGAGATCGAAGTCTTATTTGTCGATCCTGATGAGAATAATGGTAACGTCGATCGCGCTCGTAAAACACTAAGTACCTATCAAGCTTGTCAAAAGTTGGTAACAGGTGGTAGCACCGAACAGCAGATTGAATGGATGTCTACGCCGATTAAATCTCATGATTTGTGGTCGCCATTCCAGGGCAAACTCGGCGGGAGAGAATTAGCTAGTTATTTTAATTACGGCACAATGGATGCTGGATTAGCCAACTTATTAGAAGTTCTCTATACTCCTGATGAGCGCAATCAACAGTTAGATGAAGGCTTTCGAGGTCGTCCAGCAATTGGGGCGGCAGTGATGAGCCAAATTGACCTCAAACGTCTAGATACAGAGCCTTGGGGTAGTTTGATTCAAAGTATTAACAACGCTGTTGGAGCGCAAGGTAAGCAGGCACGGGTGCTATTATGCGGCTCGATTTTTGGTGGGACTGGAGCATCAGGGATTCCGACAATTGCAAGATTATTACGCAATAAATTAGAACAACAAGGTATTGCCGATCGAGTTAAATTAGGCGGTTTGTTTCTGCTGCCATATTTTAGCTTCACGGTTCCACCTGGGGCTGAAACTAATGGATTATATGCCGCATCTGATCAATTTTTACTTAATACCGAATCAGCACTCCGTTACTATGTGACTCAGGCGAGTGAGTTGTTTGATACTGTCTATCTATTGGGGAATGAAAACACCTCAGAAGTAGAATTTAGTGTTGGTAATACTACTCAGAAAAACCGTCCGCACTTTGTAGAGCTATATGCGGCGTTGGCGGCTCGTGACTTTCTGATTGAAGATCGAGATGATGCGCTGATGTCAATTACTCGCGATAGAGTAGGCGAGATTAAATGGAGCGATCTCCCCGATGATTTTACCGTCAAGAAATTGATGACAAATGCAGCGAGATTGGCATATTTGTGGACGACTGATATTGAGAAAATCGCTCAGTATACTCGTGCTAATGGATTGAAAGTTGCTGCTAATCCTGAACCTTGGTTAACTCAATATTACGATATTACCGCTGACGGGGCTGACAAATTCGATCTACCCCAGCAGCAAAAAGCGATCGAGACTCTGGGTACTTGGAGTCGGAGCTATATGCAATGGTTGCAGGAGTTACACGTTGATAAAATTGACAGGTTGCAGTTGTTTAACACGCAGATCTTTGGCGATCTCAATGGTGGGATTCAATTTGATAAATTGAGTGAATTGTTACTCGGTGATACCCGCGAACCGCGCACCAAGCAGGATAAGGATAATATCGTCGGGATTAAGGAGCGATTGCGTCGTCACGATGTGAAAAGTGTTCAAGGTATCAATCGCGGTACGGTTGGTTTGGCAAAATCTCTATATCTTAATTCTCAGTTTAATTAGTTTGTGCGGGTGGCGGAGATCTACCCACCCCGCCTGCGGCACCCCTCCGTTCGCGTAGCGTCTGCCTTCGCAGAGGAGGGGATTTTCCACCCTAGTTGTTAAGCTTGAATTTTTTCTAAGATTTAGTCCGCGTAGGCGAACTTTGCATCACTAGCAGCGGTTTTAACCGCTGATTAACTATCCATTATCCACTATTTAAAATGACAGTATTTATTTTACCCAAGCTCAAAGATGCTGATTTGCCAGCACCAAATCAAACTGGTAAATGGGAGCGATATGATAAGACTCGCTTTGAAAGTGTCGCCAAAAGCTTAGACTATAAGGCACCTGGAGATAATAAAAAGATTAATTCCGTGCCGGATATGTGGGCGTTGCCCATGACATTGGACTTGCCATTGTACAACAATCGTCACCCACTGCGGGAAGCGGCGATCGCTCAGTGGCAAGGAATGTTGGCAGCAATCGCCCTATCTAAAGTGCGTGGTTTTCAGCTCAAAGCCGAACTAATCGATCTGACTAAGCTCAAAGATACTTATCCATTTGCAGCGGCACTATACGAGCTGCTACCCAACTCTGGGAAGAGCTTACATCAGCTCACAAATAAGCATCCGTGGGAAGAGTTGTATATCTGGAGTTGGAAAAAGCAAGCTGTTGGTATTACCAGCCCCACGACGATTATTGCACCTGCTGCGGAAGCAAATTGGGATGGTTTACCCTGGTGGAATGCTGAATTCAAACGCTTGGAAGCTCCTCATCGTCATCTCAATCCAGATGAGAAACCACTATTACGGGAATGGTTGAATAACCTCTGGACAGAAGTTACCAATCCTGGCTATCAAGGTGATAAATACGCGATCGAAACGATCGCCAATCTCCTCAAAGAATATACCAAAACACTCACAGGTGATACCGACAGGGTTGATATTTTAGATACCGATTCAACCAATCACTTTGGCGTAGCCATCAATCGGGGTGTATTTAATGGCTTAAATTATCCAGTCAAAGGCAAGACAATCTCGCTGGTAGAATCTCCAGTACGAGTGATTTCGACGCAGGATAAAGTAGTTAAAAAACCATTACTATTAATCGACACTTATCTCGCCGAACATTGGGGTGTACCGAAACAAAACATCTGCATCTACGCTGATAAAACCCTCG
Organism: Chamaesiphon sp. OTE_75_metabat_95; assembly: GCA_031387665.1. Classification (GTDB taxonomy): domain Bacteria; phylum Cyanobacteriota; class Cyanobacteriia; order Cyanobacteriales; family Chamaesiphonaceae; genus Chamaesiphon. Next base: position 15,989 of record JANNDL010000029.1, on the reverse strand, counting down.
AATCGCTAAATCTCGATGACTTGCGATCGGGTAAAATGGCAGACTGGGATAGTAACATCAACTGGATTGAACCTAGTCAATTACTGTTACCCGATTTACATTTCATGGATGTAGAAAATGCCCTCCCTGGTGCATTTACTCCCACTACCAGCCAGCCGTTATTATTTAATAAACAGAAGATTACCCCCTTGCTCCCGATCAACCGGATCCTCTTAGAATACTTCACACCAGAAGATCTAATGAGCAGATTGAAGTTTGAGCCAGGTGATAGTAATAATACTGTTCGTGTCAAACTAAACCTACCACTAGTGGGGATGAATCCGACTAGTCCTCGCCCAAGTGAATATCAAATTGTCCGAGAGTATATCCTCGATGAGCGATATCTAATTACTGAAATTCCGGTATTAGAGATCTATCCTCACTTCAAAATTACAGGTGGTGGCTGGCATGAATATTATGCCTTCTATCACGATCCTAGCCGCGATAATAGTGCCTTTCAGGTAGCCTTCGATGATGCTCGTGACCCCCACATCTTTGAAGATGGTGGTAAGTACCTAACAACGAGACTAGAAGAGTTTCCGACCCATATTAACTGTCTGTATAAAGGTCAAAATATTGGTGTGGTCGTTTTACCTGTACCGCCATCGATTACTTTGGAAAATACATGGAAAGTAGGCATAGATTTTGGGACATCTTTCACCAATGTTTATGTCAATCATCATGGTAAGAGTGAATCTCTAAAGCTGGAGTCGCTCCATCTTAAAGTTACCTATTCAGACGAAGAAACTCGCACTCCTGCTTTATTTGAGTACTTCGTTCCTGAAAATTTTGTTCCACTAGATAAACCACTGCCTTTGTCTACTGTTTTGACTCAGCGCGGACAAACTCGCAATGAGAAAAGCCGTCCAATTTATGATGGACGAATTTATGTGCCAATGTCTAGAAATAAAAGTGATTATAGTTTTCGTCCTGACTCAAAATGGATGAAGACAGATATTAAATGGAAAGACAAAGATTTAAGCCAGTTATTCCTCCATCATTTAGCTCTAATCATCAGTACATTAGCGGCAAAAGATGGTGCAAATAAAATTGAATGGTCTGTTTCTTATCCATCAGCTTTCTCCAGAGGTGAAACTCGTAAGTATGTTAAGACTTGGGAAGATTTAATTAGTGAATTGCAAAAGAATATGCCGATTGAGCATATCGCACCAAAACAAGGTGAGCAATCTTTCCGTACTGAGAGTTTAGCTATCGCTCAATACTTTGCTGACAAAGAAGATCGGAATCTGATTGGCAGTGCCTGTATCGATCTTGGTGGTGGTACTTCTGATATTTCGATTTGGCAAGACAACAAACTAATTCATCAATGTTCAATTCAATTAGCTGGGCGGCATCTATTATCTCAATTCTTAGAACTACGCCCAGAATTAATTAGTAAATGGTTTGATCGAGAGTCAGCGGGATGGAAAGATCTAAATGATGAACAGTTTAAAGCCAAAATAGATGTATTGTTACGTTATCATAGTGAAACGTGGCTTAAAGAGCGTCGTCATACCCTCGAAGAAGATAAAGATTTTCAGGGCTTAACGAGACTAATGACAGTAGGTATCGCGGGTATTTACTATTACATCGGCACGGTTCTCCACACTCTACAACGGGAAGAAAAGTATACCGAATCAGAAATTCCAGCTATTTATATCGGCGGAAATGGTTCGCGACTACTTCATTGGATTGCAACAGGTGGTGAGTTTAATAAACACACCGATCTCAACGAACTATTCAATCGGATGTTAGCTGCTCCATCAGGATTGGAAGAAGTAGATACACCGACACAACTCAGTCAACGCCCTAAAGATGAGGTAGTCTGTGGCTTGGTAATGGAAAAAACTAAGCTAACTGGACTAGATAAGAAAGATAAAGATCTCCTAATTGCTGGCGAAACTTGTCAGATCAATAATCGCGAAATCCTCTGGACGTCTCGACTAGAAATGGATGATGATGAGAGCATTAGTGAGTTTACGATTCCACAGCTCGATCGACTCAAGCAATTTGTCGAAGACTTCAATCGTGGGCTAAAAGATCTAGATATCGAAGAAATTAAACCCTTCAATACCTATCAGCGTAAGACTGGACTAGATCCACAGTACAGTGTCAAATTATGGAGTGATACCCATAAAGAGATGCGAAAAATGCTACTGGATATCAAAGGTAAATCTGACGATCTTCGGATCGAGCCACCATTTATCATCGGATTGAAAGCTTTGCTGAAAGTACTAGCCAAAGAATGGGCTGGTAAGTAAATAGACTGTTTAAGTAGGATCGCTTCTTGACTCGATCCTACAGCCCATCTGATCTGAAACATCGGTTAAAACAATCAACTCTTTTGAATTCACATGGCAAATCCATATTCTACTTGTCCAATCTGTAGTAATACAATTAAAGATCATACTAGAGAAGACTGTGATAACTGCGGTTGGATTCTAAAGATAGAGAATTTATTGGAACCACGAATTTATGATTTGTTAATTGGCTGGAGTGGTAAGCATTATGACAAGGCAAAGGAGTTGGAAAGTAGAAGTAGATATCGCCAAGATTTATTAGATAAAAGATTATATCGACACAAGGATGAAATTGATCTTCTACAAAAACAGATGGAGAGCGTTCTCGCACATCTTCCAGACATCACCGTTGTTTTACCAGTTAAGGAAACAGTCATTGATATAGAGAAAACTACTCCAGTAAATTCTACAGATAGCTATGAGGAGATCCAAATTTCAGAAACAGAAGGATTAAAATCTGTTCCTGTCAATCGACAAGAAATAGTTCCTTCACATCAAGAACAACACAATTCGACAAGCTCTGAATTGCCAACTGAGCAACAGGCGATAATTTCAGATTATTATCATAATCCTAGAGAATTTGCAATTAAATATCAAGTTAAAATTGCAAACATCACAAAAGATTGTATTAATGCTAATCGTGGTAGTGAAGACAAAAATGTAATATTAGAGGAGACTAGTCGAGGAAACTATTGGATATTTAATTTCGAGGACTATCACTATTTAGTACCTGTCGAAGATAAATATATCAATCAACATAGTTACACCACTACCAGTACAATTTTTGAAGGGCATAACTATACTCCTGCTTACCAAAAGATCCAATTAATCAAACCAGCAATAGTATCGATCGATCCTAATACTAATCCCCAAACCTGGCGACTACAACAGCAAGGCGAACTAGCATTCCTCTAACTGCCCAATATCTGCGATAAAATACAACTATCAACAGCTTAGATTGAAAGGTAATCGCCGATGACTGCCATTATCACTGCCTCGCTACCTGTTATTATCGATCGACAGTCATCCGCTACTTGGGATGATTATCTTCACCGTTTCGAAAATTCCCAGAGTGAGCTAGATCTAGAACGAGTCTTTTTTAATTGCGGCGTAATGTGGGTGGAAGATATGGGTAACGAAGGCATCAACCACGCACGCTTCAACAAACTGTTTACGATGATTCTCGCTTTCTGGTTTGCTAGACTAGAGGATGTAAAATTCGAGCTGTTGGGTGGCTGTGTGATTGAAAAGCCACCATATCAGGGCGCAGCAGCAGATGAAGTCCTTTATATCGGTGGTAATGCTCCCAAGTACAAATCTGGCGGTTCGCGCCAAGTCAATCTCACTGAGTGGCGAGTGCCTGATTTAGCAGTTGAAATTTCCGACACCACCCTATCCAGCGATTTGGATGAAAAGAAACAACTATATCTAGCCCTAGCAATTCCTGAATATTGGGTAGTCGATATACAAGGCAAAAGAGTACTAGCTTTTCGATTAGTAGATGACAAATATCAAGAATGTATCGAATCTGTCGCGTTGGTAGGATTGCCAATCGAGCTACTAGATCGAACACTAGAACGGATGGATGATGATAATGGTAACGTCGCGATGTGGTTTGCTACTCAAATTCAAAACTTGCCTGTAAAATCGGTAGAATAAAGGGTAGGGGTGATTCAGGAATCACCCCTACCCTTTGACAATATTTAGCTAAAATCGCTTAAATTTGGGAACAATAGAGTTAGATCGATATTTGATTTGACAATGACAGAAGTTCGTACCGTCGCTAGACAAATTCAACAATTAGAAATTTATCTAAATAATCTTGTCTCTGCCCTCACACGCGGAGAGCTACCTGTCAATCTTCAACCAGTCACCCAAATCTTCGATCGTGCGATCGCATCTATCCCACCGATCCTGAATTTACCACAAGGTCGATTCATCGAATTGTACAATGATCTACCGCATTTATTTACGGCTTACGCGATTGATACTACTCTCAGCGAAGACAGTTATCATCGTCAAACTAATGAAATTACCTTCCATCGGTTTGAGCGGGGAAACTATTGGATCGTGCCAACTCAATCAGCTCCAGAACAGGGATGGCTAGTGCCCAATCCCTTAAAGGGTTTATCACTCGATCGAATGTCATCTTTAGAAGCTAGTTTCGATCGAGATATCGCACTAAATAATAGCAATAATAACTGTATTTTAGTCATTCCAGCACTAGTCCAAATCTTACCAATCGTTGAACCACTAACTTGGAAGCTATTAGAACGTGGCAAACTAACTAATACCCAAACTCCAAAGCTAAGTACTCCAACTGCTGTAATTGAGAGTTTAGTCGAAAAGCTAGTGAGATTGAACGATCGAATATCGCAGATCGAGAAAGTATCGGTAAATAACCAATCGATAACCACTGCAACTGATAAGCAAGCACAATTGCAGTCAATAGTGGGTAAAGTTGTCGAACAGCTAGCAACTAAACAACAAGAGATATTAGCACTTACAACTCAACTAAATGAATCTAAAGATCGATCTAATCGACAAGATCGAGAAATAACCGAACTTAGAGTTCTGATTAGTTCGATTAAAACTAGTGGGACTGCTAGTGTTGCTCCTGGACATGACACCAAAGAAATAGTCTCATTAAAGGTCGAATTAGAACGGCTCAAAACTGATTATCAAAGTTATCAACGTCAGCAAGAGAAAAGCCAGCGAGACTTAATGGTAAATATGAAAGTCTTGATAGCTCAAGAGATCGATAAAATTCAGCCAGAGATCGAATCAATTGATGGTGAGATCGTCACATTAGATTCAGTCCCGCAACATCAGAGTTCATCAACAAAGATGATTAGCGAACCGAGTACAAATAAGCTAATATCACCTTTTTCTAGACTGTACAATTCTGGGGAGAAAGCCTTCTTGCGATCGTACATGGTTTCGACAGCAAGTCTGAAAAGAAATAATAGCAACAAAATTGAACTTGTCGAAGATAATGTTGGACATTATTGGATTGTCCCGTTTGATAATAGTACTCACTATTTAGTCCCTAAAATGGACTTTCCCAATTATAGCAAGTGTTTGGAGATACTAGCACTACTATTTGATGGCGTGAATGACCGTACTAACTTTACTTTATTCAAACCTGCGATCGTCAGCATTACCAAAGCTAGTATGCCCAAACAGTGGAAACTAGAGCAAAAAGGCTATTTAGATATCGTAACAATTCCTATTTAACGATCTGGCTAAAACTTGGGAATACTTAAAATAGCCAGATTGTCAGGATTAATTTGATGTAAATCTATTACCCACTTCAATCATCCAGGCTTCAAACAGCTTCTTCTAAGTAAAATATATGCATCAAGTTCTAATTACCGCTCAAGTTCTCGGATTAAGTACAGCAGCTTTATTAATAGGCATCTACGACATCAATTCTGTCGCAGATGCCAGCATGAAATCATCTGCTTGCAAAGCATTCCCTTGTCTAGTTTTAAGCAGAGATACTAGCAATTCTAAGAACAGATTCAACAATCCAATCTACAAATTAACAGCATATCGGAGCAGATCTGCTGGTCAGACATTCCGACTCAATGCCGTCAGCGGTAGAGCATTTACTCAAAATAGAAATCGTTATCAAACTCAAACTCATGCGCCTCTGCCTGATGGATCTTATTCAGTGGCAGCCAGAGTTGTCGATGGTACGATTCCAGAAGTTGGCGGTACGATGGTGCCAATTTTTCCCAAGCCTGGATTCAGCTCTCGGATGAATAGAAGTGCTTTGGGTATTCATTGGGATCCTAGTTTTAACCAAAGTAAGAAAGAAGATGGTACATCTGGTTGTGTCGGATTGACGACAAAACGTGACTATCGCCGTGTCAGAGATTTTGTGTTGGCATATCGTCCTCGATCGTTAGAAGTCAGAATCGATCGATAAAATATATTACTGCTAAAAATCAAGGGTACCCATTAAGGGCACCCCTACAGGTAATTGTGTAGGGATGCCCTGTCTTGTTGCGCTTTTATGTGCGGGGGACCCCCGCCCATAGCGCACCGCTGTCTTGTCGTTTTCTTATTCGGGGGGAACCCCCGTTGGCGGAAGCCCGCTCCCCCAGGAGAATAAAAACGCCGCTTAATGGGTACCCTTAGATCTACGCTTTCACTAGTCCCGAACTAAACTGTAGCTAAAACACCAATTGGATCGGGAATAGTTGCTGATGGAGCTTGAAATTCACCTGTTGCAACAAACTCTAATCTCAGCTTCAACCAAGTGATGAATTGCTTATTCGTTGAGACAACTCCAGTCGCAGGTTGCGGAATCTTTTCTTTAACACTAGCTAATTCTGGCGCATCTAGAAAGGCAGGTCGATCGATTAACCAAAAATCTATCTCTTTGCCTTGTTCTTGATAGTTACAGATCCGCTCGGCAAATACCTCATTGACTTCTTGTTCGTGCAAGAAATTATGACTGGCGGCTAAATAGTAATAAGTTTGCATGATTAGTGGATACTTCGACTACGCTCAGTACGAGTGGTGGATAGTGGATGGTGGATGGTGAATAGATTTGAGTATTTATTACATCCCTAATTTTGAAAATTTAGATATTAACGCCAAACATGGCAGCTTTCATCTCGCGGATGGCTCGATCGATTCCCACGAGTACCGATCGACTGATGATACTATGACCGATATTTAATTCTTCCATGCCAGGGAGACAAGCGATCGGGCGCACATTCCAATAGGTCAGTCCATGTCCGGCATTTACTCGCAAACCAGCAGCAAGAGCTAGTTCACATCCTGTCGCCAGATTTGCTAGCTCTTTGGCTACTAGAATCGTTTCCCTAGCTTCTGCATAGCGTCCGGTGTGCAATTCAATAAATTTTGCTTTTACCTGGGCTGATGCGTCGATTTGGGCAGGCTCTGGGTCAATAAATAGACTGACTGGAATTCCCGCCGACTGTAGCTGATCTACTACTGATTTCATCCGATCGAGTTGTCCTGCGATATCTAGTCCCCCTTCAGTGGTGACTTCTTCCCGTTTTTCTGGTACGAGTGTCACATAGTCCGGCTTGACTTCTAGGGCAATCTTGACCATCTCTGCCGTTGCTGCCATTTCTAGATTTAGCCGCGTGCGAACGGTTTCGCGCAATAGCCGAATATCTCGATCCTGCATATGCCTGCGATCCTCGCGAAGATGCGCCGTGATTCCCTCTGCCCCAGCCAGTTCTGCCAATACCGCTGCGGCGATCGGATCTGGTTCTACAGTGCGTCTAGCCTGCCGAATTGTGGCAACATGATCGATATTTACCCCAAGCGTCAACAATTTTTGATTCTCCTTTGGTCAGTTTTAGTATAGATTGTAATAGCAACTACCCCACGTGCTAGCACATTACATCCAGAATAGTAAAATTCTGAATTAATTTGCGGGCAGCGTGTGAATATATAGGCTAACATTAGCCAGTACTAGAAGGAGGACTGTTACTTGTCTCGTAGATATCTTTTTACATCGGAATCCGTGACGGAAGGACACCCTGACAAAATTTGCGATCAGATCTCTGACACAATTTTGGATGCATTGCTCGCGCAAGACCCCTACAGTCGTGTCGCAGCAGAAGTCGTAGTCAATACCGGACTCGTTTTGATCACTGGTGAAATCACCACCAAAGCAACTGTCAACTATATTGACTTAGCTCGTCAAAAAATCGCTGAAATCGGCTACACCAATGCCGACAATGGATTTTCGGCAAATAGTGCCTCAGTCCTAATCGCCCTGGATCAACAATCACCTGATATTGCCCAAGGTGTAAACTCAGCGAAAGAAAATCGGGATGACAGCACCGATATCTTCGACCAAACGGGTGCCGGAGATCAAGGAATTATGTTCGGGTATGCTTGTAACGAAACACCCGAATTAATGCCTTTACCAATCAGCTTGGCACATCGTGTCGCGCGACGGTTGGCAGCGGTGCGGAAGACTGGCGATCTGCCTTATCTCCGTCCCGATGGCAAGACTCAAATTACTGTTGAATACAAAAATGGTGTGCCTGTTGCGATCGACACAATTTTGATTTCAACTCAACACGACGCGGCAATTGGTAATATTACCGATGATGCTGGTGTGTTGGCTAAAATCAAAGCCGATCTTTGGACAGCAGTGGTGCTACCTGTATTTGCAGATTTGGAGATCAAGCCAGATGACAAAACTCATTTCCTCGTTAACCCAACGGGTAAATTTGTAATCGGTGGTCCTCAAGGGGATGCTGGTCTGACAGGACGCAAGATCATTGTCGATACTTATGGCGGTTATTCCCGTCATGGCGGTGGTGCTTTCTCCGGTAAGGATCCCACCAAAGTCGATCGATCTGCGGCTTATGCTTGCCGTCACGTCGCCAAAAACGTTGTGGCTGCTGGCTTGGCTACTAAGTGTGAAATTCAACTCAGCTATGCGATCGGTGTAGCAGCACCAGTAAGTATCTTAGTCGAAACTTTCGGAACTGGGGTCATTAGTGATGACCAAATTTTTGAGCTGATCGAAGATCAGTTTGAATTGCGCCCAGAGGGAATTCTCTCTACGTTTAACCTGCGGAATCTACCCGCAGAACGTGGTGGTCGTTTTTATCAAGATGTCGCTGCCTACGGACATTTTGGTCGCTCCGACTTAGAGCTACCTTGGGAACAAACCGACAAAGCTGCGAACTTAAAAGCTGCGGCAGCAAAGTTTCTAACTGCAACAGCAGGTTAGATCTGTAGGTTGGGTTGAAGACTGTTGGCGGAGCCTTTCCGTTCGCGAAGCGTCTCGAAGAGAAGGAAATAACCCAACACACCCAATGTTAATAGATTTTGTAGGCACTGCCCACCGTCTAGATCTCAGCCGCTTTCTATCTAATCAATCTTCAATTTAAACTTGAACAAAACCCTTGTGATATGAATTCATAGGGGTTTTTAATTAACTTGAATTTAGGACAATAAAAACTGACTTGCTCCGCTCAAGCACCGCCCTCAAATGAATTTGGGGCTAATAGCAAAAGTTCGTTGAAACGAACTGAGGAACTTACTAATGTAAAATCGTTTCATCATTTCTGAAAGATAATGTATTTCAGTATCTACAGATAAAGTTAGAATGATTTATTAATTGCAAATATCTAGAGACTTTGCAGTTCTCGCTAGAGAACTTATGCTATTAGCCCCAAATTCATTTGAGGGCGGTGCCGAAGCGAAGCTAGAAGTTATTAGGCGGAAATCCTTCACCCGAAACGCTATCAAGTTATATCAGGTTAAATTAGCAATTTACAACCCTCTCCAGGAGGTCATTACCGCATGGAAAGAATAGCTCAATATCGTCAAGCCATTCGTAAGTTACTGTCAGATCGGGTTGTGTTGGCGCAGGGTAATTCAGAGTCGGAAATTGAGTCACAACTAATCTTTGATACCGAACACGACCGCTATCAATTATTGGATATTGGCTGGGAAGAATTCCGGCGAGTTTATAATTGTTTTATTCATCTCGATATCAAAGATGGCAAAGTCTGGATTCAGCGGAATATGACGGAGGCGGATCTAGCTCAAGAATTGGTGGAAATGGGTGTTCCTAAAGAAGATATAGTGCTGGGGTTACAGCCGCTTTATAAGCGTCTAGACACTGGCTACGCGGTTGGTTAAAAGAAGGTTTGACGTTCGACATCAAATAGTACCTTACTTGCCATATCATCACCCTAACTAGCAAATTGTTTGACGATCGAGTGAGTATCCAGTCCATCTCGATAATATTTAGCAAGGGCATGAATCGCACAATGATTACCCTGCAATAGCCGTTCCGCCAGGAAAACTCACGTCAAATAATACTCAAATAATTTCAGTTAAAGCTTGTACGAGTATAAGATTTTGTTCCTCAGTACCGACAGTAATTCGCAGCTTGTCTTGCAACCCAGGTTCATTGAAATAACGAACTAAAATCCCTCGTGCTTTTAATGCTAGATAGAGTCTTTCTGCCTGAAGATCGATCGGTGTTGCCAGTAGAAAATTGCCATGTGATTCACCGACTGTAAAGCCTAGCTTTTCTAAATTAATCGCTAATTTTGTCCGAGATGATTTAATCCGATCGATACAATTATCTGTATAGATTCGATCAAGAATCGCCGCTGCACCGACTTTAGTTGCGATCGCATCGATGTTGTAACTATCTTTAACTTTAAACAAGCCTGCTAAAAGTCTAGGATTGGCAATCCCAAAACCCATCCGCAATCCAGCGAGGGAATACCCCTTTGAGAGCGTCCGTAACAGGATAACATTATCGAATTCTCGTACCATTGAAAGTGCAGAATCAGGGGCAAAATTTACATAGGCTTCATCGATCGCGAGTATCCCCTTTAATTGACTCGCTAGGATGCGTAAATCCTCGATCGGGACGATATGACCTGAAGGACTATTTGGTGATGCGATCAGGGTGACAGCACCCTGTGCTGCGACAAGTTCGGCGATCGGTAGTTGCCAATTGGTGGGATAGGGAATTTCGACTGTCTGTGCTGGCTGCATTGCCGCGATCGTCCGGTATAAAACGTATGTAGGCATCGGGTAAACGACTCGGCGACTGTCGCCTTCCGCACCAGCCCGAATTAACATATTCAACAATTCATCGCTACCATTACTCACAATAATCCAATCTTCGGGTATATCCAAAGTGACGCTTACCGCTTGGCAAAATTCACGCGCAAAAGGGTCTGGATAACGTCTGAGCCATTCCCCATCGAAATCTTGTAGTACCTGCATGGCTTTTGGCGACGGCGGATACGGATTTTCATTGGTATTGAGTTTGATAATCGGGATTCCTGGCTTGGGTTGTTCCCCAGGAATATAGCCAACCATATTATCGATCGCCGGACGGAAATAGCTCATCTAAAAATTAAAAATCGTAAGTTTGCTAAGTAACGTGAGTTTTCCTGGCGGAAAGGCTATTGCAGGGCAAACGCTCCGCTACCGCCAACGGGATAAGGAAAAAGCGTAATGGTTCTAAGATAGGCTACGAATAGGTATAAATCGCTGAAACCCTAACTGGCTGTTCCCTGTGATTAATGTATTGCGGGGGCTTTTTAATGGGATTAATCTTGTGGATTAATTTTAATTCCGGCAATCCCACAATCCTTGAGGCCAAATATTCCAGTTGTGCAGGTCATATTAAATTGCAGGGGCACGATCGTAATAAAGTTATGTTTAATCGCCTGAACATCAGTTTCGATTTCCGGTGGTAGATGCAGATGTTCGGGTTGATCTAGATCCTGAACTACTTCTCCAGACAGCCAATAGTAAGTCTTCCCACGCGGATCGATCCGTTTTTGGAACGTATCAAAATATCGCCTGATGCCCTGACGAGTAATTTTGACTCCAGCAATTTCCGCAGCGGGTACGGGTGGAATATTCACATTTAGTAATGTCGATGCGGCGAGTGGCTGCTGCTCCAAATGAGCAATCAGATCTCGCGCAAAATTCGCTGCTGGTTGAAATTCTCGACAGCTAAAACTAGTCAGGCTAAAGGCAATGCTGGGAATGCCTTCGATCGTCCCTTCCATCGCCGCTGAGACTGTCCCAGAGTACAAAACATCTGTACCTAAGTTTGCACCATGATTGATGCCAGAAAGGACGAAATCGGGAAAACGATCGAGCAAAGCTCCCAATGCTAACTTGACACAATCAGCAGGCGTACCCGAACAAGACCAAGCTCTAATACTCGGATGAAAGATCCCCGTAACTTCTTCTGCCCGAATCGGATCGTGGAGCGTCAAGCCATGACCAGTTGCCGATCGCTCTCGATCGGGACAAACTACAATTACTTCATGTCCAGCTAGAGCCAATGTATCTGCTAATGTCTTGATCCCGAGCGCGAATACGCCGTCGTCGTTGCTGATTAATAATTTCATGGTGAATGGCTCGCACTGAGCGGAGCCGAAGTGTGAATAGTGAATAGTTAACTTATTATTACTTCCCACACCTCCCACACTCCCCACACTTCCCCATCTCCCCACACTCTCCTTTCTTAAATAATATAATTAGTGACCTCCCCCTGGGCTGCTTGCCAACTCCGAGCATCGTAATAAAGATCTGCGAGGGAAATACTTGCCAGAGCTGCTTGGAGTTTTTCGTTGAGTCTGCGCCAGAGCATTTGTGTCACCCAATCGGTGGCTAGATTATCACCAGTCGATCGATTGTCCTGGGATCGATCGACTACCATTGATTCACCAACTGCTATTAAGATATCACTTAGAGAAATTTGAGTGGGGTTTTTGGCAAGCTTATAACCACCGTGAACACCCCGAATTGATTCAACTAATCCAGCCCGCCGCAATTCGATTAATAATTTTTCGAGGTAGGGAATTGGTAAAAATTGACGAGTAGCGATCTCACTGACCGAAGCTGGGCCATAATTTGGTTGTAAACTGAGGTCTAACATTGCCTTGACACTATAATGTCCGCGAGTAGTCAGTTTCATATCTGCCCTGGCTGTTTCATGCGCTGACTTTTTTCCTGAGCGACTCAATCTTTGACGATCCTAGCAGAATCTAGCAGTGATAACTATCAATATTAGTACGAATCTAGCGATCGATATTTTACCCTTCAAGATTGTCACTACTAGTCACTCTCCACCAACTACTATTTGTTATTTACCTGACATGTGAACATAAGTTTCGATTTGCCCTAAAAAAGATGGTATTTTCAATAGAGATAGTTAACAAAAATATTCTAATCAGTGTACTATGGAGATAAGTGCTAATAGCAACCTCCAATAAATAATTGCAGGTCTAGGTTAGCAAAACCGCAACGCCGGATAGCGTTAGACCCTCTAGATTGAAATCTAAGTTGATGAGTAATAAGAAAAATATTGAGCCACTAGTTGGCGAAGAACTACTTCAAAAAGTCAAAGATCTCGGCAATACTAGCAAAGAAGATAAAGCGCGTGAATGCGGTTACTTCACCGAAACCAAGAACGGTGTAGAGCGCGTCAACATGATGAAATTTTTGAATGCGATGATCGATGCTGAAGGCATTGAACTAGACAGTAAATCTGTTGGTGGCGGTCGTGGTGGTCGTAGTGCCAGTTACAAAATCACTGTTCAATCAAATAAGAACTTATTGATTGGTGCTGCCTATACCAAGCAAATGGGCTTGAAAGAAGGCGACGTGTTTGAGATCACTCTCGGACGCAAGCATATTCATCTCAAGCAAGTTGAGAAAGATGGTGAGGAATAGTTGACAGTTGACAGTTAAAAGTTGACACTTTTGCTGAGGCAAACGCTACGCGAACGGCTGACGCTACGCGAACAGTGCAAGCAGTTGGACTGTGCTTACTGCGAGCAGTTGATGGTAAATTTTCTAAAATGGGACTTAATCCTCCATCTAAGAAGTAAACTGTCAACTGCTTAATTTTACCCATACTAGCTCTAGTTTCATGTCTCGGATCAAAGTTAGACAACATGTCAATCCACTCAGTATTATCTACCAGGATTCACTGATTCCACCTGATTGGTCGGCAGTTTACGCCAATTTAGCTGCACCAATTCATCTTGATATTGGATGTGCTTACGGGCGATTCTTGGTGGAACTAGGACAACAACATCCAGAATGGAACCATTTAGGGATTGAAATTCGGGAAGCTTTAGTCACCCATGCCAATCAGAAGCGAGATGCCGCAAATCTGAGCAATCTTCACTATGTATTCGGCAATATTAATACATCACTCGCGACGCTGCTCGCATCGCTCCCTGCTGAAAAATTACAGCGCGTTAGCATTCAGTATCCCGATCCCTGTTTCAAAACTAGACATGCGAAAAGACGGGTCGTTCAACCAGAACTAGTCAACGACATCGCCCGTTATTTACCGAGTGGTGGCGAAGTATTTCTTCAGTCAGATCTCGAATGGGTAGCCCAAGAAATGTGCGACAGATTTAATAATCATCCAGCTTTCCACCGTACTCAATTAGATTGGATTGAGCCAAATCCCCTCGGCATCCCGACAGAACGGGAGGTAGCGACATTGAGCAAGGGTCTTCCTGTTCATCGGGCAATCTGGATCAGAAATTAGCGTAGGGTGCGTTACTGCGAAGCATAACGCACCATCTGAATCTGAATTTAAGTATGATGAATGAAATCGTTCCAGCGTTTCTGAGAAATAACGTATACTTTGCGTGGGCGAAGCTTGCGTTTTTGCTACAAACAATTTGTGAGTACGCAAAATGTATGTTGGTGCGTTACGCTGCGGCGTTTTTATTCTCCTGGGGGAGATATAAGAAAACGACAAGACAGTCGCGGTAACACACCCTACAATCGCTCAAATTATCACCGTGCAAAGTATATTCCAGTATCGACAGATAAAAAAGGAGTTATTTGCCAATGGGAATAAATAATAATGGTGCGTTACGCTCCGCAGTAACACACCCTACGGTTACTTATGCTTGAGGTTGATACAACTCCATTCTTGGCGATTCCAAACTGTCCCGACGATCCAACCTTGCTTCTCCATTACGGTGGAAACCTCAGCGGCTTGACTGGATAAGATTCCGCTCAAAACTGCCCAACCTTTGGGTTTGACTAGAGCAGCCATCGAAGGAGCCAGTTCCATAATTACGTCTGCTAAAATATTGCAGACAAAACCATCCAGAGGCTCAGGAATCATCGCCTGAAGTCGATCGATACTACCGAGATCGACGATTAATTTTTCAGCCGCGATTAGATTGAGATCGCGATTTTCACCAGTTGCTTTGACAGCTAGGGGGTCATTATCAACAGCATAAACCTGCTGGGCACCCAACAATAATGCGGCTGTAGAGAGAATCCCCGAACCGCAGCCAAGATCCGCGATCGTCAGATTTGATCCAGGCTGGAGACGCATTTCGAGAGCTTCTAGGCACAATTGAGTAGTGGCATGAGTACCCGTTCCAAAGGCAACACCAGGATCGAGGGTGAGGATAATTCGATCGGAATCTATCGGTGGTTCAATCCACGCGGGATTAATTAATAATCTGTCGCCAATTAGTTGTGGTTGCCAATGTTGTTTCCAGCTACTCGACCAATCTTCTTCATCAATCAAATTGCAGCTAGTTACTGGCACTGCACAACCAATTTCCAGTGCATCTTCCTCAAATTTTAATGACAGATCGGATACTTCTAATAATTTGACCTGTGCTTGAGAGATATAAGCAGCAATCAGAATTTCGTTACCACGTTGTTGGGTAGACATCCCTTTGCACCCAAATTCACTCAGTCGCCAAAAGACACTTTCTTCTAGATCTGCTACGCACTCAATTTTAATTTCCCACCAGCTATTAGACATGATCCTCAGTATTGACGTATAAAAAAGTTCTAATAACTATCTATGTTTAGATAATAACTGTAGTGAATCAGCAATTAACTCACCATCACAGTACCATAATGAACAGCTTAATTGGCTAGATCTTCAAAAATACAACTTAGGCGACTAAGCCACTAATATAGATACAAATATTTGTTAGATAGAATTGCGTAAACCCTAGCTGGTGGGCAGTGCCCACCCAGCCCCTTCAACGTGTATAAATACCTAGTGCTAGGATGGCGTAAATTGGTGCTTAAAGTGAGCGATACTAATAGTTGAGGGGCAAGCCATAATTGAAAAAGCAGAGAAGTGGCATC
>JANNDL010000207.1:0-12629 GCA_031387665.1 Chamaesiphon sp. OTE_75_metabat_95 | reverse complement strand
TTTACCGATTTTCTAACAATAATCGATTGTTTCTAGTGGGGTTGGGCAGGTTTTGTTGATACTTATCGTTGCAAATCCAGACTTACTAGCATGAACCTGCCCCTACAAGGTGCCGGAATCAGTTTGAATTTGGAATTGCTGCTGAAATACTTTCTAGATTGCCGATTCTCGTACCGTTGGCGTAGCCTCTGCCTGCGCAGAGAGACTATTGCTAGGGCAAACGCTCCGCTACCGCCAACGAAATAGCGGCAAAGATACCAACTCGATATATATTAGACCTACCGGAACAGATGAATGTTCAAAGATTGTAAGAAACGGAATGTTTCCCAATATACTTAGTTAGACGCAGGATTTGGGTGCTTTTTGATGAATAGATGGCTGCACATAAACTTGATTTCACCAACTACGACAAAGCTCCACCAGATTGGGCTGGTGGTTTTATTGCTGGTTGGGGGTTGCGCTCCTAGCAGTAATGCGCCAACTGCGGTTGCGGGCAAGGATGAAGGGATTATTACTGTGGGTACGACTCAAAAGCCCCGCACCCTCGATCCGGCGGATGCCTATGAGCTGAGATCGATCGCGTTAATTCGGAATTTGAGCGATAGGCTATATACTTACGATCCAGGCACTACCGAACTCAAGCCTCAGCTAGCAACAGCCCTGCCCAAACTTAGCGCAGATGGGCTGACATATACAATTCCGTTGCGGACAGGCGTAGTATTCCACGATGGGACTCCATTTAATGCCGCAGCAATGGCATTTTCACTCAATCGGTTTATCCAAAACAAGGGTAAGCCATCATTTTTACTTTCAGATCGAGTAGATACAGTTACGGCAACGAACACCAACGAGCTAACCATCAAGCTGAAAAAGCCTTTTGCAGCCTTCCCTTCGATGCTAGCCTTTCCAGGTACCTGCGCGATCTCGCCCAAGGCATACAAGATTGCAGCAAATGAATTTGAAGCCAATAAATTTGTCGGGACTGGGCCTTATACCCTCGCTGAATATGGTACCGATCGAGTAAAATTGACTAAATTCGACAAATACTGGGGCGCGAAGCCTCTCAATCAGGGCGTAAACGTCCAAATCTTCAATGGCAACTCCGCAAATCTCTACAACTCCTTCCGCACCGGAGCTGTAGATGTCGCATTCCAAGCCCTAGAACCAGATCAAGTCAAAGCACTCGAAGCCGGAGCCAAAGCAGGAAATTGGCAATCGATCGCGATCGATGGTAGTGTCACTAGTTATCTGATCCTCAATGTCCTCCAGAAGCCCCTAGACAACCCCCTCGTGCGTCAAGCACTGGCGGCTCTGGTCGATCGACCAACTATCAATGAACGCATCTTGTACGGGCAAGGAAAGCCCTTGTACAGCATTGTCCCTGACACCTTTGCCGTTTCTCAGCCAGTTTTTAAAAATGCCTACGGGGACGGAAATATTCCTAAAGTCAAACAACTGCTCACCCAAGCTGGATTTTCACCTGAGAAACCCGCAGTGGTGGAAATTTGGTATCCATCTGGTTCTACTTCCCGCCGTCTGACTGCGGGCTTCCTCCGTGCCTATGCTCAGAAGAAATTGGGCGGAATCCTCGAAATCAAACCAAACACGATCGAGTCAGCGTCTTTCTTTAAGTATGCTAGCAAGAATGTTTATCCATCAACCTTGCAAGATTGGTATCCCGATTTTCTCGATCCTGATAACTTTGTTCAACCCTTTCTAGAATGTCCAAAACAAGATCCAGAGAACAAAGGCTGTAAAGATGGTGGTACTCAATCACAAGGCTCTTTCTATTATAGCGATCGAATGAATCAACTGATCGCCGATCAAGGGAAAGAAGCCGAGCCGACTAAGCGCAAACAAATCTACGCTGATATTCAAGCCAAGCTGATCGAAGATGTGCCCCTAATTCCCCTGTGGCAAACTAAAGATTTTGTGTTCGCAAAGAAAGGAATGAGTGGAATTAAGATCGATCCACTTCAGAATTTATTGTATTCAGAAATGAGAAAATAATTGATAATTGATAATTGATAGTTGATAACTAATATACAAGTAGTGAGTAAATCTATTGTCAGGGATAAGTCATTTGACTTTGCATTACGGATAATAAAATTGTACAAATATCTAACTGAGCAAAAAAGAGAATATGTTCTAAGTAAACAAGTGCTTCGGAGCGGAACAGCAGTTGGAGCATTAATTAGAGAAGCAGAGCAAGGTGAGAGCAGAGCAGATTTTATTCATAAGCTGGCAATTGCTCTTAAAGAAGCTAAGGAAACAGAATACTGGCTAGCCCTTTTATTTCATTCTGACTATGTTGAAGAAAAAAGCTATCGATCTATCAATACAGATGCAGAAGAGTTAATCAAGCTACTAACCTCTATCATTAAAACCTCAAAAAACAGCTAAAGCTATCAATTATCAATTATCAATTAAACTCCTATGTCTCGATCAAAAACTCTTCAATACTACCTCGCTGCGCGATTACTCCTAGCTCCCCTGATGTTATGGATGATCGTAACACTAGTATTTTTCTTGCTCAAAGCCACGCCTGGCGATCCGGCAGATATGTTTTTAGGTGGGAGAGCATCAACTAAAGCAAAAGCAGAGTTCATGCTGAATTTGTGCAAGAAGCAACCGATGTTCTGTGTGGAAGAACCACTTTATGTGCAATATTTTCGGTATCTAGGCAATATTTTACAAGGTAATTTTGGTGAATCAATTACTAGTTCTGGTAAAGCCGTCGTCACAGTCATTCAAGAGAATTTCCCCGCGACATTAGAGCTAGCAGTAGGCAGCATGGTGATTGCTTTTATTGTCGGCGTGACGGTGGGGACAATTGGGGCCGCCCGTCCAGGTACAAAATCAGCTTTAGGCGGCAGATTATTTGGAATTATTAGTTATTCATTACCGATTTTTTGGGTGGGAATGTTATTGCAATTAATCTTTGCGGTTCAGTTAAGGATTTTCCCCCTCGGCGGTAGATTTCCCTCAAATCTTACGCCACCAGTAAAAATAACTGGACTGTATACGATCGATAGTCTACTCCACTTTGATCTGCCTAGCTTCTTTGCCTCACTTCATCACCTGGCATTACCTTGCCTGACACTGGGAGTACTCTTGAGCGGCATCTTCGAGCGGATTGTGCGGGTAAATCTCCAGCAGAGTATGAAAGCCGAATATGTCGAAGCTGCCAGAGCTAGAGGCATCCCTGAACGCAAAATTCTGATCGCCCATTCGCTCAAAAATGCGATGATTCCGGTGATTACCGTTCTGGGATTGACGACAGCATCCCTACTTGGTGGTGCTGTGCTGACTGAAGTAACCTTTTCTTGGCCAGGATTGGCTAGCCAGTTGTATGAAGCGATCTCTAGTCGTGACTATCCTACTGTACAGGGGATTATGGTCTTCTTTGCGGCGATCGTTGTAATTGCGAGTATTTTGATCGATCTAATCAATGCCTGGATCGATCCTCGGATTAAATATTAGGCGTTGCTGAATTGTTGTATGAATTACCTCTGATTCAAAGTCCCTCTGTCTTGTTGCGCTTATATGTGCGGGGGAACCCCGCCCATAGCGCACCGCTCCCTGAGGGCTACCGTGTATGCACATCTCTAGAAATATGCAAAGTTGGCGTGAATCCCCCTGTCTTGTCTCACCTTTTTTGACGGGGAACCCGTAAAAAAGGGTGAGACAGCGACGCAACTCCCTTCGGGAAGGCTTCGCCAACGACCTGGAGGTTTCCTCCAGGTTGTGTGCGTCAAGACAAGACAGGGTGAGGGCAGGATTTACGCTCAATGCTAGTATTTCAGTACTGATACAAAATGTGGTTACACCAAAAAGCGGCACTCCAGTGAGTGCCGCTTTTTGGGTAGAAATTTTATAAATCATTAATCGGCATTAACTTCAGGCGAAGACATTGGCAGTTCCATCAGTCGTTCTGGATCAGGCATCGCCAAAATTGGGTCATTTAGTGCCACCATCAACGGTGCGGGGGTATTAGCTTTATTTGATGCAAACTGCAATTGAGGACTACCATCTCTCCACAAACCACTCAGCCCCGTTACAGCAGCTAATACAGTAGCTGCAATCGCTCCACCACCAATCCAAGATAGCTTGCGGTTACGGTTGCGATCGATCTTTCCAAACACACTTTCAGCCAAAGCAGTTGTAGACTGACTGCTGGGTACCGAGATCCTGGGCATTGCGTGCTGAACACTTTGCATCTGGCGATACTGCTGTTGAAACGCTCGATCATTAGCCAGCCACGCTTCAACTTGCTTGCGTTCACTTGCTGTCACCTCACCATCTAGATAGGCACTAAGCAACTCAAACCGTTCGTCTAAAACGGCTCCAGATCGCTCCCCATCAAAATTGTCTATCATTTTCCGATCCTCAATTACCCAGTGTGTGTCCCAAAGTTCAACTATTTTTTAATTCTAGCCAATCTAGCTAAATATTAATATGTTACTAATATGCCCAGTTTGGAAGAATTAATTACGATTCAAAATAACCAGTTAGCTGAGATTGTAATCCAGCTCTTGCTCTGGCAATCCGTGACTTGACAGTTCCAATCGATACTCCGGTAGCTTCAGCGATCTCTTCATAGGACAGTCCTTCGATTTCGCGGAGGACAATCGTAGTACGGAAAGCGGCGGGGAGATTGGCAATCGCCGATCTCAATCGATCGTAAAATTCAACTGTACTGAGATGTTCGGAAGGGTTGGGGGTATCAGAAGCAATATCCCACTCCATCGAGCCATCTTCGAGATTGATTGGCGCATCCAGAGACAGGGGTGGAGCGACTCGCTTGCGTTTGCGTAGCTCATCGTAAAACAGATTGGTAGCAATCCGACTCAACCAGCCCCGAAATTTTTCGGGTTCATTGAGACTTTTGATATTTTTGTACACCCGAATCCACACTTCTTGAGCTAGATCTGCCCGATCCTGCCAGTCTGGAGCCAAGTGATACAAAATCCGATCTACATGAGACTGGTGACGACGCATCAGCTCTGTTAAGGCTGCTCGATCTGAGCGCAGCCCAGATTGAGCGAGCAAAATCAGCTCATTGTTCGGTAATTTATCTAGTTTATCTGCTTGCACTCTGGTTCGAGGGAGGTTTTCCTCAAGCTGGGACCAAGATAGGGAAAGTGATTGGCTCATGGTGAATACAGTTGTTCAAACATCCTATCTACCATGACAATCACCTGCCGAGTGTTGTTCCCAAATTTAGATTTGGATATTTGGGAATCAACAAATTTATCGATCTATGCCTTAATCTTCAACAGTTCTACGTCGAATACCAGTACTGCATTTGGGGGAATTACACCACCAGCACCACGAGCACCATAGCCCAATTCTGCCGGAATAATCAGCTTGCGACGACCACCGACTTTCATTGTACTCAGCCCTTCATCCCAACCTTTGATGACTTGACCTTCACCAATCTGGAATTCAAAAGCCTGGTTGCGATCGCGGGAACTATCAAATTTCTTGCCACTCTCTAGGGTACCAGTATAATGAACCGATACGGTTTGACCTTTGACAGGTAGATCGCCTGTACCTTCAGCAATCTCGATGTATTGTAATCCTGAAGCAGTCGTAACTGCTGGTGCTGATTTTTCGGCGTTATCCATAGCGATTGATTGTGAAGGAGCGGATGTAGCTAGACTGACAGTAGCAATTAATTCGGTAGGGTTAATAGATCCCGCCATTGCTGCTGGGCTACCTGACATGAACTGAAAGGCTACGACTAGAATACCGCATCCGAGCATCAATCCTAAACTGACTAAAATTTCTCTCATACTCAATTTGATGTGAACCACTGTTTGATTATAGTGGGGAGTTGGGAGAGGGAGAATGTGAGAGCGTGAGAGCGTGGAAGAAAATCCCCTCCTTGGAGGGGTGCCCGTCAGGGCGGGGTGGGTAGATCCACGCATTATCCATCCCTGCGCTGCGCTAAATTACTTCCAAGATTTATTTTCCATGTCGCGGATTTGGCGTTCGAGTCTGTCGATTCTGCCGCGTAGCTCGTCCATTTCGGCTTGGCGCGGTACGCCGAGATCCTGCATGGTATTCCGAATCAGCCGCTGCATCTGAATCTCAAAATTGGCCGGATCTAGCTTCATCTGCCCCATCAAGTCATCAACAAATGATTTTGCTTGGTCAGGGTCGATTTTACCTTCTTTGACCCATTGCTCGCTCACCTCGCGGACTCGATCGGCAACCAATGAAGTTGTGCCGATGCCAATCATTAAAATTTGTTGCAGCCAGTTGTTGTTATCCATAACCCAGATCTCATTACTATCCCTATTTTATGCGGGTGGACGTGGATCGATCGGGGAGATATCCGAATATCTAGATGTGAATAGTCGATCGTGAATAGCTTTAGTTCTTAGCAGTAAGTTTTGAGGTTGTTTTGGTCAACTTTTGGTACATTGGCTCTTCGAGACTAGGATTGTTGTAGAGGAACGCATAGTCTTTTGCTTGTTCGCGATTGGCTCGATCGATTTCGGCTGGACTCTGCTGTTGCTGAATCCGCTGGCTGTTGGAGACATCTCTGCCGCGCAGATAGACTGATTTACCAATATCGGCAAGTTGAAATAATAAGGTGCCGACAGCGACAATCCCAATGGCTTGTGAAGTTTTCATGATTTTTCACCCAGATCTTACAATCTATAATTCATGGCTAGAGATCGCGAATCAGGATGAAATTGGCGATCGTTACTATTCTTTCACTCTTTAGGGATTTTCAGCCTACGCCAAATTGCCCTAATCTAAACGATAAGAAACTTGTTTATACCACTCTGGTGTGTAGATACTAATCGAAAACTGTCCGACTGTTTCTGGCCAAATCCACCGAATTTCATTAGCAATTTTTTGATGCTTTTGGATTAGCCGTTTGTAGATGATGTGGTTTTGGCAGAGGATTTCCACGCCGACGGAGACCGAGTTTTCCACGGTCTCTCGAAATAGGGAACGATCGAGTAAGGCGCGGGTGCTACTATTGAACTGACGATAGAAAAGTTGCAGCCTGTCGCCGAAAGTTTCCTCAGTATATGAACCATCCCAATCTAGAAACGGGCAATATAAATAATCTTCTTCTTCTGGTTCTAGATGATGCATACAAAAGATTTAACGGCGATCGGATCTCATCGAAGCTGGGAGCTATATTTTATGAGCTTCCGCTTATTTTCGATGAATGGCGATCGAATTAAATCGGACTTTTGTATGAGATTTAACAGCTCAATCAACGACTTTTCTCTGAAGTTTGAAGTTGGGAGCGAAAAGACAGTCAGATTTTTGCAGGTAATCTAATTAATCTAGCGGCGATGATCCCACCGACAAAGCCAAATAGGTGCCCTTCCCACGAAATCCCTGGAGTGGAGGGGAGAATGCCCCACAAGATGCTGCCATAGCTACAGCCCACAACCAGAGCAATAATACCCGAACTGAGGCGACGATCGAAGTAATAGCGGGCGAGCAGAAAACCAACATAGCCAAAAATCACCCCACTCGCGCCGATATGTAAGCCACTTGAGCCAAATAGCCAAGTACCTAAACCACCTACCACCATACAAATCACTGAAACAACGAAAAAATCACTAATACCTTGAGCCATAATCAGCCAGCCCAGCACAATAAATGGCACAGTATTTGCTGATAGGTGCCCGAATCCACCATGCAGGAACGGTGCAAATAAAATTCCCCGCAGCCCGATCGGATTTCGAGTTAATATGCCAAAGGTATCTAACCCATTCCGAAACACAAACACATCGAGGATCTCCAAACCCCACATCAAACCCACCAGCATCGATAGAATTAGAATCTGAGTTTTGATTTCACCAAACACTTCTTTCATGGCTGCTATTTAGTAATAACTCTAGGTTAGCAATTTTGGGTGGTGGATGGTGGTTTAGTGGTTTAGTGGTTTAGTGGTTTTGCCTAAAGATCGCGCATCATGGAGATCGATCGAGGTTGATAGCCTAATTGCTGATATAGTTCGATCGCTGATTGGTTAGTTGTAAATACCTGTAGACCCATTTGGGTATGACCACACTTTTTTGCCCAGGCTTCGGCATGTTTCATCAAGGCTTTACCAATCCCTTGGCGACGATAAACTGGATCGACATAAACTAGCAATATATTAGGATGCCGAACGCCATTAACTTGATCGATGGCAATACCTAACCATAAGCAGGCAATTTTAGTAGAACTAGTGGTTGTGACAAACCATAATGGAGTCTCGGTACTAAGATATCGATCGACTGTCAATTGTAAATGCTGATAGTCTTGTTGGTGAGGATAAAGCTCCTGATAAGTAACTTGCAGAAACTTCAACAGAGCAGCAACATCCATCGCCGATCCTGTGACTAATTTGTATTCAGATCGATCGGGGAATAGGTTAGTAGTCAATGGCGGTTATGATTGCTATTCTGGGCGTGGGAGTGTGGGAGTGTGGGAGTACGTGGGCACGGGGGCACGGGAGTAAGCGAGCTGGTGTAAATATTAGTTTAACTTTTGCTATCTACTGCTGGCAAAATTACGATCAGTAACATTTTACCAGACCCCCACCCTCCAACAGTTAAGATTCCACCCCCTCCCCACCAACAACCAATGTATTTTGGTATGGTTATGTCGATCGCTAGCTTCGGAGCCAATTTATGATTTCTACTCAATCTGCTAACTTTGATTTAGCTCAAATTGGCTCCAAACTGCCGAGTATCTGTGGGCGAGAAGCTGAGATTAACCAAGCTGTCAACCATACCGAACTAGTATTTCTCCCTACCACCAATCTCCGACTAGCCACCATGACGGCGGGATTTGCTTGCGCGCTCCACATGCACCAGCCGACGATTCCGGCTGGCTCCCAGGGCGAACTAATTGGACACCTGCAATACATGTTTGAGCATCAAGGTGAAGGTGATAATCACAATGCTGGTGTATTTGCCTGGTGCTACGCCCGCATGGGTGAATTCATCCCTGATTTAGTCGCTCAGGGTTGCAACCCTCGGATCATGCTGGACTATTCGGGCAACCTGCTGTGGGGATTGGAGCAGATGGGGCGAAATGACGTGCTAGACCACCTGAAAAAGATTACTTGCGACAAACAGTATCAGCCTCACGTTGAGTGGCTGGGGACGATGTGGAGCCATGCAGTGGTTCCTTCGACACCTACCCCCGATATCAAATTACAGATTCAAGCATGGCAGCAGCATTTTGCTAGTATTTTTGGCATCGAAGCACTTCAGCGAGTCAAAGGCTTTTCACCGCCGGAAATGCACCTCCCCAATCATCCCGATGTCCTCTACGCATATATCAAAGCATTGAAAGAATGCGGCTATCGCTGGCTGATGGTGCAAGAACATTCTGTCGAGCAGCTTGATGGAGCAAGCTTGACTCAAGACAATAAATATCTGCCCAATCGTCTCATCGCCCGAAATTCCCAAGGCGAAACCATCAGCATCACTGCCTTAATCAAAACCCAAGGCTCAGACACTAAACTAGTCGCTCAAATGCAGCCCTATTATGAAGCCAAAAGTAGAGGCAAACAGCAACTAGCTGGCAAAACAATTCCTTGCCTAGTTACCCAAATTGCCGACGGTGAAAATGGTGGCGTGATGATGAATGAATTTCCCCGTGATTTTCCCCGTCCCTGGCAAGAAATCAAAGGTCAAACTAATGGTGTGTTTGGTTGCAATGGTACTGAATATTTAGAGCTACTAGAAACCGTCGGCATTACCGAAGCTGATTATCCAGTTTGTCAGGCAGTTCAACAACACAAAATCTGGCAATTAGTCAATCCCGCACAAGCCGATCTAGAATCGGTAGAAAACGCGATCTTTGCACTCAAAAAAACTGATCCTAAATTCCATATGGATGGTGCCTCCTGGACAGATAATCTCAGTTGGGTACAAGGCTATGATAATGTCCTCGAACCGATGTATCAGCTCAGTGCCCTATTTCACCAAAAGTTTGATGCCCTAGTAGCAGCAGATCCTATAGTCACCACTCGATCGGATTATCAAGCCGCTTTGCTCTACAATCTCCTTGTGCAAACTAGTTGTTTTCGCTATTGGGGACAAGGTACCTGGACTGAATATGCACGAGAACTATATCGACGTGGTTTAGAACTAGTGAAGAGCTAATTTGTTAAGCATTCAGTTCTTCTGGTAATATGTAAAAAAGACGGTAATCGTACCGCACTTAAACCCCATTCCGACTAATATCTATGCTGAGATTATCTACTATAGCTACGATCTCGATCGTATCATTATTAGCTACTGCTAGTATCAGTGATGCAAGATCGATGCTCCGATCGTTCAGTCAAGTAAAACCATCTTTACTTGCCAAACAGCCTAAAGCTTCTAGTTCTAATATTTCAGAGACAGATCTTAACAGTATTCAACAGGTCATATCTGCGCGTTATACGAGCAAGAATCAAGTATTAGAGAATGCTTCGAGCACATCTCGAAAATTTTATGAAGTCAAAAGTTTGAAGCTGATCTCTTTTTCAGATAGAAAAGCTCAGGTTGAAGTTGAAGAAAATATCAGAGGGTATGATTTCCGCAACTCTAGCTATGTCAGCCGTCAAAAATCAGATATTTCTGATAATTTAGATAGTGGATATACAAGAAATGTTTTCAATCTCAGTCTTGAGAAATCAGCAGGGAAGTGGAAAATAAATACCCGCTCAAAATAATTGTACAAGCTAAAAAAAGAAGTTCGATCGAATTCGATCGAACTTCTTTTTTGATAAGTAGAATTAAAAACTAGCGAACAGGTGCCGGAACTATCGCTGGGGCTGCCGCTGGTGCCGCAACTGGTGCAGTCTCTGGTGCCGCTGGTGCTTCTGGGGCAGAAGATCTATCACCAATTTTGCGGGCAACTTCAACGCCAACTTCTTCAAGCACAACAGTTGGTGACAAGCTATTTTGCCCTTCTACTCGTTTGATCAAAACTTTACCATCAGCAACACGTTCGCCGACTTCAATGTAACGGCTAAAAGATTCAGTTGGTAGTTTGACAATCACCTGAGTTCTACCGCCAACTTCAATTACACCAGAGATTTCTACTGCCAATGCTTGCAATGGTTTTTCGGCGATTCTTTCTGGTTTAGCTGCAATTTGAGTTTTGCTTGGTAAGTCAGTTACTTTAGTCTTATTTAGAATCGGTCTAGCTGCAATATTTTTACTATTGCTCACAACTTTAGGACTTGTCTTCGCTTTGGCAATTACAGGTTCTTTGAGTGCAACAGTAATTTTGGGTAAAGCTCGATTAACCCCAGATCTGGGGATTGCTGAAATTGCCACTGTCTGATTTTTACCATTACTCGCAGTTCTTTGGTTGCCAGCAGCTCTGGTAGTCTTGGTTGAACCTGTCGCGATTTTGATAGTTGGTAATACTGATGGTTTGGAAACAGGAGTATTATTGGTGCCAACTTTAGCTGATGATTGTTTCGGTGCTGCTGCCTGAACAAGGGGATCGATTGGTTCGATTACTTCAATCGGCTGCAATGCCAGCATCCCAAACGGATCTGGGCGACCTTTGGCAACAGTTTTTGCCCAGCTTTCGCCATCAGTACCTGGAATCAAACCTGCGGCAACGTCAACTGAGACGGGTTTAATGGCAACTGGAGTTTTACCTGGAACTTCAGGTTTAGCTGCGGTAGCGGCTGGAGTAGTCTTTGTTGCTGGAGTAGCCGGAGTTGTCGCAACTGGAGTAGCGGGCACAGGCGGTGTAGCAGCGGGGGCAACAGCAGCGGGACTAGCTGCTGGAGTAGGTGGCTTACTTTCGCCACCACAGCCAGTGGTGAGGATAGATAAACTGCTGATTACACTCAGATAAAACCAATACTTATTCATTATTTTCTATACCTCGTTTCCCTAAATAGCTATACATATAACGTTGATAACAGTCGGGATGATTAGACGTTTACTCTGTACCATTTTTCGAGAATGGTTGTCTATTTTTATACTTCCCAAATTTACAGCGATAATATCGCTTCCTGACAATTAAAATAAGTCGTAAGTGGGAGAGCCGAAACTCGGCGCACGGTTTCATCCCTAATCCCTAATCCCTAATCCCTAATCCCTAATCCCTAATTCCTAATTCCTAATTTTCATTATTCACCATCATTAATTTCAGAACGTTCAGTCCTTTTTTGACATGGCGAGATACGGTGATCACGCTGATATCCATCCGCTCGGCGACTTGTTTTTGGGTTAGATCGTGGAGGAAGACAAATTCGAGAATTTGGCGGGTATGTTGTTCGAGGGCGATCAAGCCCTGTTGTACGCGCAGCCGATCTTCCTGAAATAGTTGAAAACTCTGGTAGTGACGATCGGGTAAGAGGTCTGCTAAATTATTGGCATCTTCATCACTACCGACCGGACAATCCAGACTAACTGGCTGACGGTTTTGGTACGCCATTTTGATTTCTTGCCATTCAGCGACAGAAATATCGAGTTCCAGCGCGATTTCCGCCTCTGTGGGCTGACGTTGATGTCTTGATTGTAAGACTTTTGTAATACTGCCTGCTTGTTGGATGATGGCAAACCAGCGGCGGGGCATTTTTAGGACAGAACTTTTATCTCTTAGATAGTGTTGAATTTCACCCCTAATGTAAGGTGTCG
>JANNDL010000184.1:0-9916 GCA_031387665.1 Chamaesiphon sp. OTE_75_metabat_95 | reverse complement strand
TATACATTGTTTGTACGGATATGTCGATGTCTTCACTAATTTTAGTTGATTTTAGCCGATTTCATTGAACCTAAGTAACTTTTTACAGCTTATATCTCCTTCTGTGTCTGAGTTTTGGCTTTTATCAGCAACCCCTAGTTAGGGTCGAATATTTCATAAGTGGGAACCTTAAAAGGGTGATGAGTGTGTAGGGACTTGCTCGAAAATAAAGTACCAATCGTAGGGTGTGTCACTGCGAAAGCATAACGCACCAACATCAATGGGACTCTTACTGATTAAATCGGGGAGATATCGATCGAATATGCAGGAAATGCCCAGATAATCTAGGCAACGCTATTCTCTGACTGTTGGCTTGCTGGAAATCTTGCCTGCTGACGCATCTTGGACAAAAGCTCGAATCAAATCGATACCAATCGCATAGTTGATGCCGACATTTCCCGTAGAAACTCCGCAAACTTCACCATCGTTACAAATTACCTTTGCAGTTCTACCTCCGGTATTTACGCCGATAACTTCTCCTTTGTCATTTAGGAGTGGTCCGCCGGAATTGCCTTGGTTGATGGCGGCATTGTGTTGAATTATGCGACCATCGATCCGCAGCCCGCTGACAATTCCAGCGGTGAAAGTATTTTGATTGACTTCGGCGAGAGGTGTACCAATGGCATAGATGTTATCGCCGACGCGAATTGATCTAGCATCACCAGGAACGAGGGTAGGGAACTTGTTCGGGCGATTGATTTTGATTAGAGCCAGATCTAGCCCGCCTTTGGCAAACCCAACGACATCAGCAGGCATTTCGGTTTTGCCGTCTGCCATCATGACGGTGACTACGGCTGGTTGTCCAGCCACAACGTGGGCATTGGTGACGATATAACCATTTGAACTAATGATAAAGCCACTGCCCCAGCCGTTAATTCCCCTAATCATCACGACAGCAGGATTGGCTTTTGCGAAGACGCGATTAGCAGAGGTGGTTGTGGGGGGTTTGGCAGTGGCGGGGGGGAGGATGCTGGCGGTGATGCCTGTGTAAGTGAGGGTGGTGAGGAGGAGGGTGAAGATGATGTTGGTTTTCATGGCGGTGGGAGGTTTATGGCTGATATTCTCTAGTTCGGGGAGATGGGATTGATTTATGCACGATCAACTAAACTATTTATTAAGAGCGTCTCTTAATTGCCCTGAATCTTTTTAAGAAAATCCATTACTTTTTGATATGAATCCATCTGCCCTTGCTGACGAAATAACTCAGCAGCTTTGGTCGTATCTGCAATTGCGCCTTGTTTATCGCCGAGAGTATATTTAGTAGACCCCCGATTACTATAAGCAATAGCATTTTTAGGACTAATAGCAATTGCTCTGTCAAAATCAACAATCCCCTCCTGTTTATTTCCCAACTCTATTTTAAGAATGCCCCGATTAATATAAGCGTCGCTATATTTAGGATCAAGAGTAATGGCTCGATCGTAATCAGTAATTCCAGCTCGTTTATCTCCTAAGCTTGATTTAACAATAGCCCGATTGTGGTAAGCTTCTGCAAGTTTAGGATCCAGCACAATTGCTCGATCATAATCAGCAATTGCTGTCTGACTATTTCCAGTGAAAAATTTAGCATTGCCGCGATTAACGTAAGCTTCAGCAAGCTTAAGGTCGAGACTAATTGCTCGATCATAATCATCAATTGCTGCCTGATTATTTCCTAGATTAGATTTAGCATTGCCGCGACTATCATAAGCTTTAGCAAGTTTAGGATCCAGCACAATTGCCCGATTGTAATCAGCGATTGCTGCCTGATTATTTCCTAGATTAGATTTAGCATTGCCGCGATTAACGTAAGCTTCAGCAAATTTAGGATTTAGAACAATTGCTCGGTTATAGTCAGAAATAGCTCCCTTCTTATTTCCTAAAGCAGATTTAGAATTGCCCCGATTATAGTAAACACTAGCAATTTTAGGGTTGAGAGATATTGCTCGATCATAATCAGCAATTGCACCCTGGTTGTCTCCTCTATCGGATTTGGCAAGTCCCTGCTCAAAATAAGCCTGTGCTGAATTTTGGAATTGGGTGATATAAGTTTGATTCATCACTTGTGGGTATGCTTGCGATCGAGAAATCACTGCCAGCGATCTAATCGGAAACATTCCCAAAGAAAGCAGAATTATAGAAACAACTGGGAATATAGTTTTCATAAGTATGTGTCAAGAGTGATATTTATTAAATCAGGGAGATTAGTTTGATTTACGCACAATTATTAAAATCTTTGCTAGGGATATTTATTAGTTGCTCTGAAGCTTCTTCAGACGGTTCATTGCTTTTTGATATAGATCTATCTGCCCTTGCTGACGAAATAACTCAGCCGCTTTGCTAGTGTCCATAATTACACCCTGTTTATCACCTAGTTTAGATTTAGCAGTACCCCGATTGTAGTAAGATTTAGCATCTTTAGGGTTAAGAGCGATCGCTCGATCAAAATCAGTAATTGCCTCTGGTTGATTCCCCAGAGTAGATTTAGCAGTACCTCGATTGTAGTAAGACAATGCATGTTTAGGATTAATTACTATCGCTTGGCTATAGTCAATAATTGCCTCTTCATTTTTCCCTAGTGCTAGTTTAGAATTGCCTCGATTGATATGAGCATCAATATCTTTAGAGTCAAGAATGATTGCTCGATCAAAATCAGCAATTGCCGCTTGATTATTTCCTAGACTAGATCTGGCAACGCCTCGATTATAGTAAACTTTAGCATTTTTAGGATCGAGAATAATTGCTCGATCAAAATCAGCAATTGCCACTTGATTATCTCCTAGACTAGATCTGACACCACCTCGATTATAGTAAGCTTTAGCATCTTTAGGATTGAGTGAGATAGCTCGATTAAAGTCAGTAATTGCACTCTGTTGATTTCCCAACTCGGATTTTGCAACACCCCGATTTAGATAAGCGTTGGCATATTTAGGATTGAGTATAATTGCCAGATCATAGTCAGCAATCGCTTCTTGTTTATTTCCTAGATTAGATTTTGCAACACCTCGATTATTGTAAGCATCAGTATTTTTAGGATCGAGTGCAATTGCTAGATTAAAATCTGTAACTGCATCTTTATTATTCCCTAAATTAAGCCTGAGAAGACCTCGATTATAATAAGCATAGGCTTGTGGCTGAATGCGAATAATCTCGTCCTGAACAGAGATTGCCTCTGAATAATTCTTCTTCATCATCAGGATACCTGCTTTGATATTCAGCAATGTCAAATCATTTCGCTCTAGTCCGACAGCGACATCAATTGAATTAAGTGCTAAATCTAATTTCCCTGAATCTCTAAATATATAACTTTGATATTTCCAAAAGTAGTAATATTTAGCCCGTTGATTAGATGGAATTGCAATAATGGCTTGAGCGATTGCACTTTCGGCTAATTGATATTTTCTCATAGCCGATAATGAAAAAGCTTTACCATAATTACCCAGCAGTATTTCACCTTTATAAATGGCTCGATCGAACGCTACAACAGATTTATCAGATTGCCCAGTCCGAACGAGTTGATTTCCATAAGCTAGCCAGCGTTCCCCATTATCTTCTAGTTGAGGTTGGGGAATGTTTTGCATTGCTGCAATTACATTATTTCTGTCTTGGCGATTCAAATCGACTGGATTAGTTTTGACGATTGTTAATAATCTAGAATTGACCTGCAATTTATCTAATAATCCAGTAAAAGTTTGGATCGATATTCCTAAACTCTTTAGATCTGTTGATTCTGCCCTGCCATGAATACCGATGACATTTCCGGCTGTATCAAAGACAGGACCACCACTCATGCCACCATAACTAATACTTGTATAAATGAGATCGTAACCATTAGAAAATGATTGGTTCGTTTGAGTTTCTAACTTACCCATCTCTCTGTCAATGACAACTCCTGGATTAAGCTGCCATTGCCACAAAGGACTTCTAATATTCAGTCGTCCTGGAAATCCGCCCACGAATGCTAAGTCAACGCTGTTCTGATCATATTCTCCTAATATCGCCACTGGATATCTATTCCTACTCTCAAACTTAACCACCGCCAAATCGACACCTTCTGCCACCACCGTACTCGTTACATTCTGCCGATCTTGGTCATAGGTAATAATCTGGTTGTTCGAGAATTTTTGATGCGTATTCCGTTCTTCGTCTTGAACGACGTGTTTAGCAGTCAAGACATAGTAACTATTGCCCTCCCTTGCTACAATTACCCCCGAACCATTCCCACCGCTATTTTCAATCCGCACCGTCATTTGACGCGCTTTGATATTCAGCTTTGCCAGATACCCCGTCGGCGTAACTTGGCGTTCTACCTTGGGCAGATTAGCGTAGCCGTAGAGGATATCTGGCTTCACACGAGTGAGGAAATTGTAGACAGGTATTCCCCAGTTAGCTTGCTGATATTTTGCTCTGAGTTTGGGTAGTGGTTTACTGCCATCATTGTAAGTATAGTCTGGCAAAATCGGTGCCACACCGACGGTATTAATCCCTAGAAACACCCCCCGCGCATCGAAGATTGCGCCACCACTCATCCCCTGACGAATGCCTTTTTCGCCCTTGTTAGTGACATAACCAATCTGTGTACCATCGTCGAATGGGATATCCGACAGTTGCGATACTTGCCCTTTGGTAATGCGGATATCTCTGGTATCAAATGGAAATCCCGCACTATAAATAATCCGCGACGGATCGATGGGACTGCTGCTGATTCCCGATAAATCTGGGAGGGTATATTTAGTCCGGCTGGTAAATTGCAATAGGGCGAGATCGTACTTCGCGTCAAACCCACCATCGATGGGTGTGGCTTTGTACTTCTGCCCATCAGGAGCCTGAATTTCGATTTTAGTAGCGCGTCTGATCACGTGAGCATTAGTCAGGATTAGGTAATTGTTACCCTTCTGGGCAATAATTACCCCCGAACCGCCATTATTTTCGGAAGTAATCCGCACGGTAATATTCTTGGCAGTTTGTTGAACTTGCTGAGGAGTGAGGATGTCTTCTTGGGCGATGCGAGTGTCAGATAGCTTTGGTAATGCAGTGGTTGACTGAAGCGGAATTTGAGTCAGCAGCAGGCTAGCGATGAGGATGGCGGCAGTTTTCACAGTGGGATTTTAGAGGTGATATTTTCTAGTTCGGGGAAGTTCTGACAATTTATGCACTAAATATATTTCGATCATCGACTAATTCGCACATCCATCGAACCTACCATCTACTTCCTTCTCTAATCACAATCGTCCCAGCTAACTTGTCTCCAACTCGACGGCGATCTTCATTGAATAAAACAGAGCAGATTTCGATCAAGCCACTAAGTGGAACTAGATAAAAAACATTGCGGATAAAGGATTGAAGAACACTACAATTCCTGCCTGAATTTGTGCTCACAACTACAATTCCTAATACTTTTTTACCAATGCTTTGACCATTTAGAAAGCTATCAGCCAAAAGAAAATACAGAACCCCCATGATTATTAACAAGGTTGAATCCAAACTAAGATCGACTGTTTCTCCATTTTTTGATTCTGAGAAAAGACTCGCAAGTATGAATAGAAAATACATCACAAGCCGATCGAGGAGTAATGCAAAAAATCGAGCGGACTTTGAAGCTATCATGTGTTTATCAAATATGTAATACGAATATTTTCTGCTAACTTTCCAGTTGTCTAAGAGCGAGGATTTGCCAATGAATCGACTAATTCCTTGATATCGATCGATTCGTTAGAGCTAGATTGATAGATCGGATTCCCCGTCCGGCGAATGCTGTCATACAATCCCCGCACGATCTCTTGAGCATCCTGTTGATTCCTGAGTGCAAATAACATCTGCTTCGCATCACATTGATTTTCGCGTGACTTAACCGCACAAATTAAACCATGTCCGGTTTGTCGATCGATTCCAGGAACCAGAAAATTGAGATTCCCTCGATCCAAAGCAACCTGAAACTGACGAGAAATTGTCTCACACCTTTGTTGTGGCGACATCTTCCCAAATTTATTTCGCCACACAACGATCGTGCGTGGCTCGTTTCCTCTGACAGCCAGCATTGTCGCAGGATAAATATCATTAGTGCGTCCACAATAAAATTCCACTTTCTTAGCTGACTGAGCAAGGCTAGGAGCTGCTGGAAAACTAGCTAGAAGCAAAACGATCGAAGTGGTGATAACGGAGGCTTGAGGGTTCATTTTGCTGGGTAATGTCATAGTGGAACGCTAGATCGATCGTCACAGATGAGAGATTGGGTGGATTTGCTCGAATTATGTGATTTGTCCACCTCTACTTGTACGTTTGGTAGCAAAGATTCCATTCACGATCGCACCGACTGATATCATCGCAATTGAGGTCACAATTATCGGCAATCCTTGCCCTAACATCAGTAAGATCCCACCAATCACAATTTCACCGCTAATCGAGAGCAGAAATAGCAACTTCCACTGGCGATGCCATACTGATATTCCTGCTAAAAGTGACCAACCAAATATCCATAACCATTGTTCGCCGATCGATTTGGAAATGTATAGTGGTAGTGGATACTGTCGATCGTTAGCCTGAATAATTTGGTCGATAGCGATCGCCTGTCTCCAGACTGAATTAATTTCTCGATTGCTGAAATGACCCACAACAATAAACTTATTATTGAATAGTTTATTGATTTCAACTTTAGATTTAGCTCCGCTGGTAACATCACTCAGATTCACTCGATCGATCCGCTGATTAGGATTTGTAAGCAGATTCATATTCAATCTAAAATCTAATGAAGTTGATTCATTCAGACCAAATTTTGTCACGGACTTAATTAGCTGTCGATCGCATTTGTCTAATTGGAGACTATCTTTAGAATTAGCATTAGTTAGATTTTTATCATTACAGCCTTGAATAATGTGTCGATCAAAAATGGTGGGTTCATTACCAATGTCAAAATTTATGATCCAAACAGTCGGTTTAGCTGTTGTTTGGACTCGGTTAATTAATCCTCTCATTACTGTGTCGTCAGATACAAATCCTCCGAAATCTAGAGCATCATAATTGACAATCGTTACTTGTGATGGTGATGAAGGTAGATTTTCAACTTGAGCAGCTTGAACTCGATCGACGATCGCATTTTCCCAAGCAACAATTTGAGGCTGAGACTGGAGATCGATCGCTAGCACAGATCCTACCAAACTTAATACTACATTAGTCAGAATTCGGCGATTTGGCTGACTAAGATAGCTACAAATTGCCGTTACTTGAGGCGGGATCGAGCTACTAAATACCGTCGCAGATAAGTCTTGCCAAGTCACATCATTACTGAGTGGATTATGGAAAAGAATCGGCAACCAATCAGCAAATTGAGCAAACCCACCTAATGACAATTGCAAGTTCTGACGGGCATATTTAAACGCGGTGGGAAAACTATCGCCGTAACTATATCGATCGAGTAGCTGTTTCAAGAAGTCTTGAGCGCATTGATTGGGGATGATCTCTCGCATCACGATAATATAAGGGATATTAATATCGCTGAGTTGTTCTGCCAATCCTAAACCATTACAACAATTAAAAATAGCAATCTGTAACCCGCGATCGACTGCTGTTTGGATTTCAAGTTTTAATCTGCTAATTTCCAAAGGTGTATCATTATCTAGATAGATAACTCCATCTCGAAAAGATTGATATTGAATCGTGTCGCCATGCCCATTGAAAATTAGAATATCCCAATGCTCACTTTTATTTAATCGCTCAGAAATTTCATAAGCTGAAGTAGGTTCCAAGAGTTGAGAATGAGATCGTGGTAAGGTTTTTAAAAATGGTAAATCCAGGGTCAAATTGGGATCGCGACCGGATAGAGCGAGAATATTTACCTTGCCATTATGTTTCGGCTTGATGTGTCTGACATCAGAAACTCTCGGCTTGGCAAATACTTCAGTTGCCTGAGGATAAGTACTAAATAAGTCCCAAAAGTGCCAAGGTAGTTGCCAAATCTGCAACTGTTCGCTGACGATGATTACTAATAGTTTTTCTGTTATATTTGAGTCTGTCCTCAGTCGGCGATCTATCCTACTAAAATCACTAAAATTGAGCCAATTATTAATTGCAGTTCTCAGGTTATAGTTCAGCTCGACTAAATCTTGAGTGGATACATTCGTCACCGTATCAGTATCAAAAACAACAGGTGATAATGTCATTCCAGGTGCATACATCTGAATTGTCGCAGGATAGAGCAATTGCCACTGGTTTAATAATTGTTGTAATTCTGGATTGGGTGGTAGATGAGTGCGATCTTCCCATCGAGTTACTTTTGCAGATTTTAGCTCGACGGTGACATTATTAAAACCATCCTGAATCGTGCCTGTACCTAATCTAATAATAATTTCTTTCAAGTTATTATCTCTCTTTTTTTTTGATGCCGTGCATGGAACCTATTTGAAATCTTTTTAGATCCTGGTGGAAGAGGGTGGGTTTTGTTTAAGATTGAACAGTAACATCGACATTAACTTGCATGAAGCGGCGTTTTTATTCTGGGGTTCCCCGTCTTGGCGTTTTTTTATGCGGGGAGAACCCCCGCATAAAAACGCCGCAGAATAAAAAAACGACAAGACACCCACCCCTACAGATCTGTGAACGAATCGATGACGCATTTTTACGGCCAACCGTAGGGGCGGGTTCATGCTAAAAATTTTCGCCTAACACCATCATTCTTCAGCAAAACCCGCCCTCCTCACTAGAAAACCTCGAATGAGTTCTATCGGTAACAATTTGGGTTAACTACACAATAAACCGCTCGATCGATCTCGCCGTCTGTAACTGTAATTGCAAATTAAATTCTGTACCAATCGCACAAGTAAAGGCAGGTAACTGAATATAATCATCATTAGTTCTCGCTGTCACCGTGCGTAAGATCGCGCCATCGGCATCGAGATAACTTAACTGTAATTGTGGGGGTAAGTAGCGTGAACCAATAGCTGGATGTACTCGAACGATCGCCCGCATTTTGTTGCCTGGTTCGGGAATAATACCGACTAATAACACTACGGTTTCGCAACTGAAATCGACTTGGAGATTGATTAGTTTCGATCGAGAGATCGTATTATTGTGACTGGGCGACATCA
This sequence comes from Chamaesiphon sp. OTE_75_metabat_95, assembly GCA_031387665.1. Taxonomy (GTDB): domain Bacteria; phylum Cyanobacteriota; class Cyanobacteriia; order Cyanobacteriales; family Chamaesiphonaceae; genus Chamaesiphon. The sequence goes on along the minus strand of JANNDL010000184.1, from coordinate 818 downwards.
CGGCGACAGCTTGATGACTTTCCCAGCCACAGGAAATCGCATTAGTAAATTCTTGACGCAACCAATCAACCAATCGGAATGTCGGCGCAGGTGCTTGGAGGATCACGGTTCTTTGAATCCGAGTCTGGTATAGTTGCGATCGCAATGTCGGATTATTTAAGATTGCGCCCCATTCGGCAAAATTCAGAGCGAGACGGGGTGAATAAGGGGAAGGTTGGCTCAATCCTTGGATCAGTTCTAAGGCACGTTCTAGGTCTAAATTTGATAACTCTGGGACGATGTTTCGTGGAGCTAATCCTAATTCTTCGGCAATCCACAGCAGATCGAGATTACTAATTAATAGATCGCTATCTAGACTATAAGTTCGATCGCGCACCGAATATCGCCCCCGATCTTTGAGTGCTTGATGAGAAGCAAAACCCCAAATATTCATCATGTTGGAGTCTAAATCTATCTGTACCCCCAGATAATAATCTCCCGCCCAAGTAGGTAAATCTAACCATTCTTGAGGTACTCGCAACTCATCTCGATCGAGGTTGTCGGTAGGGATTAAAATTAATCTCAGTTTACCAATTTCCACAGCACAACCTGTCACGACATCCCAGATTGTGGCTGATTCGGTTTCGTTAAAGCTGGGTTGAGAGATGATCTCTCGATCGATCAACCAAGTTTGAAATTTAGGTAGAAGTTCACGGGGCTAAGGCAGAAGAGAAGGTGGAATTTCACCAGAACGAGCAGCCGAGACAGATTCAACGAGAAAGTCAAGAATATTACGCTCTTGCAGATTAAGTGAAGATACAACAGTGAGTAAACGAGAC
>JANNDL010000130.1:0-17496 GCA_031387665.1 Chamaesiphon sp. OTE_75_metabat_95 | reverse complement strand
GAAAATGATAATGAATTAAAAATATGGGGTAGACGAACATCTCTTTTTGGATCGATATTCTCTAGCTCAAGCATATTATGAGATATCGAACCTCCACAATCTTTGGCAAAGCTTTTTGCTCCTATTTTATGTTCTGATGGTCTCGTACCCGAATTGTACTTGCCAGTAGAAATTAGATGTTTCATTCGTTCGCTATATGGACGAAGGACTCTCGAATTATCTGCTTTAGGAAAATCACTTTTTGCTATCCACCAAAGACGAGTATAACTATCCACCGTTCTGATTCGTTTAACAGTAACCCAAGTTGCTGGTGATGGAAGTCGAGATGGATTGTAGCATACAAACTCTTGAATAAGACGAAGATCCGCTCCTTCATGAGAAACAAAATTCAATAAAGATTGCAGAGGTAGTAATGATTGAACGGGACGCGATGATTCCCAGCTATTCCCGATTTCTATTACGATAGAACCATCATCTGTTAGCATATCGGCAAAGATTGGAGCTAAACTAGAAAACCATTCTAGATAATCATTGCCAAGCATATTTCCATAACTTTTCTTACTATTAAGAGGAAAAGGTGGGGAAGTTAAAATTAGTTGTACTTTTCCCCTATGCTTCTCAAATAATCTATCTTTAAGAATTTCTTCACTTTTGCCAACATAAAATTCACCTGAGTTAGTATTTTGAGATAATGGCATCAAGGTCGATCGGGTTTAAGACAATATAGATATGAAGACGTGTGAGTAGGGAATTATAAAATAATGTAGCGAATAAAAACACTGTTTTATATAATAATCTATGTCCAATCAAAAATGAAAATTTCAACGATAAGAATTATTTCGGAGTAGAGAGCATCAATCATAAATCTGGACTGCTTAACTCGCATCCTAGATATCAAGCTCGATCGATCCTTCCTGATCCACGGTGATATCCATACTAATGGACACGTATTAGATGACGAGATTCTGGCAGATGTAGATATTCGGAGTGCGATCGACAACCAAGGCATCGCCACTAAATCATATAACGTCGTGAATACCGACAGATCGATCGGGGCAAGGATCTCCGGTGCAATTGCCCTCAAATATGGCGACAGCGCATTTGAAGGACAACTCACCCTCAACTTCCAGGGAGCCGCCGGACAAAGCTTCGGAGCATTTAACCACGAAGGAGTCAGCCTCAACCTCACAGGTGAAAGCAACGACTACGTAGGCAAAGGCATCAACGGCGGCGAAATCGTGATCAAGCCCTATACAGGCACGATCTTCGATACCAGCCGCAACGTGATCATCGGCAACACCTGCCTCTACGGAGCCACAGGCGGCTACCTCTACGCCAACGGACGCGCAGGCGAACGCTTCGCCGTCCGCAACTCCCGCGCCACCGCCGTAGTCGAAGGCACAGGCGACCACTGTTGCGAATACATGACAGGCGGTGTGGTAGTAGTCCTCGGACAAGTCGGGCGCAACGTCGGTGCAGGCATGACAGGCGGTTTGGGTTATTTCTTGGATGAAGACGACACCTTCATCGCCAAAATCAATCCTGAAATCGTTAAATGGCAACGGGTACAAACAGCAGCAGGTGAGCAGCAATTGAAGGATCTAATTTCGGCGCATGGTGCGAAAACAGGCAGTCAGAAGGCGCAGGAAATTTTGAGTCGGTGGGCGGAGTATCTGCCTAAGTTCTGGCAGTTGGTACCACCTTCGGAGGCGGAAACGCCGGAAGCCAGTGCGAAGCAGGCTGTGAATGCATAATCCCGCAGGGGTGCCCCTTGTGGGTATCTTGCCATCTACAACTTATTTAGAAATTTAGTATAATTTAGCTAAGTCTATGCAGCAATTATCATTTTAAAACTTTTGTACTATAAATCATCGTTTAAGCATATAATAGACAAACCAACTTTGGTTATTACAGCCAGCCAAATCGATCGATAATAGCAGGTTTATTTCCATCATGAGAATTGCTCTAATCTATGGTTAAGAATATGTTTGAATTCTTTGAATCAATTGGAAAGCAGGTACAAAAAGTTAATGATTGGGTTGATGAAGACCAGCGCAGAGCAAGGGAAGTCGATCAACTACGCTCAATGCGTAGAACAGAGGAAGCTCTTAAAGCTCAAGATGACAAAATTCTTTCTCAGACTAGAAGAGGAGAGTACGATCGTTCCTCAGACTGGATTATTAGAGCAGAAATTCTTGAAGAGATGGGAAACTATAAAGATGCTGAACTGGCTCTCGAAAGGGCAAAATTTTTTAATCCTTGCAGAAATGGCCATGTTGAGGACAAGTCGTTGTTATGTCGTATCAGAAACGTAAAGCTAAAGTTAGGAAAAGAAGAAGAGGCTAAAGCTATTTACGAGCAGATTGAAAAACTCGATCCTGATTTTTTCAAAAAACTAAAATCTTAGTTATCTACTGAATTACACAGAACAAGCTATTGCTAAACTGAAGACTCGCCCTATTAGCAAACAAGATTCGATCTCGATCAATCCTCAATGAGAATTTGAATTGTCGATCGACAGAGTTTACAAGGGGATGCACTCGATCGATTTCTGAGATGCTAGCGATCGACATAGAATCATGGCCTAGCTAGGAACATAGCTTATAATAGTAGTATCGAGACTCGATCGTCGATCGAACAACGGAGGTATTGACATTATGGAAGCAGCCTTTCCCCCCGAACTAGAGCTTTCTCAAGAGAAAGACACTCACAAGCAAGAAATACAAGAGAAAGAGATCGATACTATCCTTGCCCAGATTGGACTCAGCGATCTTCGCATTCAAGCAGATCAGGCAGAGACCGATCGATTGAAAGTAGATACAAGAAAGATGATTGCCAACTTGACATCACTCATCAAATAATGTGGGAAAAACTATATAGCTTCGGCAAAGATCTTCTCACTCTCAAGGGACAAGTTGAAAAGAATGCAGCAGATATTAAAGAACTCAGGCAAGACTTGAAAGATTTGACATCGGCTGTCGATAATTTGGCGCGGGTAGTTCAACGGAATGAAGACAGAGCAAACAACGAACGAGAGAAAGAAAAGCTTAAACAAGAAAATCTAGTTTTACAACTGAAAAATGCACTACTGGAACAAGAAAACCGTTTGCGCTTACCGCAAGGAAAAAGCAATCCAGATGACTCATCAGATAAAAGTTAGTTTTGACGATCGATCCTAGACAATAATTTGGTACTTTGAGTTGTCGATCGATCTCAAAGTATTGCAGTAGGTAAATCGAGTAGACTAAAAGAATAGATTATTACAACGAGGCGATCGCAGCATTGAAGCAATTGGCTTGGTAGATAGTGGGGCTACGGTTAACGTCTTACCTTACGAACTAGGTATTCAACTAGGTGCTGAATGGGACGATCGAAAGGCTATCATTCAATTATCGGGAAATTTAGGGAATCAGCCAGCGATGCCTTTAGCTGCAACTGCTGAAATTGCAACCTTTCCCCCAACCGAATTACTGTTCGCCTGGACACGCAGCCCAAAGGCTCCACTTATTCTCGGTCAAACTAACTTTTTTCTGGAATTTGATGTCTGTTTCTATGTGTGAATCAAAATTGAAATATCGTCATTCTCTTCTTTAACTGCAAATGTTTTTAGTCCTTGTGCTGGTTTGCCCAGACCGATCAACTGATGCGTTGCTTCCGGTAAAGCAACGCCCATAAAAGAGTCTACCCACTTAACATTTTCACCTGTTTTCAGGTCAAAAGTTGCCCCATGCCAACGACAGGTGATGGCATTGTTGCACACCTTTCCTTTTGCCAAAGGCATCCCTAAATGGGGGCACTTATTCTCCACAGCGTAGACTTTGCCATCGATTCTGCTCAAGATGGCTTTCTTGTTCTCGAATTTGACTGGGAGGATTTCACCCTCTTTAACTTGATTGCTAGTAGCGATCGAAATAGTTGTCATAGTGCAATAATAAATATGTGATGATTAAAACTAGATATCAATAGCCTATCAGGACAAGCCACCTTTGACGAGATAGCTAGTACTGAGCAGCGGAAGTAAAGATACTATTTGTTGCTCCCAGTCTCCCATCGCGTCAAAATAGTAACTAGATTTACGCCGCCCAGTAACAGGCTGGATCGATTACTAAAGATTATATTCTCGCGATCGCTTTTTGATAACTATCTAGATCTCCTTGCTCGTGAAATAAATTAGCTGCTCGATTAAAGTCAGCAATTGCGCCTACAGTATCTTTTAATGCAGTTTTATTTAGAGCACGATTGTAGTAGGATTTGGCATGATCGGGATCGATCGAGATTGCTAGATCATAGTCTAAGATTGCCCCAAGATTATCGCCTACTTCACATTTAATATTGCCTCGGTTATAGATAGATTTGATGTGTGTCGGCACAATCTCGATTGTCCGATCGTAATCAGCAATCGCAGCCGCATGATTTCCTAGAGAATCTCTAGTGTTGCCGCGTTGATAATATGCTTGAGCATAATTTGGATCGATCTCAATTGCGCGATCGAAATCTTCAATTGCTTCGGCATTTTCATCTGCGGCTAATTTTGCCATGCCGCGACTATAGTAAGCTTTGGCATAATCAGGATCCTGTCTAATTGCCCAGCTATAATCGGCAATCGCTGGTGAAATATTCCCAGTCTCCATTCTTGCCCGACCCCGATTATAGTAAGCCTTGGCATAGTGATTGTCGAGATTAATCGCATGGTTGTAATCAGCCATCGCTCCGGCCAAATCACCTGATTGTCCTTTTGCCAAGCCGCGATTATTATAAGCTTGAGTATACTTGGGATTGAGGGCGATCGCGCGATCGTAGTCAGCAATCGCCCCTGTTAAATCCCCTGAGGATTGCTTCTCGATCCCTTGGCGGTTGTATTTTTTAACTTGTTTGAGTTCCATCTTGATTCTCCAATGGAGAGGCTGCGCCAACGACATATGATCGTCTGTCATTATTGCTAATACCTCCCGTGAAATTTAATTTTGATACCGGGGTAATTTTTTTAGGTCGAATGATAAGCTATGATTGCTTTGTCAAGCTAATCATAGTGCATTATCAAATCATTTTAATCATAGTTCAAAAGTATTATATCCATCAGACCGATCGCAATGACTTGGACGCGCCGACATATACTATCCCTAGCTGATTTCACTCCACAGGAGTATGATATCGTCCTCCAGACGGCGGCTAGCTTCAAAGAGGTACTATCACGTCCTGTCAAGAAAGTACCCACCCTCCAGGGGCGAGTAGTTGCCAATCTGTTCTTTGAATCCTCGACACGCACCCGCAGTAGTTTTGAACTAGCTGCCAAACGGCTCTCTGCTGACACCCTCAACTTTGCAGCCGCGACTTCTTCCCTTACCAAGGGCGAAACCATTCTCGATACCGCCAAAACCTATCTAGCAATGGGCGCAGATCTGATGGTGATTCGGCACAAGCAAGCTGGCGTACCCCAAGCAATTGCTACCGCAATGGATCGAATGGGAGTGAAAGTGGGGATTCTCAATGCTGGTGATGGACAACACGAGCATCCCTCCCAAGCATTATTAGATTTACTGACAATTTGCACCACAATCGATTCGATCGATCCTCGGCTATCATTGCTCAAAGACAAGAAAATTGCGATCGTTGGAGATATTCTACACTCACGGGTAGCTCGATCGAATATCTGGAGTCTCACCGCCAGCGGTGCTCAAGTTCATCTAGTTGCCCCTCCAACGTTATTACCTGCTGAATTTGCTGATTACTGTCAGGAGCCACGAACTGGAATTGAAAAGTCAAATTTATTCATTCATTGGCAACTGGAACCCGCTCTAAAAGATGCCGATTTTGTGATGACATTGCGGCTGCAACAGGAGCGGATGACTGAGCATTTATTACCAAGCTTGCGTGAATATCACCAATCCTATGGCATCACCCGCGAACGGATTAAGTTATGCCATCCAGATGTTAAAATTCTACATCCTGGACCAACTAATCGCGGGGTAGAAATTACTTCAGACTTGATGGACGATCCAGCTTTGAGCCTGATCTCTGAGCAAGTAACCAACGGTGTAGCAATTCGGATGGCGTTACTTTATTTGATGGGAAATACTAAGGATTTGAATTAACCATCCGACAATACAGCAATCCTATTTGAGCAGCTATCCTGTCTTTTCTTCCTCTACGCCTCTGCGGTTAAAAAATATGGCTACTCACATCTTGCACCAATCCATAGATATTATTATTGCCATCACCCGTGGGCGGGCATAAAGCCGCGCCCCTACACAATTAACCTGTAGGGGCGCGGCTTTATGCCCGCCCTAGATCTACGCTTAGTACTAATATTTTTATACTGGTGCAAGATGTGAGGCTAGAGATATTGACCACATCAGGGAAAAAGTTAAGATGTTCCCATCCCCCAGTCCCCCAGTCCCCCGCTTTCCTCAAAATAGTACTTAGATCTAAGCTAGACTGAACTAGAGGTTGCCCGCTACAGAAACGCTAATGATGACTGAAACTTACCTGAAAATTGAGAAAACTCGCGACAGGCTTGTTACTGTCTATCAGAGTTTAGTGGAGATCGATCGATCGATCGTTCAATTATTTTCAGTCATCTATACCCCAGTTACCAGAACGCTATTTTATGAGTGTTTTCAACAGGCTGGATTAGCAGGATTGAAGCCGTTTACCGCACTCGCACTCAAGCCTTATTTCGATCGATTACTTGCCAGCGATCTGCTCATTCCCCATGCTAAAAATACCTGCCAAATTCATCCCCTGATTGCCGAAATTGCGACTCGTGAAGCTGTCGCCGCAGGTAAATTAACGGTGATGGCTCAAGTGGTAGCCGCCAATCTACCCGTCACCCAGCACCGATACAATCAGCAGCGTCAATTTGAAAGTCGGGGCGAATTTATCCGAGAAGTTCGATTGGGACTCTATCTCAACGATCTCAAGTTTATTAATGAACAATTTGAAGCTTACTATAATAGTTATGGTCGAGTTACCGATCCGATTTTACCCGCCCAGCTCTGGTATCACACCTGCAATAATCCCTTCGACCCTAATTGGTTTGCAACGCTAGATTCAGAACTTGCCGAGACAGTTTGGTATAGTATTTTAGACTATTCGATTGATAATTTGTTACCTGTAGATGCAGCTTTTGCCGCGCTCGAAGCGGCAGACAAAAATCCAGATCGACCGATTGAACTTCAGCTTCGAGTTAAACTAGTGGAGCAGTTATTGTTTCGGGGGAAACTCCCAGAGGCAAAGCAGACACTGGAATCATTTCCAGCGACTTGGCGCGATCGAGTGGCATTACTCTGGGGCTGGTGGCACTTTTTGCGAGGGGAAGATTTACAGGCAATTGGTGAGTATGAAGCATCACTCAAAGCCCTCAAAAAAGGTGCTGGCAAACGTAAAACTTACTTTATGACCGCAGTTGGAGTCTTTTTTATCCTGGCATTGATTCGGCGGGGTGAAGGTGCAGATTTGCGGGCAGCAGCAGAGCATATTCGGATTGCGATCGGGGCTAATTCTTGGCTGAGTCCGACCTATAGCGTGTTGGAAAATCTGGTCGAATTGCAACTGGGACAATTGAGTCGGCGAGATGTAATTTTGCGATCGACACCGCTAAAAACCCAGCATAGTCTAGAAATTTTGATCCGTTCTTTGTGTATTCATTGGGTCGATAAAAACGCGACAAATAAAATATTGCCGCAGGTACTCGAACAGTTCTATGCTCAAGCAGATGCAGCGGGTTATCAGTGGATGGCAATGGAGTCAGCAGCAATTCTTTCTCAAATTAATCCAACTGAAAAATTCCAGAGCTTCTATCAAAAACAAACTACCGCACATCAGCAGCAAATTGGGATTGCCAGTATTTCTAAATTGGTTCAATCTTTAGAGCCGTGGGAAATCTCGCTCAAAGCACTAACAAATCTCAATCAAAAACCCGTCACCACCACTACCGCCGAGCGGGACAGCAATAGTCAGCGGCTAGCTTGGGCAATCACTTTCTATGGAGCCAACGCTTGGATGCTCCAACCCCGCGAGCAGATTGTCAACGCCAAGGGCGAGTGGAGTAAGGGGCGGAATATTGCGATCAAAAGGTTGAAAAATCCTGGTGATTTTGACTATCTGACTACTCAGGATTTGCGGGTGTGTGGATTTCTGAAAGCTTACAATTCAGGCGGGAGTTGGGGTGGGGTTGAGTATAAATTTGACGATCGAGCAATCCTAGCTCTAATCGGTCATCCTCTGGTATTTTGGGAGAATAATCCGAATACGCGAATTGAAATCATCAAGGGCGAACCAGAGCTAACAATTAAGGCGATTAAAGGCGACAGAATCGAGTTGGCAATGAGTCCTAAACCTGAAATGGGACAGGTGGTAATGCTGGTAAAAGAGAGTCCCTCGCGACTGAAAGCGATCGAGATTAGTGCAGATCATCGCAAGATTGCTGATATTCTCGGTAGCCAAAATCGTCTAGAAGTTCCTGTAGCTGCCAAAGATCGCGTGCTAGCAGCTATCAGCGCAATTTCCCAGATCGTGACGATTCATTCCGACATCGGCGGTGGTGTGGACAATGTTGAAGAAGTGTCCAGCGACCCCCAGCCACACGTTCAGCTTTTCCCGATCGGATCTGGCCTGAAATTCAATATCCTCGCCCGACCATTTGCCCCCGTAGGCCCCTATTACAGCCCTGGGAAGGGGGGTGGAACGGTAATTGCTGAGGTTGAGGGAAAAAGGCTGCAAACTAGCCGCGATCTGGCAGCAGAGGTGCGATTTGCGAATGCAGTGATTAGTGCTTGCCCGATTTTAGAGCAAACTACCGAACTAGAAGGGGAATGGTCGATCGAAGATCCTCAAGATTGTCTAGAATTGCTACTGCAATTGCAAGCTCTCGATGATGTAGTGACGATCGAATGGCCCGAAGGTGAGAAAATGCGAGTAAGTCGGCAAGCGGGTTTGAGCGACTTTAAGCTCCGCATTAGCCGCGAAAATGATTGGTTTGCAACTAGTGGTGAGGTGCAGGTAAATGACAACGAGGTGATGGAACTTCAGCAGTTATTAGGATTACTAGATAACGCTCCAGGTAAATTTATCCCCCTCGGCAATGGGCAATTTCTCGCGCTGACACAGGAGTTCCGTCAGCGGTTAGATGAGCTGCGGTTAATTTCTACCAAGCATGGCAAAAAGCTGGGGATGCACCCCCTCGCCGCCCTCTCAATGGAGGACTGGATCGATGATGTGGGCGGGATTGAGACAGATGCCTACTGGAAATCTCACATCAAAAAGCTGCGGGAGATCGAACAGCTCGAACCGGAATTACCGTCTACTTTGCAGGCAGAACTCCGCGACTATCAGCTCGAAGGTTTCCGCTGGTTGGCACGACTGGCTCACTGGGGCGTGGGTGCATGTTTAGCCGATGATATGGGACTGGGCAAAACCCTCCAATCCCTGGCGGCGATTCTCACTCGCGCCGATGGTGGAGCGACGCTGGTAATTGCGCCCACATCTGTCTGTATGAATTGGCTCAGTGAAGCCGAAAAATTCGCACCTACCCTCAACCCGATTCAATTTGGAGCGGGAGATCGCCAAAAAGTATTAGATGAACTTCAACCACGAGATTTGGTGGTGTGTAGTTATGGATTATTGCAACAAGAAGACGTTGCGGAAATGCTAGCCAAAATTACCTGGCAAACGATCGTACTTGATGAAGCTCAATCAATTAAGAATTTTGCCACCAAACGATCGCAAGCAGCGATGACATTACAGGCAGGATTTAAAATTATTGCCACCGGAACTCCCATCGAAAATCACCTCGGCGAACTGTGGAATTTATTCCGATTTATCAATCCAGGCTTGCTTGGCTCCCTTGAAGATTTTAATACCCGCTTTGCCTATGCGATCGAACGATCTGGTGATACTCCCGATGACAAACTTCGCCAGCAAAACGCCCGTCTCCAACTCAAAAAACTAATTCAACCATTCATCCTGCGGCGGCTCAAACGAGACGTACTCACAGAGCTACCCTCCCGCACCGAGATTACCCTTCAAGTCGAACTCTCCAAATCCGAGATGCTATTTTATGAGGCATTGCGCCAAAAAGCGATCGCTAAACTCACTGAAATTGATGCTCCGCCGGGACAAAAACACCTCCAAGTTCTCGCCGAAATTATGAAGCTGCGCCGCGCTTGCTGCAACCCTCAATTAGTTACTAGTGATATTGCCATCCCCAGTGCCAAATTAAAACTATTTGGTGAAGTCCTCGCCGAACTACTAGAAAACAATCATAAAGCCCTAGTATTTAGTCAATTTGTCGATCATTTACACATCCTTCAAACATACTTAGAAAGTCAAAATATCTCCTATCAATATCTCGATGGCAGTACGAATGCACGCGATCGCAAAAAGCGCGTTGATGCCTTCCAATCAGGCGAAGGTGATGTCTTTCTGATCAGCCTCAAAGCAGGGGGCACTGGACTCAACCTCACCGCCGCTGACTACGTGATCCATATGGATCCTTGGTGGAATCCCGCTGTAGAGGATCAAGCATCCGATCGCACCCACCGCATTGGACAGAAGCGTCCTGTTACAATATACAGATTAGTGGCTCAACATACGATCGAAGAAAAGATCGTAGATTTACACAAACACAAACGCGATCTCGCCGACAGCCTCCTCGAAGGCTCCGACATGAGCGGCAAAGTCTCGACAACTGAACTGCTGCGGTTGATTAACGAATAATGAAGTCTTTACAAATGATTAGTGCGCGGAGGACAACTAATCATTTGAGTGAATATATTCAGGATAACAATCGATCGGATAAAATTGCCTCGAAACAACTTATAGATTAGTTTTTCAACCTGCGATCGATAGTGAATATGGATTATCATTAGAATTGAGAGCAGTGGTTCTCGATCAAGATAGATTATGTCACAGCGAGAAAACTACGATGGTATCCTGCTTTGAAGTCGCAAATTATTTTATTTGGTTGGCAAAAGAGACTGGCTCTTTCGTCAGTAATCTGAAGCTGCAAAAATTAGTGTATTATGCACAAGCTTGGCATTTAGCAATTCATGGCACTCCGCTATTTGCCGAAGATTTTCAGGCATGGGTACATGGGCCAGTAATTCCTGAATTATATCAAAAATATAAGTCCTTCCGCTGGCAACCGATCGTAGTAGATGTCACCCCACAACTCTCGTCAACACTCATCAAATTTCTAGAAAGTGTTAGCGATGAATACTTTAGCTGCGATGGTTACGAACTAGAACGCATGACCCATTCCGAGGCTCCGTGGATTTTAGCTAGAGGTGGAATCGCCGCTGATGTTGCTGCTACAAACCAGATTGAGAAAACTTGGATGAAGGAGTACTACGGAGCGCGTGTCGAAGAAAATTAGGAAGACACAACTTCCCACATCTGGCACGTCGGGAATCAAACCAACCCAGCTAACTTCGGTAGGGATTAGTTTTTCATTTAAGTACTACCAAGATGGTCATGAATACTTTCATTGTCGAGCTAAAGGTGCTAGTTATTTGTTAACTCTACTGGATCGATTGAAGTCTCTATCGGGGTTGTCTGTTCGAGAATTATTAACCAATCGCAGTAGTGCTTTACGATGTCATCCCATCAATTGGGAAGGTACCAGCGAGACTGAATTTGGATTGCCAAATGAAGAACAATTAGTAGAGACTCCCTATCAGTTTTCATTATCTGCAAACGAACATGGTCGAATTCACGGTTTTTTCATCGATGAAGTTTTTTATGTTGTTTGGTTAGATCCAGATCATTTACTTTATCCTGGAAAGGGGTGAATTTAGGCTCGATTGAGTAACTCACTCTATTCACCCGATCGATCTAAACTGATATCGATCGACTAATCTGAGTAGGTTTGATCGTAATCTAATTTAACGACATTGCTTGTTATCGAGCGGTGTAAATCGCAATTGGGTACCTGGTACAATTTCAGGGGTCACTAGTATCCGATTCTCAATCCCGTTCCGATCTCCAGTTGTATTATTAAAGGTAATATCTTTTTTGTCCTTGAATACATGACTTGTAATTTTAGGATCCAATTTTTCTAATGCAGCAAGCTTAGTTAAAATATCAGATCGATTGCTAATATTATCTTTGAATAGTCTGGACATGACCTGTGTTGCTTCATATGATTGAGCGATAATCCGATCTAAATCGTTATCACCCCAGAGGATTTTCTGCTCATTAATAAAATCTGGATTACCACATCCACGATACCAGTCAATCGCTATTACAAATTTTCCTTTCCAACCATTGAAGTCAGCTACAGGAAAATCTGATGATAGTAGGGGGTTTGACGCAAGAATTAGCTTGATTTGATCTGGATTACTTTTTTGAATTTCATTGGCTTTTTTAATCACCAAAAGAGAATTTTTGAAGGCAGAAGCGTCATCAGTCTTTCCATTTGGAAATAAGATAATAACATTTGCATCTTTTATCTTTTCATTAATATCTTTTTCTATATCTTTGTTTTCGTCAGACAAGTCAACTCCATCCAACTTGCTATTATATTGTTCGTTGAAGCTATTAAATATATTTTGACTATATCCTTTTTCTCCAGAACGATCTTTTCTGTAAAATGCAACAATTTTTAAATCTTTAGAGGCTCCTGTTGTTTTTAATATCTCGATTAATTTACTAGCTTCTAATTTGGATGATGAAACAGTTCTAAAAAATACTTTCGGATACTTGTCGGCACAATTAGCTGGCAATCCTTCCATTGAACTAGCTGGAGAAATAATTGGCAATCCTGCCTGAGCATAAGTTGGCAAAGCTTTACAAGTAAGTTCACTTGCATAATGCCCAATCACAGTCAAAATTTGACGATTTTCCCGATCTAAACCTGTAATATTATTAGAGGCTAGTTTTTCAGCTATGCTAGTCACTTGACTCTGTTGATTTTCATCATTAACAATTCCAACCTCTAAGTAAACAGTAGGCTCTTGTTCTATATTTTTATCTGGTAACTTATTATTTTGAGTGACCTTATTTTGGGCATGAGCTACACCATATAATATATGTTTTCCCCGAGCATCTGTCATGGGTGCAGCAACAGCAATTGTTTGTATGCCCGTCTGAACTTTTCTCTTTTCGGGAGGTTTACTCTGCCAATATCTAACTTTTGCATTGTTCATATAAATCAATAGTATCGGGTCTGTTGATTTCCCTGGCGTTAGATTTTTATGTTGCTCTTCCCATAGGGCATAAAATTTGGCGTACGCAGATGAATAGTTGTTTTTAGTAAATGATTTAATAGCATCTTCTGTTTTTTCTCGATCTATACCTACCAAATAATCTTTAATAGCTCGATCACCAAAACTAATCAATACTTCCTTCACTGGTACAGAGGGCAATGATGAATTAGTGCTTTTTGTTGTATTAGCTGGTTCCGAACCTGACTGTTCTTTTTTGGCAAAAGGAGGATACTTAAACGTGATTGCAATTCCCATCCACATAGCAACTAGACTCAATGATGTGATCGATATTATCGTCAATAATCTGGGTCTTTTTTCTTGTACAACAGGAGGTATAACTATCGGAGTAGGTTTATCCTCTGATACCAGAGTAGTAGTAGTTGGAGGACAATTTTCGCCTGTTTTCTGAACACCCAAAATCAATTCTTGAGTATCTCTAGCATTTGGAAAATTACCATCTGATTTGGGCTTAGAGAGATAGTCGATAACATCAATAATTTGCTGTGATGTTTGCGGACGATCTCGATAATCAGCTCTCATCAACCAGTCAAGCAAAGGGATAATTCCATTGTCTGATAAACCATTGTCAGGTGATTGGGTGTCAATAAATTCAACGTCATGCTTCCATTCATATAATTCCATGCGACCTGGCAAAGGAATTCTATCTGTAAGTAGGTGAACAAATGTTTTGCCAATCGCAAAGAAATCAGATTGAATGTAATATAGAGAGCCATTTGCCATCTGCTCTGGAGCAGCATAATGATTGTCAAGAACTTGTGTATGAGACTTTTTCTCGGAAATTGTTGAATTTATTTCGCCGACAATACCAAAATCAATTAGAGCTAATTTTCCATTTCCTTTCAGAATAATATTGGTTGGCTTAATGTCACGATGAATGTATCCTTGCTCGTGCACGTACTGTAAAATCATGGTAATATTCTTCAGCCAGATTCTCGCTTTGGTAATATCCGCCAACCTTTTATTACTAGCGATCCATCTTCCTAAGTCCTCACCCTCAATTAATTCCATCACGAAACAATCAAGTTTCGGTCTTGTGCCCTCTGATGGTAGTGGAAATCTCATCCCCTCATATCTTGGAATACCAGCATTTCGCAAAACACTTAATGACTGTATCTCTCTATCAAATAATCTTTCTAACGTCTGTAGTTTTTCTTTTTCTTTATCTGTTGGGTTTGGAGAAATATACTTATTTAAAGTTTTCAAAATTTTGAATCTTTCAAAATTTTGAGCTTGATTATCAATCACTTTAAATACTTGCCAAGGGTGAGGGTCAGCGGACTGAAGAATATCTAAAATCTCATATCGACCCTCTATCAGTAAACCATCGCCACATCCTCTACAAGTTTTAGCATCGACTAGATTGTTAGGGCGAAGAGAACACAGAGGGTTAATACAGTAACTCATTTATTGATCCAAAATAACAAAAAAATAATTATCATTAAACCCCGCCTAGAGTGAGACCCGTAGTTTTAAGATAGGATTTAAAATAACCCTCAAATACTTGCCTACACTATGTCATAGGCATTTAAAAAGCCAGTCTAAAAAACTATGGTTTTCAAGTTAGGCGGGGTTTATCTGGTGAAAGATCGGCTAAATAGCGATGCGAAGTCAATTCTATTAGCAACTAACATTTAGATCTCTTGGGATCCATAGAATTTCGACTTTCACTAGTGATTAATATTGTAGCCTAAAGTATGGCGTGGATTTTATACCAAGAATACTTTTTTACATAGATCTGTAGTAATTACGAACTAAGTATTTTCATGGACGTAACTACAGACAACCTGTTTTGTTACTTCTTCTAAACCAAAAAAGTAAGTCTTCCCATACTCCGCATATCCCTTAGATTTGACGAGGATAGATCGATTCAGCAAAAGATCTGTTGCCTCAGTAAAATCGAGATTATTTGGCATTTGTTGGGTATAGGCGGCTCTGAGTCGAGCTTGAGGGATAGCATCGGAATCTTTGAGGATGTCCAAAATAGCTCGTGCTGACTTGCCCAATTGAGGTTTTGGCTCGTCTAAGTTATCGATCAGTTTTCTGATGATATTTTTGATCGGATCTGGCATGTATGTTTTGTCGAGTTCGAGAAACTCTTGCACATTTCCATTATGGTGATTGCAAATATGGGAGCCAATCAGTTGTAGTGCCCGAGGATATTTACTAAATCTAGCGATCAACTTTTTCGCAGCTTCTTTATTTTCTATTAGTTGCGGATCGTTATTTTTCAAAATATCTAATCCAGTATTCTCGTCTACTCCTGCCAATGGCCAACATTTTACAGCTACTTTATCAATGCTTGTTAATCCAGTAGGTTTCTCGAAAGAAGTAACTAGCAAGATACAGCTTGAAGGCGATTTTTTACGAGCTGGTCGTCTAATTAATTCGTCTAATAACTTCTTGTGTTCATCATAGTTACCAGTTCTTCCATCCTTCTCTTGCTCCAAAACGATCAGGCAATGCTGTTCCAATTGACTCCAGAACAGTTCCTTTAGCTTATCAAGATCTTTAAGATCCCCTTCACTGCATGAATTCTGTGGATCTAGTAGCTCGATTAGATTAGCTAAGGTAGTTTCAACAGAGTCACCATAGCTAAATGTCTCCCACTCAATTCGCAGAAAACTTCTAGTTACTTTTTTCTCAAGCTGCCGTACCAAAGCATTCTTCCCAATTCCGTCCATGCCATACAAAATTACCAGGCGACAATGTTCATCTGTCACCCATTCTTCGAGTTGTGATAGTTCTGTTGTACGACCATAGAAATTGTTGAGATCTGACGGAATGGGCGCAACAATTTCTTGCCAAGGTAAATCTAGCCATCCACACAAGTCATTGAACGTTTCGACTCCGATTGGCTTACGCACTGCAACAAAACGTT
The DNA here is from genome assembly GCA_031387665.1 of Chamaesiphon sp. OTE_75_metabat_95. Taxonomy (GTDB): domain Bacteria; phylum Cyanobacteriota; class Cyanobacteriia; order Cyanobacteriales; family Chamaesiphonaceae; genus Chamaesiphon. The sequence continues at coordinate 1,392 of JANNDL010000130.1, read as the reverse complement.
TCCAGGTTGATGAAGACAAATCCCATTCTTTCTTCACTTTCGCGTGAATCTCTTTCGCACTAAGGTCATAAAATTTCTGAAGTATTGCTTCGTCTATTCTTTTTTTCCCTGATGGAGATGCCATGCAGGTTCGTGTTCTCGGCATAGATCTGGATATTATCACATAGATCTAGATTATATCTCACTTCATTCACCTAAATTAGTCTCAAATCCTGTGGTTGAGAGATGATGGCATCATTTTTTCTTACTCAGGCTCAATTATTTTCAGTTTATTCAATTCTGGCACATACCCAAGAATTAATCAGACCCAATAAAGACCTAAAAGACCCAAGCTTGCTCAAACCCGCATTGTTTTATAATGATGGGTCTTTAAACTGTCATTTATCTATCACTAATGGAATTCGATCTATAGTAATTTCAATCCGATATTTCACTTCTTGATCGAATTCAGGAATCACTATGCTAAACCCCACGTTGAAATATAGATACTCAGAACTATCAAATCTTACTTTAGTGATTCGATCTAGTCGCCGAATGGTGAGTAACGCACTTGAAGCTAAATTCGGAAATAACTCGAAGAGCTTGTCTTACCTAATACTTAGCCTCAGTGCCAAGGAATATTGCCATGCGACAAGTCTGGTGATCGATCGATTCACTTCCGACGAATTTGAAACCATTGCTCGTTATTATGCAAAAATTATCAACCAAAACTCCGATCGTAATTTGCTGCTCTTTTCTGCATTAGAAGTCTCTGAAATACTAGAGTTAGTGGGTAATTGTATTCGTTCTACTGTATGTGCTGATGAATTATTTATCGCGTCAAACTAATTGTGAGTAATCGATGTTAACTGCGATCGATTACTCACAAATACTGAACGAACTAAAAATTCAGATCCAGCAAATTTTTGAAAATCTAATTAATTTCGCAAACGGTGTTTTATATGCTGAAAGATTGCCATGCTTACAATTCTAACTTTTCCTCGCCTATTTTTTAATCACATGTTATCGCCGCCATCACTAGTGAGGTGGATATCTTGAAGTTCAAACTCCAATATCTTGCCCACAATCCAGATTTTATAGACGATTCACAGCAATTGTCCCATCACTTGGCTGAATTAATGACACATTTGAATGTGATCAACCGTGGACTCCCACCCAGGGTGAACGCACTTAAATTCTCTATTATTAAAAACACTTGAAAACTAGATATAGATTTAATTTATTAAAAGCGTAAAATCTATGCCTGCCCATAGCTTTAGCTAATTAATTATGTTAAGTTGATTTAAAACTAATATGATTCCAAATGAAGCTGAAGCCTAAGCATAGTATAGCAGAACACTTTGACGACATAGAAGATATTAGAATTGAACGTGGAAAAAAACATAAATTAAT
>JANNDL010000105.1:0-15164 GCA_031387665.1 Chamaesiphon sp. OTE_75_metabat_95 | reverse complement strand
TCACGCGTTACTCACCCGTCCGCCACTAGTCCCGAAAGACCCGTTCGACTTGCATGTGTTAGGCATACCGCCAGCGTTCATCCTGAGCCAGGATCAAACTCTCCATTATATTTAAGGGAGAGCCATTACTATTGGCTCGCTTTGTTTCTTTATAGACTTACTACAAAGTCTCGTCTTGTTCCGAGGAACTTGACTTGCTATAATCGTTTTAACGAATCTAACCAGGTTTATCGGCTTTCAAACTATATAGTTGTCTAGGTTCATGGCTAGGATGACTGGCTCCACCAGCGGCTTTCACCGTCTGCTTTGACTCGTCTCTCTTCACCGCTTTATTAATATAGCTTGAATTAATATAGCTTGTCAACCCCTTTGGCAAAAGTATTTTTGGTGATGGGCAAATTTGGTTCTGTGCCGATCGATGCTTAGAGTAGGTTGGCTAGATGGATATCTCTTTCCAGTAGGCAAGCATGACCGCTATCAGGTAGTAACAGAGTTTTGGAGTTGGGGATGAGTTGGCTGAGAATACTGATTTCTAAGGCTGATGGTAGTAGCCGATCGAGTCCTCCAGCAATTAGTAGTGTGGGAATGTCAGTTAGTTTGGGCACAATCGAATCTATAGGAAATTGTCTGAGGAGGTTGAGTCGCCAAGCGGCGGTTTGTGGTTGTACGGAAAGCATTGCATCGAGTAAATCTTGACGTTTGGCGGGAGCAACTCGATCGCTATCGATCAGGAAATTAACTAGAATCATTGCGGAGAGGGAATATAGTGCATCTGGCATTAGCCCTGATAGCGCGCTACCAGCGGCTAACAAGGGCTGTCTGGCAAAGGAGGATGCTGGATTGATCAGAATGAGCTGGTTAATTTTGGTGCCAAGCTGCTCGGCGACTTGCATGGCAAAACAAGCTCCAAAGGACTCTCCACATAAGTAGAGTGATTGTCCTTGCGTTAATTCGGACAGGATTAATGGGACTGCTCGATCGACTAAACCCTTCCAACCATTCAGATCGTTTGTAGGAATCGATAAACAGCGAACGTCAAACCGATCAATTAATCCAGTTATTTGCTGGTTAAACAGCTTACCTGTCCCATCCATCCCTGGGAACAGCACGAGTAGCGGTAAGTGTGATTGAATCAGCCTAGGCGGTAGGAAGCCGATTGGAGGAAGAGACATAGAGTGTGATGGGAAATGATCGTGAGGGAAGACTAGGCTGAGGGTTCGATGAACAATGGCTGCAACTGTGATTGTAGCCATTGTTCGTAGAGTTCGTTGGCTAATCGCTGCCGCATGGGGGTGTCTAACTGGGCAGGGAGATATTGTTCCAATCGCATGACGACAAAGCAGTCAGCAATTTGGATCGGATCGGTTAATTGTCCGGGTCTCAATGAAAGTAGTTTCTGGGCTAGAATTGGATGGGGAAGGGATAGTTCTTGTGGCCCGATTAATCCGCCTGTGTGAGTCTCTTGCCCACTGGAATATTGTGGTGCTAACTCGGCAAAAGTTGCCTCACCGTCTTGAATCCGAAAGAACAGTTCTTGAGCTAGATGAAAGTTGTTTATTTGTAAGATTGAATAGATTACGCGATCGAGTTGACTTTTGCGCTGGAGGAAATAAGAATCAATTTGTCGATCGAATGTGGTTTGTTTGAATCGATCGAGCTTGATTGCTCTGAGAACTAGATCTTCAAACTGAATCAGGCTGCAATGATTGCGTGCTAGCCACTCTGCTCGACCTTCATCAGAGGTGATTTGATACTGATGATAAAAGGCTTTATATGCACCAAAAATTTCTTCTGGGCTACATTCGATCGTTGCCAGCGCGTCATCGATAATTAGTTCTTTTTGTAACTGTGGTAAGAGCCAGTGTCGTTGCAATAGTCCAATTACCTCTTCCCCAGACATCGCATTGTGAATTAACCGTTGGAAAGGAGTGTTTGACTTATGGTCATCTTGATTGGTTGCCTCAATGTCTAGATCTGGGAAGTTGGCAGTTATGTCCATAGTGATAGTTTCAGTTAAGGAGCTAGATAAATAGACTAGATTTATCTAGCTAAGTTTCAAATTAGCTTACGCTGTTTTGACGTTCAGATTGACAATTAGATCGTTGAAATCTCTGTCACCACCACCGAATTGGTCTTCTACGGCAAAGGTATTCGGACCAGTCAGGCGGAAATGATCGAAATTATCAGGGTTGGCACCGAGATAGTTGAAGTAAGCGTGAATCTTGGTACCATCACCGCCATTGGAGGAATTATTGTTGATAAAATCAGCGAGGGAGCCTTGGGCAATCACGATTGGAGCGTAGACAGCTCCGCCAGCAACGCCAAAATTGGCTTGGCGATCGTTTTTACCTAGTTGTAATGAATTGGCAATTGCGCTGGTAACTGCTGCTTTTGCATAGTTAATATCACCTGGTTTGAGTGTAACACCACCGCCAATATCGATTGCCCCAGTTAGGGCATCTGTCACGGCGTAGAAGCCGATATTGTTGGTATAGGCGGCATCACCTCTGGTGGTGATATCTGCTTGGAATGCTTTACCTGCAAAGTCAGTCAGATCGATCGTCCGTCCTTCTCGCAAACCTTGAGATTTGGTGCCAATTGCATTAGGTAATGAAGTCGGAAAAGTAGTTGGAACAACGTTAGTTAGGGCGTTGTCAATCTTCCCAGTTAGATTCGCAAAACTACCAGAAGCAATTCGCTCTGTTTCTGCACTAGCACGAGTCTCGACTACTTTGCCTAAACTTGGACTACCTGCCTTGATCCGGCTGACAAAATCTTGCCAATCTTGCCCTGTAAAAGTATAGGTGGGGGCATTAAATTGACTGAGAGTGGTTGAAAGCAGTGTTGAAGCTGTCTGATCGGTAAAACCAGGAACGGTATTATTTAAGATGCCTGCAAGATGTTTAATGCCGTATTTTTCGGGATCGATCGCAACTGTTTGGTAATCAGCCAGCTTCAATGATCCTGGTAAAAGTGCTTCACCACCAAGACTAACAATGTCACCATTGACGGCATAGTGAGTAATTTGATTGGCCTTACCACCATTATTTAAGAAGTTGTTGCTGGCACTCTGGGCAATTCCTGGTGATTGAAACGTGACTGCTTCGCGCAATAGATTGGGGTATTCGCTGGCAAACCATTGTGCTAAACTAGCACCCAAACTGTGTCCGGTAAAATCGACGGTGAGTCCACCAGGGTTTTTGGTTCGATCGGCAATAATACTGGTTAACCAATCTTTAACAGCATCTTTATTAGCTGCAAATTGATCGAAGCCTACCCCTTTCGGGTTAGCGTCATCAATGGAATCTTTGGCATCAGTTGTCCCCTGAGATATGAGTACAGGTGGACGAGTGCCATCTTTGTAGATCAAGCCAAGTGCCTGAAAACTGGTATTGGGATCGTTGAATTCCTTGTCGATCGAGTAACCAGCAATCCTTAATTGTTCGACAACAGCAGCTTTATTACCCCCAAAGTAGCCATAGATGCCTTTGGCAAATAACTCGTACAACTGATGTAATGGTTGAGCAGCAGCAATAGCCATAATTTAAAACTCCTATTATTTAATGAATAGATTCATTGATTAATGTCAAAAATTAAACTTTTGGCATTAATCCAGGTCGATTTATGGTATTTTAACGTTCAGATTAACAATTAGATTGGCGATCATTTTTACTCAGTTGGAATAAATTAGCGATCGCACTAATAACTGCTGGTTTGGGGTAATCAGCATTTATTAATGCAATAATTGTACCTGAATTTGTGTTCCTGAGGCTGCTTAGAAAGGTAAATCTGAAATTGAAGCGTAATTCGACTTGTGATTAAGATAGCACAAACATGTGAAAATAAGTGGGAGCAATCGATCGATTGCTCCCACTTATTTGTTTGAATTTAGTAACTTATTTTAACAGCAACTTTTAGACTGTTCTAACATTCACGTTGACAACCAGATCGTTGAAGTCTCTATCACCGCCACCAAATTGGTCTTCTACTGCAAAGATATTATTACCTAAGAGTTTGAAGTGATCGACTTTATCGGCGTTCCCAGCAACATAATTGAAGTAAGCATGAATATCTTTGGCACCGCCACCATTGGTGGGATTGTTGGTGACAAAATCAGTTAATGAGCCTTGAGCAATCACGATTGGGGCGTAAATTTTACCACCAGTAATATCTAGATCGAGCTTACTATCAATCTTGCCTGCTTGGAGCACGGCACTTTTAGCTGCTTCAACTGCGTAATTTGCATCGCCTGGGTTGAGCAAGCTACCATTGGCGAGTTTAATCGTGCCCAGCAAGACATCTTCAACAACGTAGAAACCGATGTTATTCGTATAGGCGGCATCACCTTTGGTGGTAATATCTGCTTTGAGATTTTTGCCTGCAAAGTCACTAAGATCGATCGTGTTGCGTTGTGGTAATCCTTGGGATTTGCTACCGATTGAATTGAGTGAATCGGGTTTAGGTTCCAAGCCTAAGCTAGAGCTAGGAATCGTGGCAGATCCACTGACACCAGCTAAAATCCCGTTGCCAGTAATCACGCGATCGAATGTACCGACACCACTAGTTGGGTTAATTTTGATCCGATTAGTAGTTGACTTAATCCCAATTCCAGTGTTGGTAAATCCGGTCAATTGACCATTTTCAAAATTTATGCCCTGGACACCAGCGAAGCCAATTTGACCAATTTTAGTCGCGCCAGATGGATTGGCGATTGAAATTTGCCACAGCGCGTCACTAGTTGGGGTATCTTTAGATGTTGCCAAAAACCGATTATTCGCTCCATCAAAAACTAGATCGCCACTACTGCTAAAACCAGTCGGTAAATCAGCAATGGAAGTTGCAACACTAGTATTCGGATCGATTTGATAAAGTTTATTGGAGCCAGATCCGATCGCATAGAGTTTATTATCGGCTGAAAATTCCAATGCGTTAAAATTATTGTTCAGCAGAACGCCTTGGTCATTTTTAATATCATCGACAAGTTTAATCCGATCGGTAATTTTAGTGCTCGGATCGATGCGGTATAGGCGATCTTTGCCATCAGTTGAGTTGCCAATTCCATACAATTTACCAGTTGCTGACAAAGCAATGTCTGACAATAGATTTGAACCAAAATTATCATCAGAACTTGCTAGTTGCAAAAAAGTACCATCAGCTTCAATTGTACCTAATCTAACTTTAGTACCAGTAGTATTGGGGGTATTAAGCAAACTAACGATGGAAGTCGCTTTGCCATCATCATTTAGAGATAGTGTGTAGTTGCCTAGATTTTTTCCACTTACCCTAATCTTATAATTACTATTGGGAAATGAGGTGCCAGTCAATGATACTGCACCTGCCGTAGATACTGCACCATTGAGAATATCACCAGTCTTTGAGTGAATAACTTGAACAGTAGTTTCGCCTGCCGTTGATGGGCGATCTAGAGAAATGCTCACTTTTCTAAAATCATCTAATCCTGAGATATTATACTCATCATAGGCAGATCCATTAAGTTTGGGATCGCTGCTATCTAGAGTACCTACAATACTTTGACCTAATTTAATATCTGCCATGCTTTTAAGGTACAGTTTACTCAGTTAACTTATTCATTGTTTTAATTGCAATCGAGCTACCCTGTAATATCATAGTATCAATTTCTTCAATAATTGAAATCGGCTAAAGTGCTTGCTTTATTTAATTTATAGCTAGTTTTAATCTACTTAGACTGTAGCCAATTACCTACGAAAATCTTGAATAATTGGTGCAAACAAATAAGGGCGGGTGTAGAACACTCGCCCTTTATCCAATATGAATTCAAATATGATTGTTAGCTCTAAATAGATATTGAATAGCTAAACTAGTTTGATATTCATAGTGACAACGAGATCGTTAAAATCTCGATCGCCACCGCTGTACATATCTTCAACGCCAAAGGTATTATTACCCAAGAGTTTGAAGTGATCCAGTCCATCGGAGTTGGCACCAATATAGTTGAAGTAAGCGTGAATATCGTTTGCGCCACCGCCATTGCCAGGATTCTTAGTAACAAAATCAGTTAACGAACCTTGGGCGACGACGACAGGGGCATAGATCAGTCCACCCGTGATGTTTTGACCTAATTTAGTATCAGATTGAGTTGCTTGTAATGAGTTGGTTAGAGCGTTTTTAATCGCTTCAATGGCATAGTTGGCATCGTTTGGTTTGAGAGTGCTACCATTGGCAAGTTTGATCGTACCGAGTGTATCTTCAACGATGTAGAAACCGATATTATTGGTATAGGCTGCATCACTTTTGGTAGTGATATCGACAGTGAGTGTCTTGCCTGTGTAGTCACTGAGATCGATCATGTTGGATTGGGCTAATCCTTGGGACTTGCTACCAATCGTGCTAGTGGGTGTAACATTATCAAGACTAATAACATTTAGCACCAGTCCATCGCTGCCAGCTCCAGGAATTGTTGCGGCTCCGCCGATGCCAAAGGTTTGAGTGCCTGTAATTGCTCGATCGAAGATCCCTTTTCCAGTCGTCAGATCGAGTTTGATCCGAGTGGCACCAGTCCCGTCTGGCTTGATATTGGCAGTATAGCCATACAGTTGACCATTTTCGATCGCCAACCCATAAACGTCAGTAAAACCAGTCATGCCAATTTTAGTTGCGCCTGCGGGATTAGCGAGGGGAATCTGCCATAGTGCGTCACTAGAAGTATTAGTAGCGTCTAGAGAAGTAGCCAGGAATCGTTGATTAGCAGCATCATAGCTAAGATCGCCACCAATCAGGAAAGCTTGAGGCAAAGTAGCTACAGTAGTTGCAATGTTGGTATTGACATCAATCTGATACAGTTTGGCTCCTTCTGCGGCATAGCCGAGTCCATAGAGCTGATTGTCAGCAAATTCAAGTGCCTGGATACTGCTGCTGAGGCTAATTCCTTGAGTATCTCTGATTTCACCAACAAGTTGAACTTGCTGGGATCGATCGAGACTAGGATCGATGCGGTACAGTAAGTCTGTCCCAGCCGCAGTAGCCGCAGCTCCAATTCCATAAAACTGACCATTAGGCGCGAAGGCAATATCTGATAGTTTCAGTTTACCGCCGGATGCCAAGGAGAAATAGGTGCCGCTTTGACCGATCGTGCCGACTAGAGAGTTAGTATTATTATCGATCGCATTACCAACCTGAGGACTAACGATCGAAGTCGCTTTACCACCATCAATCAGAGTTAATTGATAATCGCCTAAACTCGGATTCCCAACCCGAACTTTGTAATTAATACTCGGAAAAGTAGTGAATAACAGCGAAAATGTTCCGGCTCCAGTCTGAATACTTTGAGCGAGAGTATCGCCTGTAGCTACATCGATTAATTCGAGCTTAGTGTCGTTAGTTGCGCCTACGGGACGTTGAACAGTAATTTTGAGCTGTCTAAAACTATCCAAGCCTGGAAGATTATATTCATTAGGGAGATCTGCACTCTGAGTATTGCTGTTGGCGAAAGAAGTCGAAATACTTTGACCTAATCTAATGTCTGTCATAACCGATCTAAAGCTGCGATATGGGTACTAAATTGAATTTCCCAGGCTGGAATGTTTCAACTTATTCACAAGTTATCACAGCAATTCTTGGCGATCGCACCGCTAAAAGTATGAAAGAGTAATCAGCTATTTGTGCCAGTAGAGAGCGTGGGGGCGTGGGAGCATCGGAGCAAGAACTAAGACGCTTGCGTCTCCCGCGCCCCCGTGCTCCCAATCTCCTCAAAATGGGAACAAAATTCAAAACCGTCCCGATCTACTACTCGACTGGGTGGATATAAGTACAAGTAGATCTGCATAGGCATCACTTGGAAAATTTCGCAAAAATAAGTTGAGTAAATGATTAATTCACCATTCAAGGATCTAGAATTTAAGGTAGCCCCACAGCTTTATACCTATCTAAACAAACTTATTAATGCGTTTTCCAACGATCGAAAGTATGCAGTTCTGATGCTGGCGGACATTAGCTTGTTCCTGCTTGCAATTATTGTAGCTATTGGCTTTGAGGATGGACTAGCTCTGATGTCTGGGGTGATGTTGCAGCAAAGCAACTTCATCCTATTGGAGATTGGGATCAAGATTGGGCTGTTCTGGAGCTTTGGAGTTTACCAACAAGTATTGCGATCGACTGATGGAGCGTTTATCTTTACAATTACCAAGGCTGTATTTGCCAGTTGTGCGATCATTCTGGGGTTCGATCGACTATTGACAATTTCGACACTTCCAGCTTCCGTGCTCCTAAGTGATGGGATGCTCACCTTGATTTTGACGATCTCCCTGCGCTTTGGAATCCGGCTGCTGATGGGTAAGATGCGCCAAGTTGACCATGTTGGCAAAGAAATGAGCAAAGTAGTCATTTATGGGGCTGGTAGTGCTGGCTGCATTCTCGCCCAAGGTTTGACAGTCAAAAATGGTAAGAAATTAATTGGGTTTGTCGATGACAATCCTCAGCTTCAAGGTCGAAATGTCCAAGGAACCAGAGTATATGCGCCTGCTGAGTTGCTCAAACTCAAAGCTACGATTGGATTTGCGGAAATTTTGCTGGCAATGCCATCGATCGATGGTCAACGCCGCCGCGACTTATCTCAACGACTGAAAATTTTGGGTGTACCAATTAAAACCGTCCCCAGTATTACTGAATTATTAAGTGGTAATGTTTCGGTCAACAAGGTTCGAGATCTGAACATTGAAGATTTATTAGGTCGTAAAGCGATCGCGGCTAACCCCGAATTGCTTCAACATGATATTACCGATCGAGTAGTTTTAGTTACTGGTGGTGGTGGATCGATCGGTTCCGAACTCTGCCGTCAGATTGCCAAGCAGCAACCAAAAATGCTGCTAGTCTATGAGCTACACGAGTTTGCTCTCTATCAGATGGATATGGAACTGGGTGAAAGCTATCCCAATCTCAATAAAGTTGCCTGCTTAGGTTCGGTGACTGACGCTCAAACCCTAACGCGAGTTCTGAAGCAATATAGTGTAGATATTATTTATCACGCGGCTGCTTACAAGCATGTGCCGATCGTTGAAGCTAACCCAATTTCGGGGATGGTGAACAATATTAGTGGTACCCTGACTGCTGCTCAATGTGCGATCGAATGTAACGTCGGTAAATTCGTCCTAATCTCCACTGACAAAGCGGTTCGCCCCACCAATATCATGGGTGCTACCAAGCGTGTCGCGGAATTAGTTCTCCAAGGATTGGCTGATGTACCCACTCACAATACCTGTTTTACAATGGTGCGGTTTGGGAATGTCCTTGGTAGTAGTGGCTCAGTTGTCCCTCGGTTCAGCGAACAGATCGCAGCGGGTAAACCAATCACCCTCACCCATGCCGATATCACCCGCTATTTCATGACTATCCCTGAAGCTGCAACCCTAGTAATTCAAGCTGGCGCAATGGCAAAAGGTGGCGAAGTATTCCTGCTCGATATGGGCGAACCCGTCAAAATCTACGATCTGGCTGCTCAGATGATTCGCTTGCACGGCTTAGAACCTGAAAAAGACATCAAAATCGAAGTCACAGGTTTACGTCCTGGTGAAAAAATCTATGAGGAGCTGCTGATCGATTGCGACGCAGCATTGCCCACGGGACATCCCAAGATCTTCTGTGCCCGTGAAGCCAAATTAGGCTGGCAGCAACTAGAACCTCAGCTCAACACCCTCCTGGATGCCGCCGCCGATTGTGAAGTCACTGCCTGTGTCGCTGTCCTCCATGACTTGGTACCTGGGTATCAACCAACGGGACAATACGCCAAGGTTAAATCTGATGCAGTGGCTGTCTCGATGGTCGCATCCATCAGCGACAAGTTGAGAAAATCAGAAATCCATCAAGAGGGTCGCAAAAAGATGTCCAGCGGCATGATTCCCGCTCGAATCCCAGTTAAAACCGTGAGCTAGATTCGATCGACTTTTGCTTTAAGTGTTACTGCTACAATCTTATATTTTCAGGGGTTGAGTAGATAAAGATTCGTAGATTCGTAGGGTGGGCAATGCCAGCCCTTTCAACGTGTATAAATACTTAGTGCTAGGATGGCGTAAATTGGTGCCTAATTCGATCGACACTAGTGGTTGAGTGCCCCTCCTCGATCGAAATTACGACTTTTTATCGATCGAGGAGGGGCACGCCATAATTGAAAAACCTTCAAAGTGGCATCCTATATCGATCGAGAAAATAGTACTAGTGTTCACGTTGAAAGGGCTGGGTGGGCAATGCCCACGAGCAAATATTTACGGAGCAATAACTTTGGAATGAGGCTCAATTTAGATGGTATTATTTAATAATTCACTTTCGACCGACCGTGATTATTTGGATCGATTATGATGTGCCAGACCGCTAAGATTGGGATGATTAGATTGCCATGCTCGATCGATATGTTTGGATTCGATCGCTAACTTCAGCATTAGTCGATCGTGATGTTGATATCGATCGTGCTTGTTATGTTACTTGATCGAGGCTAAACATATCGATCAGTTATTTTCTAGTTGAGAGCGGAGGATTTGTAATTGCGCTACACTTAACTCAGTAAGTTCCGCGATTGTTTCCAGCGGCATATTCTTCTGCAACATTTTCAGTGCAATCTCTTGTTGCTTTCGCTCTTGTGCTTTCTGCGCGGCTTCCGCAATCTCAGCCTCATACCAAGCATCAACTTGTTCCATAGTTCTCATAAACTCTTGCTCCTCTTCAGTTAGACTCTCTGTGGGCAATCCGCGCAAGTAGACACAATACTTCAGACTAGTTCTGATTATATCATTTTTCTCTCGTCTATTTGGCGATAACTGCTCTATCTCTCCAAACGCCCGCCGCGCTGAATCCTTATTCCCCAACATCTTCAACCATAAGGTATCTTTTTCATCGGGTAATCTATCGATTACAACAATCCCCATTCGCAGGAATTTCGACAGCTCATACACCCCTGCCCCATATTCACTTATGGGTTTAGCCTCACACAGACTCAATAACTTATCGCCACAATTGACAGCTAACACCCAAGTAAACGGATTCTGAACTTCAATTTGCGCTCTCGCCTCTTGTGGTAAAGGCTCTGATTTTTTTAGTTGCAACTCGACACGAGCGGCTTCGATTAATTCCGATTCCTTTGGCTCCCAGTAGAGGTTTTTTCTAGTGATAGAAACGTTGAGATTTTTCTGATTGAGATAGGAGCTGTAATGCTCGACTATAATCGTCGGATGCTTTTTCATCAAGCGGTCAAATAGTCCTAAATCCTCCTGTTGCCAGCCCAAGTTATCAGACTGGGCTAGAAACATACAATCGATCTCTAACTCTTCATCGTTCATCACTTTGATGTTTTTTCGCGTTTCACCCTTGGTTTTGTATAGAGCTTGCACGTAGAACTTGAAGAATCTGTCGTGTTTATATTGAGCCATTAAGTTATGAGGGAGCTGACAGAATTATTGCTCGAATGATTGGAAAGTATATCGAGTGAGAATGCGTCTCGATCGTACCATGTGGATTCGATCGAAGATACCCAAACATTTGCATACAACAACCATCAATAAACAGCACTCACCCAATCAGGTGCAGGAATATCCACCTAGAAAATCAGACACAAGCCCTTATGTTGTCCTAATGAATATGATGACTGCTATTACTAGATGCTGGCATAAATCCGACCATCAGGCATCTTGGCAGCAGTGAGATTTGCACCGATCATGCTGGCACTACTCATTTCTGCCCGCATTAAATTGGCGTAGCTGAGATCGGCATCTTCCAAATCAGTTTTGGCTAAATGTGCCTCAATCAATTCCACTCTGATCATTTTGGCATAGCACAGTAGTGTCCGTGTAAGATCGGCATTGTGCATTCGAGCATCGGTGAGATTGGCATGGGTGAGATTGGTATTTGCCAGTTTGATTTTGGACATGATCGCTTTGCTCAGATTCACGCTTGTCATATCGCAAGCGGTGAGAATCGCCCGTTCGAGTTTGCACAAGGACATATCTGCGTGGGGCAAGATTGCTTCGTGCAGATTGGCTTCTGTCAAAATTGCACTAGTCAATTTAGCACCTGTCAAATTTGCGCCACTGAGATCGACACCTTTAAGGTTTGCTTCAGTCAGGTTGGCATAGCTGAGATCGACTTTTGATAGATTTGCTCCCGCCATGTTAGCATTGCGAAGATCGGCGCGGCAAAGCTTGGCACTGCGAAGGTTTGAGGCGTAGCTGCGTTTCTCTTCCCGAAAGTTCGCTGCTCGCAAGCAGGCACCACTGAGATTAGCACCGCTGAGATTGACATTGCGTAAGTCTGCATCCATCAGATTGGCATCAATCAGATTTACCCAAGTCATATCTGCACCGCGAAAATCGGCATACTGGAGATTGGCTCCATGTAAATCGGCATCGCGCAGATTAGCACCCTGGAGATCGGCGCGAATCAGTGTCGAGCCACCCAGCTTACAATTGGATAGGTTGGCTTTGACAAACTGAGCGCGATTGAGATAAGCAAATGTGAGATTACTTTTGCGTAAGTCACCTTGATTGAGAATAATATCAATTAAGTCCTGAGAAACCAGACTAAATCCACTCAGATCGACTGTGGTAAAGTCCCGTTCGCCACCCCGATATCGCCACAATAGTTCTTCCGCATCCATAACTTAGCTCGTATCTGTCTTGAAGATGTCTTGCTTATTGTTCCCTGTTTACCTGCAACTATTTACAACCCGATCGAATTTGAGTGTCTGAATTACTATTAGCTACCTGTATTTTCATCGCCGCTATTCTCTATAGTTCTGTCGGACATGGTGGGGCATCTGGATATTTAGCTTCAATGGCTTTATTTGGCATGACTCCCGCCGTGATGAAGCCGACGGCACTAGTCCTCAATATCATTGTGGCAGCGATCGCTACCATCAAGTTTTATCGGGCTGGATGCTTTGATAAGTCGTTATTCTGGCAGTTTGCCCTCGGTTCGATTCCCTGTGCCTTTATCGGTGGATCGATCGTTCTGCCAACCCAGATTTACAAGCCAATTTTGGGGGTAGTCTTACTCTATGCTGCTGGTAGGCTGGGTTTGATTCAAGCCAGCTCACAGCCCCAGCAACCTCATTCATTACCAATTTGGTTAGCAATTGGTCTGGGGATGGCGATCGGGCTGTTGTCGGGGCTGACAGGTGTGGGTGGGGGGATCTTCTTGAGTCCGCTGCTATTGCTGATGGGCTGGGCGACGATCAAGCAAGCGGCTGGGGTTTCAGCGGCATTTATCTTGGTAAATTCGATCGCTGGATTGCTCGGTTATCTAACTAAGTTTCCGACGTTACCTTCAAGTCTCTGGCTTTGGGCGATTTGTGTCGCTATTGGTGGCTGGATTGGTGCAGAATATGGCAGTAAACGCATTGGGAGCCAGAAGTTGCAATGGTTGTTGGCAATGGTATTGTCGATCGCCGGAGTAAAATTAATCCTAACTTGAATGATTGGATTGTTCGATCGATCTCGTAGGGTGTGTTACTGCGTCAGCATAACGCACCATCATAATGTCAATGGTGCGTTATGCTCCGCAGTAACACACCCTACATCGAAGAGACTGCACGATCGCGAATCAACCAATCCTGATCATTAGCCGCAATTGCTCGCCCACTTGCATCACCCAACTTGTCCAACGCCATCAACACAGCATATTTGAGATCCCAAATCTTCGTCTCCAAACAAGCCACCAACAGCGGAATCGCCCGTACATCACCGAGTTCACCCAAAGCCAAAGCCGCCGCTGCTCGTGACTTCTGAAACTGGGGTTCGCGGTTATTCAAAGCTTCGACTAGTAAATCATAACCTGGTTGATATTTGAGCCAGCCAATTAGTTTCATTACATGATAATGGGCACCATAATCGTTGTAAGCTTCCGCTGCATATGTTGCCAATAAAGCCGCAGGTGCTTCATCAGCTCGATCGTCCAAAATAGTTTGAGTCGCTAAATAACACAGCCCAAAATCAGTTTCATACAACTGCCGAATCAAAAATTCCATCGTCGGTGGCAGATCGTATTCATGAATTAACTCTAAATCACGGGGACGATCGAATAGGGTTTGTTCGAGACTCGATCGAATCTCGCTAAATTGAATTTCTCCCCGCTCTACGCCAATATCAGCCAGTAATCTAATCGCCCGTAAGCGAAACACGATCGATACCGGACATCTCGCAATACTGGGAATTGCTGGATAGTAATTAGCATCAATCAAATCTTGAATACAGGCGCGTCGGGCATTGATATTAGGATGAAATAGAAACGCAATTACCCGTTCCATCTGGGTATAATCACCCGTAAACCTGCACACAGCGGAAATCGCTGCACTTGCTGTTGCTTCATCAGTTGACTCTGTAAAAGCTTTGATTCGATCGACTGCGGGCTGATAATCGAGCTTGACTAAAGTATGAATAATTACCCGATGATTTTGACCTTCTCGTTCTAATATTTGCGCGATTTCTGATAATATTTCTGGATCGTCAGTGCCAATTTCACCGATCGCCCACACCGCATTTTCGACAGTATAGCAGTCTGCCTCGACCAGACATTTCCGAATTGCAGGCAATGCTGGTTTAGCTTGAAGTTTGCCTAATGTCTCGATCGATTTGCGCCGCACGATCCGATTTTCGAGTTCATAGTCATCATTATCGATCGCTCTGAGTAAGGCATCGATCGCGGCTTCTGTCGGAAAATTAATCAGATGAGAAGCCGCAACATAGCGAGATTCATCCTCGGCTAATTTATCCAAAGGTGTATCGAGCAGATCGATCGCTTCTGCTTCTGTCAGATTAAAAATATTAAAAAAACGTTTATTAGCCATAATATCTTTATTTTATTATTGATCTACGCATAACAAAAGAGGCTGCTGAAATATCTTTCAACCAACGGACAAAACAACAAAATACAATCTGTCTAGCAGAAGATTCAAATCTGGAAGCAGAAGTAGATGAGATGTGGAGCTTTGTGCAATCCAAGCGGCAACAGCGGTGGTTGTGGTAGGCAATCAACCACAATAGTAGCATTTCCAGTAGGGTGGGCAGTGCCTAGCATGTTCATTCTACGGCAAAAAGGGTCAATTGTGTTCATGCAGAAAGTATGCTAAAAAGAGAGAGCCATCAAAGCCACTCTGGGTAAGCATAATGGAAGGATTTAAAAGTGCAGATAGCAGGTTAGTACGGCTA